>JBEVHL010000628.1:0-11187 GCA_040511255.1 Mycobacterium sp. | reverse complement strand
TTCCACGGCGTGGCCCACGTCGGCTACATCCCCGGGGTCGACGGCCGGGTGACCGGACTGTCGAAGATCGCCCGGGTGGTGGACCTGTACGCCAAGCGGCCGCAGGTGCAGGAGCGGCTCACCACCCAGATCGCCGACGCCGTGATGCGCAAGCTCGACCCGCGCGGTGTCATCGTCGTCATCGAGGCCGAGCACCTCTGCATGGCCATGCGCGGGGTCCGCAAGCCCGGCGCGATCACCACCACCTCGGCTGTGCGCGGTCAGTTCAAGACCGATTCCGCTTCCCGGTCCGAGGCGCTGGATCTCATCCTGCGCAAGTGAGCCCGATGCGCGTGCAGGTGATGGGGGTCGTGAACGTCACCGACGACTCTTTTTCCGACGGCGGACGTTACCTGGACGCTGATCGCGCCGTCGAGCAGGGCTTGCGTCTGGTCGCCGAAGGGGCGGCGATCATCGACGTCGGTGGTGAATCCACCCGCCCCGGCGCGGTTCGCGTCGACGCAGCCGTCGAACTGGCCCGCGTCGTCCCCGTCGTCGAAGGCCTTGCCGCACAAGGCATTACGGTCAGTATCGACACCATGCACGCGGCGGTCGCCCAAGCGGCGCTGGCGGCCGGGGCGGCCATCGTCAACGACGTGTCCGGCGGACGGGCGGACCCGGCGATGGCGGGCCTGCTGGCCGAGGCCGGCGTGCCATGGGTGCTGATGCACTGGCGGTCGATGTCCGGCGGCACCTCCCACGACGTGCCGTCCTACGGCGACGTGGTGGCCGAGGTGCGCGCCGACCTGCTGGCCACCGTCGATGCCGCCGTCGCCGCCGGTGTCGACGCGGGCAATCTGGTGATCGATCCGGGACTGGGTTTCGCCAAGACCGCACAACACAATTGGGCGCTGCTACAGGCATTGCCCCAGTTCGTCGCCACCGGTATCCCGGTGCTGATCGGGGCGTCGCGGAAGCGGTTCCTCGGCGCCCTGTTGGCCGACGCCGACGGAACTGTCCGGCCGCCGGACGGCCGCGAGACCGCGACTGCTGTCGTGTCGGCGCTGGCCGCCGTCAACGGCGCATGGGGAGTGCGGGTACACGATGTCCGGGCTTCGGTCGACGCACTGAAGGTGGTCGGTGCATGGACAGCGAAAGGGACCGATGGCTGATCGAATAGAGTTGCGCGGCTTGGCTGTTCGCGGTAACCACGGGGTATTCGACCACGAACGCCGCGACGGGCAGGACTTCCTCATCGACATCACGCTGTGGATCGACCTGGACCAGGCCGCGGCCAGTGACCAGCTGTCCGACACCTACGACTACGGCGTGCTGGCCCAACGCGCCGCCGATATCGTCGGCGGCGAAGCCAGGAATCTGATCGAGACGGTGGCCGCCGAGATCGCCGACGACGTGATGGTCGACGAGCGCGTGCACGCCGTCGAGGTCACGGTCAACAAGCCGCAGGCTCCGATCCCGCTGACGTTCGCCAACGTCGCCGTGGTGGCGCGCCGGTCGCGCCGCGGTGGACGCGGGCCGGTACCCGCCGAGGGAGGCGCGTCGTGAGCCGGGTGGTGCTGTCCATCGGGTCCAATCTCGGCGACCGGGCCGCCCGGCTGCAGTCGGTGGTCGACGCCCTGGGGGAGCGGATCCGCGCGGTGTCGCCGGTCTACGAAACCGACCCGTGGGGCGGAGTGGACCAGGGCCCGTTCCTCAACGCGGTGCTGATCGCCGAGGACCCGGCCTTCGACGGCCCCGGCTGGCTGAGCTTCTCCCAGAATCTGGAACAGCAGGCGCAGCGGGTGCGCGGCCAGAAATGGGGTCCCCGCAGCCTGGACGTCGACCTGGTGACGTGCCACGACAACGGTGTCGAGCTGTATTCGCGCGATGAGGGCCTGACGTTGCCGCACCCACTTGCCCACCTGCGGGCCTTCGTCCTGATCCCCTGGTTGGCCGTCGACCCCGCCGCCGAGCTGACGGTGGTCGGTGAGATGCGACCGGTATCTCGGCTGCTCGACGAACTCGACCAGGCTGACCGCGACGGTGTCCGGCTGACCGGGCTGGTCCTCGAGCCGGCGCACTGATGGGGCCGACCCGGATCCGTGACCTGACGGCGGTGACGATCGGCGCAGGCGTGCTCAGTTATCTGGCGGTGCTGCTGATCTACCGCTGGTTCCCGCCGCTGACCATCTGGACCGGGCTGTCCCTGGCGGCGGTCGCGCTGGCGGAGGCGGCCTGGGGATTTCAGGTCCGGGCGAAAATCGGCAGCGGCGAGATCGGCGAAGGCGCGGGGCGTCTGCATCCCATCGCCGTCGCGCGCAGCGTGGTGATCGCCATCGCGTCGGCCTGGGTCGGGGCGGCGGTGCTGGGTTGGTGGCTGGCGGTGCTGGTGTACGTGTTGCCGCGACGCGACACGCTGCGGGTGGCCGGCGACGACACCAGCGGCGCGGTCGTGGCCGCGGTGTCGGCGCTGGCACTGGCCGCTGCCGCAGTGTGGCTGCAGCATTGCTGCAAGTCACCGGGTGACCCCATGGAAGGTGCTGACGGCGAGCCGGATTGAGGCCACCCACGCCGGGCCGAAAACCGCTGTGGAATCGCCGGAGCACGGCGACACGCGCAGTAACCTCGCGCAGGTACAGTCAGCCCATGACCGTTCTGTCCCGCGGCGCCCGCGCTCGGCGCGGCGGCCGCAGGCCGGGCTGGCTGCTGTTGACGGTGTTGCTGGTCCTGGCCATCGCGGCCAGTTCTGCACTGGTGTTCACCAATCGGGTGGAGCTGTTGAAGCTCGCCGTCATCCTGGCGCTGTGGGCGGCGGTGGTGGGCGCCTTCGTCTCGGTCATCTACCGCAGGCAGAGCGACGCGGACGCGGCCAAGGTGCGCGATCTCAAACTGGTCTATGACCTACAGCTCGACAGGGAGATCTCGGCGCGCCGTGAATACGAGCTGACCGTGGAAACCCATCTGCGCCGCGAGCTTTCGTCCGAGCTGCGGGCGCAGGCCTCCGACGAGGTGGCCGCGCTGCGGGCCGAGTTGGCGGCGCTACGGACCAACCTGGAGATCCTTTTCGACGCCGATCTGGCGCACCGGCCCGCGATCGAGACCGACCGGGCCTATGCCGAATGGACCAGGAACTCCGAAACGGCCAAACCGGACCGGGTGACCAGCAGCCGGATCACGTCGGTACCCCGGGATTCGGCGCGCGACACCGACACCACCCGGACCGCCGAGAGTCCGATCATCGACGTGCCCGAGGAACCGTTGGCGCCGCCGACCCCGGAGTTGCAGCCCGACGACCCCGCCTATCGCGGGTCCCATCGGCGCCCGTCCGAGGACAGCGGCTGGCTCCGGGCCCAACCACAGCCCCAACCTCAACCGCAGCCACAACCTCAACCCACACCCCAACCGCCGCAGCCCCAACCGCAGCCGCCGCAGCCCCAGCCGCAGGCGCAGCAACCTCCGCCGCCGCCCCGTCGGCAGCCACCCGCGGCCCGGCCCCAGCCCAACGCCTGGGTCGCCCCGCCGCCGCCTCCGCCCACAACGCCGGCGCCGGCGCCCACCTCGGAACCGCCGGCCACGCCCACACCCACGCCTGCGCCGCCGACCGACAACGGTCAGGCCCGGCAGGCCACCCCCACCCCCACCCCCACCCCGCCGCCTCCTGCCGCCGCACCGCCCGACGCCGAGCGGGGCAAGCACTCCGGGCAGCAGCCACCGCCCGCCCCGGCGCCGGACCGCCGCGGTCGGCACTCCTCATCCGACGCGGCCGCAGCCGCCGCTCCCCGACTGGCACCCCCAACACCGCCCCCGACGCCGACACCGACAGCGCCACCCGATCCGGCGCAGGCACCCGCGGCCCCCCGGGCGGAAACCGCTCCTGCCCCGCGCCATCGCAGCATCGATGAGGCGGCCGACGCCGGACCGCCGACCGGCGGCCAGTCCGTCGCCGAACTGCTGGCCCGCCTGCAGGCCGGGGCCACCGGCGGCGGCGGGGGCCGTCGGCGCCGGGAGGACTGAGCTAAAGTCGTCGGGACCGTCCGGTACCCGCGCCACGAGGACCGGAACGCACCAACGACGTCAGCGAGGTCGTCCTCTTGGGGACTCCCAACGGATTCCGTCCCGCCCGGCTGAAGGTGGGCATCATCTCCGCGGGCCGCGTCGGCACCGCGCTCGGCGTCGCGCTGGAACGCGCCGAACACATCGTCGTCGCCTGCAGCGCCATTTCCACCGAATCCCTCAACCGCGCCGAACGCCGGTTACCGGACACCCAGGTGCTGCCGGTGCATGAAGTGGCGGCCAGCTCCGAGCTGCTGCTGCTGGCCGTGCCCGACAGCGAGCTGGCATCGCTGGTGTCCGGACTGGCGGCCACCTCGTCGGTGAAACCCGGCACCATCGTCGCGCACACCTCCGGCGCCAACGGCGTCGCGATCCTGGCGCCCTTGGCCGAGCTCGGGTGTGTGCCGCTGGCGATCCACCCCGCGATGACCTTCACCGGCGGCGACGAGGACATCGCCCGGCTCAGCGACACCTGTTTCGGCGTCACCGCCGCCGACGAGATCGGCTATGCCATCGCCCAGGCGCTGGTCCTGGAGATCGGTGGCGAACCGGTCGGGGTCCGCGAAGAAGACCGGACGACGTACCACGCCGCCCTGGCCCACGCCAGCAACCACATCGTCACCATCGTCGCCGACGCGCTGCAGGCACTGCGGTCCGCGCTGGCCGGGCAGGAACTGCTGGGCCAGGAACTGGTGGGAGACAACCCAGGGGGGATCGCCGAACGCGTCATCGCCCCGCTGGCCAGGGCCGCCCTGGAGAACACCCTGCGCCGCGGCCAGGGCGCACTGACCGGCCCCGTCGCCCGCGGCGACGCACCCGCCGTCGCGGGTCATCTCGCCGCGCTGCGCCAGCTCGATCCCGACCTCGGCGAGGTCTACCGCGCCGTGGCGCTGCGGACCGCACAGCGTGCCCATGCCCCGACTGCAGTTTTCGAGGCGCTGAAGTGAAGCCGCAACTGAAATTCCGGGCCGGCGAGCTCAACGTCTACCCCACGCCGGCCACCGTCTCGGGCGTCACCCGGGCGCTCCGCCACACCGGCAGGCGGGTGATGCTGGTGCCGACCATGGGCGCGCTGCACGACGGGCACCTGGCGCTGGTGCAGATGGCCAAACGCGTGCCGGGGTCGGTGGTGGTGGTGTCGATCTTCGTCAACCCGCTGCAATTCGGCGCGGGTGAGGATCTGGACGCCTACCCCCGCACGTTGGACGCCGATCTCGAACTGTTGCGCGCCGAGGGCGTCGAGATCGTGTTCACCCCGACCGCGGCCGACATGTACCCCGACGGCCCGCGGACCTCCGTGCACCCCGGCCCGCTCGGCGCCGAGCTCGAAGGCGCTTCCCGGCCAACCCATTTCGCGGGCATGCTCACCGTCGTGCTGAAACTGCTGCAGATCATCCGACCCGACCGGGCGTTCTTCGGCGAGAAGGACTACCAGCAGCTGGTGCTGATCCGCCAGATGGTGGCCGATCTCAACGTCGACACCCGCATCGTCGGCGTGCCGACCGAGCGGGAGGACGACGGACTGGCGATGTCGTCGCGCAACCGCTATTTAGACCCCGTGCAACGCGAACAGGCCGGCGCTCTGTCGGCGGCACTGCTGGCCGGGGTGTACGCCGCATCCGGCGGCCCGGACGCTGCCGTCAGTGCCGCGCTGTCGGTGCTCGACGGGGTGGCCGGCATCGACGTCGACTACGTGACCGCCCGTGGTCTCGGACTGGAACCCTCCCCGGGCGCCGGCCCCGGCCGGCTGCTGGTCGCGGCACGGTTCGGCACCACCCGGTTGCTGGACAACATCGCCGTCGAACTCGGTGACGGCACGCCAGGGCCGCAGGCCCATCCCGAATTGCCGTGGAGGAACTGAGTGCTCCTGGCCATCGATGTCCGCAACACCCACACCGTCATCGGGTTGATCTCCGGCTCCGGTGACCACGCAAAAGTGGTGCAGCACTGGCGAATTCGCACCGAACCGGAAGTCACCGCCGACGAGCTGGCGCTGACGCTCGACGGATTGCTCGGCGATGACTCCGAACAGCTGACCGGAGCGGCGGCGCTGTCCACGGTGCCCTCGGTGCTGCACGAGGTCAGGGTGATGCTCGACCAGTACTGGCCGGCGGTGCCGCACGTGCTGATCGAGCCGGGTGTGCGCACCGGTATCCCGTTACTCGTCGACAACCCGAAAGAAGTCGGAGCCGATCGGATCGTCAATTGCCTTGCGGCGTACCACAAGTACGGCTCCGCGGCGATCGTGGTGGACTTCGGCTCGTCGATCTGCGTGGACGTGGTGTCGGCCAAAGGAGAGTTCCTCGGCGGCGCGATCGCGCCGGGTGTGCAGGTCTCCTCGGACGCCGCCGCGGCCCGGTCGGCCGCGCTGCGTCGCGTCGAGCTGACCCGGCCCCGGTCGGTGGTAGGCAAGAACACCGTCGAGTGCATGCAGGCCGGCGCGGTCTTCGGATTCGCCGGCCTGGTCGACGGCATCATCCGGCGCATCCGCGAGGACATCGACGGTTTCTCCGGTGCCGACATCGCGGTGGTGGCCACCGGTCACACGGCTCCGCTGCTGCTGGCCGACCTGCACACGCCGGCCAAGTACGACCAGCACCTGACGCTCGACGGCTTGCGGCTGGTGTTCGAACGCAACCGGGACAGCCAGCGGGGCAAGCTCAAACCAGGCCGCTAGCCGGACAATCAGAAGAACGTCCGGATCAACTCGACCACCCGCAACTCGTCGTCGAGCACCGGGATCAGCTGCCATTTGTCGAACACCGTGCACGGGTGCGAAATCCCGAACTCCAGCCAGCTGCCCACGTCGACCCGGTCGGCGTCGTCGCTGCCGAGGTGCAGGAACGCGTGCTGGTCGTTGAGCTTGGTCACCACGGACTCCGGTAGGGACCGCGGCAGCGGCAGATCCTGGTCGAAGGCCACATCACGGCGCCCCATCGTCAGGAACGCCAGGTCAGGCTCGGGTCGCGAACACACCTGCGCCCACACGCTCAGTGCGGGGAGCAGCGTCGCGGACTGCACACCGGGGCGGGTGAGCGGGGACGTCCGCCGGTACAGACCGTCGTCGTGGGTGAGGTACGCGCCGCTGCGCAGCACGGTGCGCACCGCCAGGCCGTCGGGCCAGCCGCCCGTCAACACCTCGGTAACCAGGTCGAAGTGCGTACTGCCACCGGCGGTGACCAGTACGTCGTCGGTTTCGAAATCCTCGGCCAGCCGGGACACGGCAGACCGCATCCGCTCCAGATACCCGCGCACGTCGTCGCGGCCGACGTCGGACACGTCGTGGCCGAGCGCTGCCTCGTACCCGGCGACCCCGACCAACCGCAGCTGCGGAGACGCCGCGGCGGCACGGGCCACCTCGTCGACCATGCCGTCGGTGCGGCAGCCTGTCCGGCCGCCTGCCTGGCCGACCTCGACGCAGACGTCCACCGGTCGCACCGCGCCTGCGGCCGCCAGTTCGGCGGTCATGATCTGCACCCCGCGAACCGAATCCACCCAGCACACCAGGTCGAATTCGGGATGAGCATCCAGTTCTGTTGACAGCCAACGCAATCCGGCCGGATCGATCAGCTGGTTGGCCAGCAGCACCGAACCGACACCGAACGCCCGGAAAGTGCGCACCTGGCTGATGGTGGCCGCGGTGATGCCGACCGCACCCACCGCGAGTTGGCGCGCGCACAGCTGCGGTGACATATGGGTCTTGCCGTGCGGGGCGAGTTGCACCCCGCGTTCGGTGCACCACCGCGCCATCGTGGCCGCATTGTGGGCGAGCGCGTCCGCGGCCAGCACGCAGACCGGACCGAGCGGCCCGGTGTCGAACAACAGCGGTCGCGCGACGCAGATCTCGGCGGGGGTGCGGCCGCTCCACTCGACCGGCAGGCCCTTGAAGCGCCAATCGATGGGCTCGTCGGCCAGCGCCGCGACGGCTGCTGCGCTGATGGTGGAAGTCACGCGTTCAATTTAGGTCGAGAAAGTCCTTTAAGCTGGCACCCCGTGAGCTCTGCAGATACTTCGGATTCCGCGAACGACCTTCCAGAGCAGTTCCGGATTCGACAGGCCAAGCGAGAACGACTGCTGGCCGAGGGCCGCGAGCCGTATCCCGTGCAGGTGCACCGCACCCACACCCTGGCTGAAATCCGGGCCGGCTATCCGGACCTGGCCGCCGACACCACCACCGGCGACATCGTCGGCGTGGCCGGTCGGGTGGTGTTCGCGCGCAACTCCGGCAAGCTGTGTTTCGCGACACTGCAGGACGGCGACGGAACGCAGTTGCAGGCGATGATCAGCCTGGCCGGCGTCGGCCAGGACTCCCTCGACGCGTGGAAGGCTGATGTCGACCTCGGCGACATCGTCTTCGTGCACGGCGAAGTGATCAGTTCGCGTCGTGGCGAATTGTCGGTGCTGGCCGACTCGTGGTTGATGGCGTCCAAGGCGCTGCGGCCGCTACCGGTGGCGCATAAAGAAATGAACGAAGAAACCCGGGTGCGGCAGCGCTACGTGGATTTGATCGTTCGCCCGGAAGCCAGGATCGTCGCGCGGCAGCGCATTGCCGTGGTGCGGGCGGTGCGCTCGGCATTGGAGCGGCGGGGCTTCCTCGAAGTCGAGACGCCGATGCTGCAAGTTCAGGCCGGCGGCGCAGCGGCGCGGCCGTTCGTCACCCACTCGAATGCCCTCGACGCCGACCTGTTCTTGAGAATCGCGCCGGAACTGTTCCTGAAGCGCTGCGTCGTGGGCGGACTGGACAAGGTCTTCGAGCTGAATCGGAACTTCCGAAACGAAGGTGCGGATTCCACCCATTCGCCGGAATTCTCGATGCTCGAGACTTATCAGGCGTACGGCACCTATGACGATTCTGCAGTTGTCACCCGAGAAGTAATTCAGGAAGTCGCTGATGAGGCGATCGGCACCAGACAAGTGCCACTGCCGGATGGCGAGATCTACGACCTCGACGGCGAATGGGCGACGATACAAATGTATCCCTCATTGTCAGACGCCTTGGGCGAAGAGATCACCCCGGAAACTTCCGCGCAGCAGTTGTGGAGTATCGCCGAACGCCTGGGTCTGGAGCTCCCGCGTGACAAGGGATATGGACACGGCAAGCTGGTGGAAGAACTCTGGGAACATACTGTGGGTGACACCCTCTGGGCGCCGACTTTTGTCAAGGATTTCCCCGTGGAAACCACCCCGTTGACCCGCGAACATCGCAGCATCTCGGGGGTCACCGAGAAATGGGATCTTTACGTGCGGGGATTCGAACTCGCCACGGGATACTCGGAGCTGATCGACCCGGTTATCCAGCGTGACCGGTTCGCCTCGCAGGCCAGGGCTGCTGCCGCCGGTGACGATGAGGCGATGGAGTTGGACGAGGATTTTCTCGCCGCCATGGAGTATGCGATGCCTCCGACAACAGGCACGGGAATGGGTATCGACCGCTTGTTGATGAGCCTGACGGGCTTGTCAATTCGGGAGACAGTTTTGTTCCCGATTGTGCGACGACACGTCAACTGAACTGCACCGATTGCCCGCGTTGTTGAATGCGGGGGATTCGTATGGCACATTGGTAACTCGGGGGGTAGGTCGTCAATCCGGCGATATACCCACATGCGTGTGCACAGATGAAGGATCAGTGAGCTAATGGCGAAGAAAGTAACCGTCACCTTGGTCGATGATTTCGACGGTGAGGGCGCCGCCGACGAGACGGTGGAATTCGGTCTCGACGGAGTTACCTATGAGATCGATCTTTCCGACAAGAATGCCAAGAAACTTCGTTCCGATCTCAAAGGGTGGATCGAGTCGGGGCGTCGTGTAGGTGGTCGCCGTCGCGGGCGGGCACCCGGTTCGGGCCGCGGGCGGGCCGCCATAGACCGCGAGCAGAGTGCCGCTATCCGGGACTGGGCACGCCGCAACGGCCACAACGTCTCGACCCGTGGCCGGATCCCCGCCGACGTCATCGACGCGTTTCACGCCGCCACCTAGGGGTTTGAGACGTCAGTTTCGGAAGCTGAAAGCCGCCATGGACCCGGTTCATGGCGGCTTTTCGCTAGCGGCGAACCCTCAGCGGTGGGATAACGGAAACGATTCGGGGTAACCCGACGTTGCTTTGATGCGTCCACACCGGTTTGCCCCTACCTTGGGACCCAAGGTAAGACACCCCGGGCGAGCGCCCATTAGAGTGGACGGCAGGTGCTGTGCACTCTTAATGCGCAAAGTGCCCGCGCCACACGCGCCTTGTTTATGAGAGCAGGTAACCACGGATGTTCGAACGATTTACCGACCGTGCCCGCAGAGTTGTCGTCCTGGCCCAAGAAGAAGCCAGGATGCTCAACCACAACTACATCGGCACCGAGCACATCCTGCTGGGCCTCATTCACGAAGGTGAAGGCGTCGCAGCCAAGTCCCTCGAGTCGCTGGGCATCTCGCTGGAAGGCGTGCGGAGCCAGGTCGAGGAGATCATCGGCCAGGGCCAGCAGGCGCCGTCCGGTCATATCCCCTTCACCCCGCGGGCCAAGAAGGTGCTTGAGCTCTCGCTGCGCGAAGCACTGCAGCTCGGCCACAACTACATCGGCACCGAGCACATTTTGCTCGGCCTGATTCGAGAAGGCGAAGGCGTGGCCGCCCAGGTGCTGGTCAAGCTCGGCGCCGAGCTCACCCGCGTGCGCCAGCAGGTCATCCAGCTGCTGTCCGGCTATCAGGGCAAGGAGACCGCGGAAGCCGGTACCGGCGGCCGCGGCGGCGAGGCGGGCAACCCGTCGACGTCGCTGGTCCTCGACCAGTTCGGCCGCAACCTGACCGCCGCCGCGATGGAGGGCAAGCTCGACCCCGTCATCGGCCGCGAGAAGGAAATCGAGCGGGTCATGCAGGTGTTGAGCCGCCGTACCAAGAACAACCCGGTGCTGATCGGCGAGCCCGGCGTCGGCAAGACCGCCGTGGTCGAGGGTCTCGCACAGGCCATCGTGCACGGCGACGTGCCGGAGACGCTGAAGGACAAGCAGCTCTACACGCTGGATCTCGGTTCGCTGGTGGCCGGCAGCCGCTACCGCGGTGACTTCGAGGAGCGCCTCAAGAAGGTGCTCAAGGAGATCAACACCCGCGGCGACATCATCCTGTTCATCGACGAGCTGCACACGCTCGTCGGAGCGGGTGCCGCCGAGGGTG
>JBEVHL010000627.1:0-3480 GCA_040511255.1 Mycobacterium sp. | reverse complement strand
GGGGGTTGGACCTTGACCGTGATGAACTCCGGCGGCGGCGGTGGTGGTGGCGGGGCCACCTACACCGGCACCAACGGAACCGCGTACGGCGTGTTCACCGGTGGTGGTTACGGCAGCATCAGCGATGTCGAGGCCTGCGCATGGTCGGCCAGGCCGGCCAACACCGACTGCGGGCAGCACAACAACTAGCGGAGGCTGCGGCAGTACCGGTGCGGCCAATTCCATTCGAGTTGCCACACAGTCAAAACTGTTCCAGCTGAAGCACTCCCACGGAGGGCCCGCCGCGGTTCGCAAAAGCAGTCCGCGGCCCCCACTTGACGGGCCCACCGTGGGGGAGTCGAATGTGAATCACCTGTGAACGGCAACTTAAGGGCGGCACTCCATGACTTTGTCTGAAGCCAAACCCGAGACAGATCGGGATGCACGCCAGCGGCGGAAGCGCCGCGCAGTGGTCAACGCGTTGCGTTCACCCTCCGGTGCGGTCATCCCCCACCCGGCCCTCGACGTCCCGGTAGACGAGACCGCCAACACCGGCCGCAAGGGACTTGACCTGTTGGTCTTCGGTGTCACCGCCGCCATCGCCGTGGGCTTCCTGGTGTGGGGATTCATCAGCACCCCGTCGTTGAAGACTGTCTCCGGCGCGGCGCTGACCTGGATCATGGCGAACACCGGTTGGCTGTTCATCCTGACGGCCTCGGGATTTGTGGTGTTCGTGCTGTGGTTGGCGATCGGCCGATTCGGGGCCATCCCACTCGGCCGCGACGACGAGGAACCGGAGTTCAAGACCGTCTCGTGGATCGCGATGATGTTCAGCGCCGGAATGGGCATCGGACTGATGTTCTACGGCGTGGCAGAACCGCTGTCGCACCTGGTGACTCCCCCGCCCGGCACCGGCCCGGAGGGCAACCCCGAGGCCGTGCAGACGGCGATGGCAACGACGCTGTTCCACTGGACGCTGCACCCATGGGCCATCTACGCCGTCGTCGGCCTCGCAATCGCGTACGGCGTGTACCGCAAGGGCCGCCTGCAGTTGATCAGCGCGGCCTTCGAGCCGCTGATCGGCGACCATGCCAACGGCGGGTGGGGCAAGGTCATCGACATGCTGGCGATCTTCGCCACGCTCTTCGGCTCCGCGGCGTCGCTCGGTCTGGGCGCGCTGCAGATCTCCAGCGGTCTGGACATCGTTGCGGGCATCGGGTCGGGCAGCAACGTGGTGCTGATCGGCATCATCGTGGTGCTCACCATCGCGTTCATCTTCTCCGCGGTGTCCGGCGTCGCCAAGGGCATCCAGTGGCTGTCGAACATCAACATGGTGCTGGCGCTGATCCTCGCGCTCTTCGTATTCATCGTCGGCCCAACGGTTTTCATCTTGAACGTGATACCGACGTCGCTCGGGACCTACTTCCAGGACATCGCGATGATGTCCGCACGCACCGGAGCCGAAGGCGGCGACGTCGACACCTGGCTGCAGTCGTGGACGGTGTTCTACTGGGCGTGGTGGCTGTCCTGGACACCGTTTGTCGGCATGTTCATCGCCCGGATCTCCCGCGGCCGGACCATCCGCCAGTTCGTCACCGGCGTGCTGTTGGTGCCCAGCTTGGTGTCGCTGGTGTGGTTCGCGGTCTTCGGCGGTTCTGCGCTCTACGCGCAGCAGAACGGCACGGACATCTACGGCGACGGCAACAGTCAGTCGCAGTTGTTCACGCTGCTCGATCAGTTCCCCTTCGCCACCGTCGCCAGTGTTCTGGTGATGGTGTTGGTGGCCATCTTCTTCGTCTCCGGCGCAGACGCGGCGTCGATCGTGATGGGGTCGCTGTCCGAGCGCGGCACCATCGAGCCTTCCCGCAAGACCGTGGTGTTCTGGGGTGCGGCTACGGGTGCGGTGGCTGCGGTGATGCTGCTGGTCGGCGGGTCTGATGCCCTCAACGGGTTGCAGTCGCTGACGATCATCGCGGCGCTGCCGTTCGTGCTGGTGATGGTCGGCCTGTCGGTGGCGCTGGTGAAAGACCTACGCCGGGACCCGATGATGGTCCGGAAGCGCTACGCCGAGGAGGCCATCGACGAAGCCGTGATCGCCGGCGTCATCGAACACGGCGACGACTTCGTGATCGCGGTGGAGAAGGATCCCGACCTCTAGATCGATCCGAGCGGCTGTCGGCGGGAGCGGTAACCTAACTGATATCCGAGAACCTCATTCGTTCTCCGGGACGTCAGAGAGGTCATGTCATGCGGGCACTGCTGTCACACGAGACCGGCAATGCCATCCGAGGGTTCATCGTCGACAACCAGTTGAAACCGGGTGACCCGCTGCCCTCGGAAGCCGAACTGGCGGCACTGCTCGACGTCGGCAAGACCTCCGTGCGGGAGGGCCTGCGCCGCCTCGAGGCGCACGGCGTGGTGGAGGTCCGGCGCGGTCGGGGGCTGTTTGTCGGCACCTTCAGCTTCGGCCCGCTGATCGAGCAACTGCCGTATGGACTGCAGGCCGACAGCGTCCCGTTACGCCAGCTACTGCAGACCCGTCGCGCCCTGGAAGAGGGGCTGATCAGCGAGGTCGCCAAGGTGGTCACCGAAGCCGACCTGGCCCGGCTCGACGAGCTGGTCGCCCAGATGCGCGCCCGGGCGCGCGACGGCCGTGTGCCTGCGGAAGTCGACCAGGCCTTCCATCAGGAGTTGTTCGCGCCACTGGGCAACCCGTTCGTGCTGCAGCTGATCGACGTGTTCTGGACCATTTTCCGCAAGGCGGCCGACCATATCGTGCTTGACCTGCGCCGACCTACTGCAGAGGACCACGCCGCGATCGTCGACGCCCTGCGGTCCGGGGACCGCACCGCCATGACCAACGCGGTCGCGCGTCATTTCGAGGACCTGCAGCGCAGCCTCGACAACGATCCCGCGTAACCCGTCCCGCTGGGCCCGGTGAACCTATTGATGTGACATGCGTCATGTTGTAACGTGCGGTTATCTGATCTCACATATCCGATATCTGATCGCACAGGGGTAGCCGTGACCACATCACCGGACGCAACCGACGAGCATGAATCCTTGACACCCACACAGTGGAAACAATTCTGGGCAGCCTGGATCGGCTACCTGCTGGACGGTTTCGACTTCATCCTGATCACCCTGGTCCTCACCGAGTTGGCCGACGAGTTCGACCTGAGCCTGGTCCAGGCCACGACACTGGTCAGCGCCGCATTCGTCTCGCGGTGGTTCGGCGGACTGCTCCTCGGTGCGGTCGCCGATCGGTTCGGCCGCAAAGGCGCCATGGTGATCAGCATCCTGTGCTTCGCCGGTGGCAGCTTTTTGTGCGGTCTGGCCTGGGGCTACTGGCCGATGTTCGTCTTCCGCGCGATCGTCGGCATCGGAATGGCCGGCGAATATGCGACCAGCGTGACGTACGCGATGGAGTCCTGGCCGAAGCGGTTCCGCAACCGCGCCAGCGGCGCCCTGCTGTCGGCCTATCCGATCGGCGTGGTGCTG
>JBEVHL010000626.1:0-24350 GCA_040511255.1 Mycobacterium sp. | reverse complement strand
CTGGGCATGCTGGCGATCTTCCACGTCTTCCAGGCGTTCGGCTACTACGGATTCGGCACGCTGGCCGCGCTGGTGCTGGTCAGCCGCGGCTACGACATCACGTCATCGCTGTTGTTCACCGCCCTGTCCTATATCGGCTATCCGGTGGGCTCGGCACTGTCGGTGCCGCTGCTCAAACGGTTCGAACGCAAGTACCTGGTGATAACGACGATCGTCGCGATGGCCGGGTTCGGCTTGCTGTTCGCCACCGTCGACAACACCGTGCTGATCGTGGTGTTCGGCTTCCTCACCACGGCGACCAGCAACGTGTTCTCCAACGTCTACCACGTCTACCAAGCCGAGATCTTCCCGACGGATGTCCGCGCGACGGCGGTCGGTTGGACCTATTCGCTGTCCCGGCTGTCCAGCGGGGCGCTGCCCTTCATCCTGATCCCGGTGCTCGACACCTACGGCGCCGCTGCGATGTTCACCGTCGTGCTCGCCGCGCTAGCGATCGCCGTCGCCGTCGTGGCGTGGATCGGTCCTCGGACCACCCGCCGCAACCTCGAAGAGATCAACCCGGTCTGAGCTCAGTACGGAAGCCGACCGCCGAGCAGCCTGGTCGCGGTTTCCGCCAGCCGGACCAGCTCCTCTGCCCAGGTGTCGGCCAGGGTCCTGGTGACCCGCGACGCGGGCCCGCTGATCGTCATGGCGCCCACCAGCTGAGCCTGTCCGTCGAAAACCGGTGCCGACAACCCGGCGGCGCCGTCATCGCGGTCGCCCTCGGTGTAGGACCAACCCGCGCGCCGTACCGCATCGACGTCGGCACGCAACACGACCGGGTCGACCACGGTGAGATCGGTGAACTTCTCCAGCGGTCCGGCCAGCACATCACGCAGTGCCTCGTCATCCCAGGCCATCAGCACCCGCCCGGCCGAACCGGTCTGCAGCGGAACGACTTTCCCGACGTGCATCTCCCGGCGAATGGCGTGTCCGGTCTCCGCCATGGCCACACACACCCGGTGCGGGCCTTCACGGACGAAGAAGCACGCCGTTTCGCCGGTGATCTCCCGCAGTTCCTGCAACGCGGGTGTCACTGCCCGCAGCCGGTCGATCCCCCGGCTGGCCGGCGCGGCCCAGTACGCCATCGTGGCGCCGATCCGGTAGCGGTCGCCGTCCCGGTCCAAGAATCCCTCGGCCACCAGATTGGCCACCAACCGCTGTACCGTCGACGTGGGATAACCCGTCGCAGCGCGTAATTCGCTCAAGGTCAAGACAGGTCGGCTCAGCGAGAAGGCATCCAGAATGCCGCGGATCTTGCTGAGCACCAGCAGCGGCTTGATGCCCGGCGACAGCTGCCGCAGGCGTGCCTGCTCCGTCCCGGCGTCGTCGTCCGTGACCGCGCTGTCCTCCAGAGCCTCGGGCATGATGGCCCGATTCTAGCCGGGGCGGGGTCAGAGGGTCTGCAACCAACCGTAGGGATACTCGAACTGCGTCAGCTGCGGCACCTGCTGGGAAAAGTTGCCCTGGTAGTTGCCTGCTGACTTACAGAAAGACTGCACCTGGCCGGTGACATCACATATCGGTGCGACCGGCTGGGCAGAGGCATTGGGCGACAGCACGATTGCGGCCGCAACAGCCCCGGTGGCCATTCCGGACAGGATCAAAGTCGGTTGCAATTTCATGGTTGAAGCCTCGCCGAACTCCGACGCCACGACATCGGCGCAGGCAACCATCCTCGATTACTGCTAGCCGGTAGAGCCCGAGCCGAGGTGGCTCAGAAGAAACTCGCGCAGCAAGCGTGCGGTCAGGTCCGGTTGCTCTTCGGGCAGGAAGTGGCCGCAGGGCAACGACTGCCCGCTGACGTTGTCGGCCCAACCACGCCAGATCTCGATCGGGTCGTACCACTCCTGCACGGCGCCCTGCGCACTCCACAGCACCTGTACCGGCGCCTGGACCTTGCGGTGGTGTGCTCGGTCGGTATCGTCGTGCTCGCGGTCCACGGTCGCCGCCGCTCGGTATTGCCGGCAGATCGTGGCGACCCGGTTAGGGTCGTGGAACTGCTCCCGATACCGCGCGCGGACCTCGGGCGCGAAGCTGAAATCGGGTCCCGCCCAGCCGTCGAGCATGTGGTCGACGAAAATGTCCGGTGCGCCACCGATGAGCGTCTCCGGAATGGGAGCCGGGCCCGCCAGGAACGACCACACCCAGAAGCCCACAGCGAACCGGGCGTCGGCACGGGCGAACGCCTCTGCGGTGGGCACGATGTCCAGGACGCTGAGACAGGTGACGGTGTCAGGGTGGTCCAGCGCCATTCGGTAGGCACACCGCGCGCCGCGATCGTGGCCGATCACGGCATACCGGTCGTGGCCCAACGCAGCCATCGCGTCGCGCTGTTCGCGGGCGAGTTCGCGCATGCTGTGCCGGCCAGGATCTGCCTCCGACGCCACACATCCGCTGTCGCCGTAGCCGCGCAGATCGGTGGCCACCACGGTGAACTCCCTGGCCAGCAGCGGCGCGACGAACCGCCAGATCACGTGGGTTTGCGGGATACCGTGCAGCAGGAGCACCGCAGGGCCGGCTCCGCCCTGGACGCCGTGCACCGTGGCCCCCGACGTCTGCGTGTCAAAGCTGTTGAACCCGGCGAACATACAACCTCCCAGCGGTGGAATAAGCCGGATGGTCGGAAAGTTTACCTGGGACGGGCAGCAGTGCACAGGTACAGAGGCATCGTGGCTCCCTTTCACCGGATGGGCCGCGAACGATGCTGTGGGACTTGATCATCCGTGCGTCAGGCGTTCGCGGGCACGAGTAGTCCACTACCCGATTAAGGTGGGCCGCCATCGTCTATGCACCAGGTGCGGTCGCCGCCGAGAACCGGGTAGTGGACTACTCGTGCCTCGGACCCAACGCTGCCCCGATGATCACCGTCATCAGCGGACGCATTTCGTTTCGAATCTCGACGGAGGATCTCGTGGCCAACCTGTTTCTCGAACCCGATCATGATCGCCTGGTACGGCGCATCTCGACACTCGCCGCCGGCGATCTGAACTATGCCCAGATCGACAAAGTGGTCGGAGGCGACGTCGGCCTGCTGCGAGACCTGCCCATGGCGGCCAAACGCAAGGTCGCGGCCCTGATGGAGCCGGACCTGGTCGGCGAGCTCGAACGAATCACCGGTCCGGTGCGCGCGGACTACGTCCCGGTCGCCTTTCTTGAGCTGGCGCGGCGATCGGCGTCCACCGTGGCCCGGATAGTCGGTGCCAACCGGCAGGCGGTCGGAACCGGCGTGATGGTCTCCCCCCATCTGATGCTCACAAATCACCACGTGATCGCGAGTCCGGACGAAGGAGCCAAGTCCTCCGCGCAGTTCAAATACGAACTGGGCGTTGATGATCGCGCTGAAGACGGCACTGAGTTCCAATTCGATCCGGCCGCCTTTTTCTGGACCAGTCCGGTAGATCGGCTCGATGCAACGCTGATCGCCATCGGCAGGAAGGTCGCCGGCCCTGCAACACTGGAAAGTTTCGGCTGGACCGCGTTGTCGTCGGCAGGTGACAAGCACGCCAAGGGCGATCACGTCACCATCGTCGAACACCCCGAAGGGGACTACAAGCAGATCGCGCTTCGCGACAACCGCGTCCTCGGCCGCGGCGAATCAGGCGTGACCTTGTTCTACGAGACCGACACGCTGGGCGGATCCAGCGGAAGCCCCGTGTTCAACGATGATTTCGCTCTGGTGGCGCTACATCATGCGGGAGGCCCGCGCATCGACTCCGTCTTGGATACGGGCGAGCCCGTTCCGAACGAGTGCAACGAAGGCATCCGCATCAGCCGGATAGTCGACGAGCTTCGCAAGCTCCACGACACGCTTCCCGTCGGGCTGCGGGACCTGATCGCGGAAACACTCAATCCACCGGCGTCGGCTGTCAACGCGGCCAACCCCACAACTCATCTGGAGTCCGCCGACCGCTCTGCCCTGACGGCCGACATCGTCACAGGAGACCTGCACCTTCCACAGCTGCGGATCAGCTCCGGCGCCCTCGCGACGGTAGGGCCAAGGCCGACAGACAGTTTCGCTCTGCAGCTCGTCGACGACCGCACCACCATCGCCGCGGCGCCCAGCGCACTGGAGCGGAACGACCCTCCTCAACCCGACTACGACAAACGCGGCGGCTACGACCCCGACTTCGTCGGCACGCGTATCGCAGTACCGACCATTCCCCGCGCGCTGCTGAGCCGATGCGCCAAACCGATCACGGCGCGGACCCACTCGGCGACGAACGTCCTGCTGCCCTATCACCACTTCAGCCTGGTCGTGCGTGCCGACCGGCGGATGCCGTTGTTCACCATCGTCAACATCGACGGACGCAAACTCCGTGGCATCAACCGCAAGACCGGCGAGGTGGAGGCGGCTGAGGTCTGGTTCGCCGATCCGCGCATTCCCTTGGACCAGCAGCTCGCGCAGCCGATCTTCGATGCGCAAAAGCCCCGGCTGTTCGACCGTGGTCACCTGGTGCGCCGTCTCGACCCGGCGTGGGGCAGTGCGACAACGGCGAAATTCGCCGCCGACGACACATTCCATTTCACCAATTGCTGCCTGCAGATCTCAGCATTCAACCAGCGGCTGTGGCTGGGCATCGAGAACTACGCCCTCGACAATGCCCGCGACGAGAAGAAGCGGATCACCGTCATCACGGGGCCTGTTTTCGGCGACGACGACCCCGCCTACCGAGGGGTCGCGGTGCCCCGGCAATTCTGGAAGATCGTGGTCCGCCCACATGAAGGCGACCTCCGTGCTACCGGCTTCCTCGCCGATCACGGCGATGCGCTCGATGCGGCACTGGCTGCCGGCCTCCTCGAAGAGTTCGACGCTCCCGCCGAGGTCGCCGTGTTCCAGAAGTCCATCGCCGAAATCGAGGCCAAGAGCGGTCTGACGTTCGGGACGCTGCGCGCCAAGGACACGAAGGTTCCGGCGCTGGAGTCGAACACCTCGCTGAGCACGCTGGAGGAAGTGACCTGGTGACCGGGACACCCATCCTTGATCTCCGACAAGACAATCCAATGATCCGTGGCTTCGCGCCTCAGCCGGAATGCACCGTCGAGAGCCGGACATGAAGTCGGTAACCGGAGGCGTTCTGGGTCAGTGGACCGGTCACCGTCGCCTCGAGACCGCCCCGTGGATCGACCCCGGTGGCTAGGTCGGTGTACGCAAGGGACTCCGCGGTTACGGCATGCTGCGGCGTGGCCGTCGAGGGGTCCCATTGCACTTTGTCCACAGACAATGGCACCAATGAGATTTCGGGCCTGACAGCGGACCTCCGCATCACCAGCGCGCCGTCAGCCGCCGCCACAACGCCGCGCACCGTGACTTCGACACCGCGCAACTGATAGCTGCCGTTGACGATGCGCTGAAACTGCGCGGGCCACGACAACAGGTCGGGTAGACCGGGATCCACGAGGACGACGCCGGCGGTCGAATCGCCCGCGTTGGGAGCAGGATTGACGTAAGCCACCCCCTCAAGTCGACGCAACGCCTCGTACGCGCCACCCCAGCATGCGCCGATCCCGTAGGGGCAGGTTCCGCTGATGCCGAGGACGACCGAGGTGCCATCGACTGGTGGTGCATCGGCATCGGCCGCCGCAAGTGCTTCTAGCGGGGCAACCTCGACCGGTTGTGCCACCGGAACGGGCGGCACCTCAGGAACTCCTTGGATCTGGATGATCGCCGACCGGCTGGGAACACCGCGGGTGTTCAGGACGAACAACATGTGATGTCCCGGCGGACAGACTTCCGCTGTCGCAGGGGCCTTCACCCTCAGCGTGTCGCCGTCCCGGGTGAAGGTCAAGACGTTGATGCGTTGGTTCTGGTCCACCGAATGCGTCACGGACGGCAAGCGAATCCAACTGATTCTGGTGATGTCGCCGGCGTCGGGTGTCTGCACGGCGAAGGTCTGGCCGTAGCGCACCGCTGAAGGCGCGGAAGCAATGACCGGCCGGTCTCCGCGGAACAGGTAGGGCGGCGAAAAGATCTGTGCCTCAACATGAGTGTCCTGCACGTCGTTGATGGTCACGTCATCGGGCCGATATTCACCGCCGCCGGCGCTGAGCACTCTGGCGTCAGGCAGCAGCACGGCCGTCGAGTGATAACACCGGTCGATCTCCTCCGCGGCAAGTACCTGCCAGGCACCCTTTCCGTCAACACCGCCCCGCGGGTCCCACATCTCGGCGCTGTGGACCGGCTGCCCGGCGCCGAGGTCGTTGAATCCGACGACGCCGTTCTGCGCTCGTGCTCCGCCACCACCGCGCGTACCGCCGATCACCACAACGGTTCCGTCCGGCAGGATGACGGCATTGTGCTGCCGACGCGGGAAGCGCATCGGCGCCGCCGGCCGCCAGGTGGGGGTTGCCTCGGTGAAATCGACGAACTCGGTATCAGCGGTTGGTGGCCTCGGCTCATCCGGCGAAGCGTTGGCACCGACCGCTCGGTTTCCGCCGCCGATATACAGAACTTTGTCTTCTTCGCACAACACGGCGGCCGCGTAGTCACGGTTACCGCCCAGGCGGGGGCCGAATTCCCTGTCCGCACCCGGTTCGGTGATCGTCAAGAGATACGTCATGGGGTTGGTGCCGGAGACCAACACCCTGCCGTCGGCCAACACATGTACCCGAGGGTAAAGGGAAAGATTACGACGTTCCATTGCGCCGCCGCCCCTGGTGCCGATGACGCGCCATTGCCCGTCACGCCAAATCTGCAGTAGCGCAACGTTATCCCGGAGCGTGCCATCGCCGTTGGACCAGTAGCTGCCGGACAGTACCAACACTCCGCCGTCGGGTAGCGTCACAGCCGTCGGATACCACCGTCGGCGTTCCTCCCCCGACCCCATCGGAGAAACTGCAGTCCAGGTGCCCGGACCGGCACTGCCCGCGGGTGCCGCGGTATAGATGGTCGCTTGATTGAGCCCGTCGCCGTCACGGTGGTGCCCACCCACCACCAGCAGCCGACCATCGGGCAGAAAGCTGTGACCCGAGCAGAACAAATTCACCGGCTGGCCGTTGCTGCCCAGCGGCGCCGCTGTGGGGATGGTGACCGCGGATGGCCGCGCCCCGGGGTTCTGGTCGTCGGGCGAAATAAGTGGATCAAGGGGATCCCAAACGAACGGGGTGCATGTCTGAACATCCAGGTTCTGCGGGTCCGATGCATCACGGCGACCCCACATCAGGACGCGGCCGTTGGGCAGCACATGGGCGTGGATGGCCACATTGGGAAAGGTGAAGACCGGTTCCCATAGTCCCCAAATCGCCGCATCCGCCAGCACGAAGCTGAACGGCGTGGCGCGCGCCGCCGCCTCATCTGCCGTCTTGACGGAGTCCTCGTTGTCCGCGTGCAAGAAGGTGGCGTCGTGGTCGTCGTAGGCGATCCGCAGGTAGTACTCGACGGTCACTCCGGCACCGAGCTCTGCCGTGGTACCCGCGGGGATCGTCGCCGCGAAGTATTTGTTGTTCCCCACCTCGGCGCGAAAGCTCAGCGCGATCTCGGTCCAGCCGAGGCTATTGGCGCTGCGGAAGAACAAGCTGCTGCCATCCCCCAGCTGGTTCCCTGGATTGCCGGCACCTCGAAACTGGTTGCCGGACAATATCGTAACGTCCATTCCTGCCACCAGTGGTGCGACCGGATCACGCATTCCACCCCGCCCACGGGGCTCCGGACTGTCGGGGAGGTGCCAGGCATTTCCGAGATTGGCCATGAAGTCCTTCTGCCATGCTGCATCTAGAAGTTGACCGCGGCCAACCAGCGGCCGCGGTCATGTGGACGGTACCGATCGATGGGCATCCGTCGGGAGTGGCGGTTGAAATCGAGTAGTCGGCTACTCGTGAGCGGCAGCCGGTAGCGGTCAATGGTGTTCCTGTACCTACTGTCTCAGCCCAACGAGGAGACCATCATGCCGCGTATGTCCCACGGTTCGGATATCACGGAAGCAGCGCACACCCGACAACGCGAGAATTCGACCCTCGAATCGCTTGCGCCACTCGAAGCGGCCGCCGCCACGATCCAGCCGCCACTTCATGCCTTCGACTACCTATTTCCCGCACTCCAGAACGATCCCGACGCGCTACTGCCCGAGACGGATCCAGCCCTGACCGTCAGCCGCCTGCGGGCGCTGGCCGCCACCATGGGCGACGACAACACCGGTGCCAGTTCGCAGATTCCTGCGGCGTACACGTACTTCGGGCAGTTCGTCGACCACGACATCACCCTGGAAGCGCTCACCGATCCGACCGCCGACTCGCTGGCCGAGATCCTCAAAGACGACATGTCGCCCATGTCCCTGACCGAGGCCAGATCAGCAATCAAAAACGAGCGGGCAGCCACCTTCGACCTCGACAGTGTGTACGGCCTGAATGTTCCTGTGCCGCATGACCCTGCTGACAACAACAAGCTGCTGGTCGGCGACGTCTCCGCCACCGGAAGCGACGATCCTCCGTTGAAGCGACCAGAGGGTAAGGGAGACGCCAACGACGTACCCCGGCAGGGCCGCAGCGCCGACAACACCCTCGACCGGGCAGCGCTGATCGGCGATCCCCGCAACGACGAGAACACCGTCATCTCGCAGCTGCAGGTCGCTTTCCTGCACGCGCATAACAAGCTGGTCGACGAAGGCTTCAGCTTCGAACAGGCCCGCGGCATCTTGCGCCAGCACTATCAGCACATCGTCATCAACGATTTTCTGCGGGTGCGCATCGCCGATCCGAAAGTGGTCGACGACATCGTCGACAACGGCAATCGCTGGTATGACGCACTGTCGGAGCCGTTCTTCATGCCGTTTGAATTCAGTGTTGCGGCTTACCGTTTCGGTCACACCATGGTGCGCGCCGAGTACGACTTCAACGAGAACTTCAACCTCGGCGCGATACCCGCGTCATTGGAGTTCCTGTTTACCTTCACCGCGCTCAGCGGCCAGCTCGGTTTTCCCGGTGGCGAATTCGATACTCTGCCGGAAAATTGGATCATCGAGTGGGAGAAGCTGATCGGCGACGATGTCGGCCCTGGCGGACTGGCCCGGCCGATCGACAGCACGATTTCGGCGATCACGTCTGGCCAAGGTCCCCACGCATTGTTCGCGTTGCGCGACCTTGAGGGAAAAAAGTTGCCCGATCTGGCTGCGGTGTTGGCCGCCCGCAATCTGCTGCGCGGCTACCGCAGGCGGATGCCGACCGGACAGGCGGTGGCGAAGCATCTCGGTCTGCCTGTCCTGCAGGGTCAACGACTGCGCGACGCGGTCCCCACCGCGCAAGGTGACGCGCTGGCCGACGGCGACTTCCTCGACCGCACCCCACTGTGGTTCTACGTCCTCGCCGAAGCCGGCAACGCCGACGGCGACACTCTCGGCCCGGTGGGTAGCACGATCGTGGCTGAGGTCCTGATCGGCCTGGTCCGCCGCAGCGCGGACTCGATTCTGCGAGTTCCGGGCTGGCGAGCCGCCCTGCCGTCCAAAACACCTGGCACATTCGATCTCGCGGACCTGCTGCGGTTCGCCGGCGTCCTCAAGGGCGGAACGCCGGTGGAGACCTACGTGGTGCGCTCCGGAGACACCCTGTCCCAGATTGCGAGGAGGAAACTCGACGACGCCGCGCGCTGGCCGGAGCTCTTCGCCGCCAACCGAACGATCGTGCGCAACCCCAACCAGATCTTCCCCGGGATGCGGCTGGTGCTGCCCAGCGGGCCGCCCGCCGATCCCCAGCCGCGATTCATCGTGGTCAAACCCGGCGACACTCTGTCGGGCATCGCCAAGCAGCACCTCGGCTTCGGGGACCGCTGGCCGGAGATCTTCAAACTCAACGGTGGGGTATTGACCAACCCGAACGTGATCATCCCCGGACAGGTGCTGTTGCTCCCGGACCAGTGATCGGCGCGCCACTTCGACAATGCCCGGGGCTTGTCGGGCTCACCCGCCCGCCCTGGGCATCGTCATGCCCGGCATGGCAAATTCCGGCCTAGAGCTAGATTTGTCGACATGACACGGCAGCGACCTGGGCCAGAACTGAACTCTCTGGCACACAACGGAAGACGGTGACGCCGGTGTCGGGTACCGGCGCAGAACGCGAACGGGCCGCCGGCTTCGGCCGCCTCGATCAGGGTCTGCGCCAGGCCAGCGACTGGTATCTGTGGGGCCCCTACCTCAGCGAACGGCAGTGGGGCACCGTCCGTGAGGACTACAGCGCCGACGGCGACGCATGGAGTTACCTCCCCCACGACCATGCGCGGTCGGTGGCGTACCGGTGGGGCGAGGACGGGCTGGCCGGCTTCACCGACATCGAACAACGCCTGTGCCTGGCGCTGGCGCTGTGGAACGGTGAAGACCCGATCCTCAAGGAACGCGCGTTCGGGGTGAACAGCTACGAGGGCAACCACGGCGAGGACGTCAAGGAGTACTGGTGGTATCTGGACGCCGTACCCAGCCACGCCTTCAACAAGTGGCGCTACCACTATCCGCAACGCGCCTACCCGTATCAGAATCTGGTGCAGGAGAACCAAAGTCGCGGTAAGAACGACCCGGAGTACGAGCTGCTCGACACCGGGATCTTCGATGACGACCGGTACTGGATCGTCGACGTGGAATATGCCAAAGCCGACCCCACCGACATCCTGATGTCGATCAACGTCACCAACGCCGGGCCCGACACGTCCGTGCTGCACGTGCTGCCCACCCTGTGGTACCGCAACACCTGGTCCTGGGACGACGGCGCGGTGGCGCCGGAGTTGGTCGCCACTGCCGACGGCACCGTCACCGCGGCCCACGCTTACCTGGGCGAGCTGGAGCTGCTGGTCGGTCCGACTCCCGACGGCACGCAACCGCAGCTGCTGTTCTGCGATAACGTCACCAACGCCGCACGGATCTACGGCCGGTCGGGGTTGTCCGCGTATCCCAAAGACGGGATCAACGATCACGTGGTGTCGGGGGCAGGCACCGTCAACCCGGACCGGCGCGGGTCGAAATGCGCTGCCTGGTATCAGCTTTCGGTCGCTACCGGCCAGACGGTGGAGTTGCGCCTGCGGTTGCGGCCCTCCGCCGCCGGCCTCGAACGCACCGCCGCACTGGGCCCGGACTACACCGCGGTGTTCGCCGGCCGCCAGGCCGAGGCCGACGAGTTCTATGCCGAGCTGACCCCGGCCGCCGCGTCCGCCGACGAGGCCAATGTGATGCGGCAGGCCTTCGCCGGGATGTTGTGGAGCAAGCAGCTCTACTACTACGACGTGGCCCAGTGGCTCGATGGCGATCCCGGCCAGCCTCTGCCGCCCCCGGCGCGGGCGGACATCCGCAACAGCGGCTGGCGTAACTTCCAGGCGTTCGATGTGATGTCCATGCCCGACACCTGGGAGTACCCCTGGTTCGCGGCGTGGGATCTGGCGTTCCAATGTGTGGCCCTGGTCCATGTCGACCCGGCCTTCGCCAAATATCAACTGTCCCTGCTGTGTCGGGAGTGGTTTCAGCATCCCAACGGCGCGCTGCCGTCGTACGAGTGGAACTTCAGCGATCTCAATCCCCCGGTCCAGGCCTGGGCCGCCCTGGAGGTCTTCGCCATCGACGGCGGCCGCGATCTGGACTTCCTCAGCCGCATCTTCGACAAGCTGCTGGTGAACTTCACCTGGTGGATCAACCGTGAGGACGCCGACGGCTCCAACCTGTTCGAGGGCGGCTTCCTGGGGCTGGACAACATCGGCCCGCTCAACCGCTCGGACCTTCCGTTCCGCGGCATCCTCGAGCAGTCCGATGCCACCGGGTGGATGGCCACCTACGCCTTGGCGATGGCCCAGATCGCCGCCATCCTGCACGCCACGAAACACCGTCCGGCCCTGGACCTGGTGCAGAAGTTCGTCGAGCATTTCGCGCTGATCGCCGACGCCCTGGACACCGTGGGCGTCTGGGATGAGCAGGACGGCATGTTCTACGACCGCATCCTGCTGCCTGATGGCACCGTCGTGCCGGTCCGGGTGCATTCGATGGTGGCCATGATCCCGCTGCTGGCGTCGGCGATCATCGACGAAGACGTGGTCGAGCAGTCGTTGGTGGTCGGTAAGCGGTTCGCCGACTACCTGCGCAGGCGCCGGCTGGCGCAGGCCGAGGACATGGAGGCCGCCGGTGTTCTTCGGGTCGAAGACGGCAGGCGGCGGCTTCTGCTCGGGGTGACGGGCCTGGACCGGCTGCGCCGCATGTTGGGCACCCTGCTCGATCCCGCCGAGTTCCTCTCACCGCACGGGTTGCGTTCGTTGTCGGCCTACCACCGGGAGCATCCCTACGTGCTGGAGGTGGGCGGCTGGCAGGCCGGTATCGACTACGAGCCGGCCGAATCGACCACCGGGATGTTCGGCGGCAACTCGAATTGGCGTGGGCCGGTGTGGTTTCCGCTGAACTACATGATCGCCACGTCACTGGAGCGCTATCACCGGTTCTGTGGGGATGGCCTGACGCTGGAGTATCCGACCGGATCGGGAGCTACCGCCACCCTCGATGTCGTCGCGCACGATCTCTGGCAGCGGTTGGTCTCACTGTTCCTGCTCGACGAGAACGGCCACCGCCCCTGCTTCGGTCAGGTGGAGCGCTTTCAGAACGATCCCCGGTGGCGCGACAACCTGCTGTTTCACGAATATTTTCACGGCGACAACGGCGCCGGGCTCGGCGCCAGCCACCAGACCGGCTGGACAGGTTTGGTGGCCGACGTGATCCGTCGTCGCCATGGTGCGGTGCCGTCGATGGCCGAGGTCCTGGGCCGCCTGATGGCGACCAACCTGACGGACAAACCTAGGCCGTGACGGGGGCCGGGTGCTGAGCGATCCAGTGTTGTCCCGCCTTCGCTGCCCGCACCAGCGCGCCGAGTTCTCCGAGGTAGTCGACGACGGCGCCGATGGCGGGCAGCATGCCGAGGTACCGGAAGACCCGGCGCGGGTGTGGGCGTTTGGCGACTTCGTCACTGATCGCGGCCAGCAGGCCCATCAGACTCCACAATCGCGCGGCCAGCTTCCCGAGCGACATCGGCTCCGCGGGTGTGGTCGGCGGCTCGGTCTCCGGCTCGTTCGTCGGATCGAGATCGCGATGGCACAGCACCGCGGCCAGCAGCCGGACCTGGTGCTGATGATCGGTGATGCCGTGTTCGCGGGCCACCGCGCACAACACGATGGCCTGGCTGGTGAAGCCGAAGAGATCCTGAATGGGGAGCCGGTCCCCTATCGCGCCCAACAGGCCGGGGAAGGCGACGACGACGGTGTCCAGGGCGCCGACCCGCCAGACCCACCAGTTGATGCGGGCGTCCAGATCCATCTCCGCCCAGGACGACGTGCCGGGGACGTCGACCGCGTTGAGCGCCCACGCCACGGTGTCCTGCACCTTGTCGAGCGGTCCATCGCCGCCGCCCAGGTGATGCGTCCGCTTCTTCAGACCCAGCGGATCGGTGCCCCACAGCGCGTCCAGTAGTGGGTCGATGACCGCGACGGCGCGGCCGAGGGCTCCTGCGACATCGGCGTCGGTGATCGTCGTCTCGGGCCGCGGAAGGAGATTCACACCCCGCATCATGACCGGTCTGGTCAACCGCCAAACACCGGCATGCCCCTGACCTCTCTAGGCTTTCCCCGATGACTGACCTACTGACCGGTGACACCGTCCCGCTGGGATCGTGGCCGACACCCATGGAACCGGCACCACGACTGTCTGCCGCAATCGGCTTGCGCCCGGAGGATCTGTGGGTCAAGCGTGATGACCTGATCGGCCTTGGCGGCGGCGGCAACAAGGTCCGCAAACTGGAGTGGTCCTGCGCCGAGGCGCTGCGCGACGGCGCGACGGTGCTGGTCACCAGCGGAGCCGCGCAGTCCAATCACGCCCGGCTGACCGCGGCCGCGGGTGCGCGTCTCGGCCTGCCGGTGGTGTTGGTGCTCAACGGTTCTGGCGCGACGCCTGCCCGCGGGAATCTGATTCTGGAGCAGCTGTTCGGTGCCACGCTGGTGTGGGTGCAGACCGACACCGAAGAAGCCCTCGCCGCCTGCGTGGACGATGCCGCCGCGGAGCTGCGACGTGACGGACACCGTCCCGCTGTCATCGCCTTCGGCGGATCGACGGTGCGGTCCGCCACTGCCTATGAGGCAGCCGCGCAGGAGATCCTGGATCAGGGACCACCTCCGGAGCACGTTGTCGTGGCCGTCGGATCGGGGGGCACGATGGCCGGTTTGGTCCGCCGCCTCGGCGCGACCGCGGTGCTGGGTGTGCACTGCGGAGCGGTCAGCGATCCCGACCGGACTGTCGCCGGGTTGATCGACCGGCCGCCTGCGGTGCTGCGAATTCGGCGCGATCAGGTGGGAGCGGGTTACGCCCACCTGACTCCCGCGGTGCTGGCGGCCATGGAGTTGGCCGCGCGCAATGAAGGCATCGTGCTCGATCCGACCTATACCGGCCGCGCGATGGCCGGCCTGGTGGCCGAGGTCGCGGACGGACATATCCGACCGGGACAGCGGACCGTGTTCGTGCACACCGGCGGGCTACCCGGGTTGTTCGGCCACGACGAGTTCCCGACGTAACGCCAGCAGACGCACTACCGTTAAAAGACCATGACCGGATCCGTAGCGCTCACCGCCGCCAGGCTGGTGCTCGTCGGTGCGTTCTTGGGCGGGGCCGGGGTCTCGCTGGCCGCGCAGGCCTCGGCCGCTTCGCAGTGCGATCCGCTGACCCTGTCCATGACTCCCCAGCCTGCGCTGTCGTGTCCCGATCCCTATGCGGCGTCGCCGGAAGATCCGCCGCCCGCGCCCGACCCGGTCAACTTCGTCGGCGGACCGCCACCCCAGGGTGCACCGCCCGTCCCGGGACAACCGCTGCCGGATGCCTTCCCGGCCCCAGGACAGCCGCCGGGTGTGCCACCCGTCGTCGGCGCAGACGGCGCACCGACGCAGTCGTTCGACCAGGGCGGCTATCTCCAAGACATCTGGGGTGAGTTCCACAACGGCGTGCCAAGCGATTTGGTGTTCGGGGCGTCGCCGCCACCGCCGCCGGGCTGACCGGGCGGCTAGATAGCCAGCTGTTGATCGTCGGCGCCATGCCAGGCGTCGACCGCCTCCTGCAGGGGCAGCCCCAGCGCGTTGCAGAGGCCGATCACGGTGCCGAAGCTCGGGCTGGGCATTCTGCCTACCTCGAGCTTGCGCAGCGTCTCAGGTGAGATCCCGGCATGACGTGCGATCAGTTCGGGATCGCGACCGGCCCTGGCTGTTCTGATCAGCGCGCCGAGACGTTGACCGGCCCGCACCTGCTCCGGGCTCAGAGGTATCCGCACCATGGCGATCAGCATAGCCGGTATTAAAGTACCGGGGCTGGTACCGTCGGAACGGTATAAAAATACCGACGCCGAGACGGAGACACAGATGATCGAACTCAAGACGGCCAACGAGATCGACAAGATGGCGGTGACCGGCGAGTTCGTTGCGGACACGCTGGCGACGCTGTCGATGCAGGCGCAGCCGGGAGTGAACCTGATGCAGCTCGAGTACCGCGCCCGCGCGTTGGTGACCGACCGCGGCGCGAAGTCCTGCTACTGGGATTACGCCCCGTCGTTCGGCAGCGGCCCATTCCGCAACGTTATCTGCCTGTCGGTCAATGATGCTGTGCTGCATGGCCTTCCATACGATTACGAGCTACGCGACGGCGACGTGTTGAGTCTGGATTTCGCGGTGTCGATCGACGGCTGGGTGGCCGATTCCGCGGTCACGGTGATCGTCGGTGACCGCGCCGACGCCGCCGACAGAGCCCTGATCGACTCGACTCAGCGGGCCCTGGCCGCAGGTATCGCCGCAGCGGTGCCCGGGGGTCGTCTAGGGGACATCTCCGCCGCCATCGGCCAGGTCGCCACCGACGCCGGATATCGCGTCAACGCCGAATTCGGCGGTCACGGTCTGGGGCGCACCATGCACGAGGACCCGCACGTATCGAACCGCGGCAGGCCCGGGCGGGGACTGCTGCTGCAGCCGGGACTGACGCTGGCGCTGGAACCGTGGTGGGCGCGAGGCAGTGACCGGCTGGTCACCGATGCCGACGGCTGGACCCTGCGGTCGGCCGACGGCTCGAACACCGCGCACTCCGAGCACACCATCGCGATCACCGAAGCCGGGCCGCGCATCCTCACTCCGGCGAGAGGCGAGCGGCTAGCTGCCGCTGCCACCGACCTCGGCGGGTAGTGGTGGCCCGGTCGGCTTCACCGACGGCGTGTCGGGAGCTGCCGGCGTCACCGAGGTCGAAGAAGAGGTGGCCGGCCCCGTGGTGGTGGATGTGCCGAGGGATTTGTACTCCACCATCGACTCGTCGCGGATCACCGTGGAGCCGGAGCTGATCTCCAGCGCGCTCGCGGTCACCGTGTAGGTAATGCCGTCGTTCTCGGCGACGAAGCTGTCGCCGGAGCTCTTGGCGGGCAGGATCAGTTTCGCGCCGTCGCGCACCCGTACACCGCGGTATTCGTAGCCACCGCTGGACGTCTTGCAGATCGCCACGCGCGACGAGTCCGTGCTGCCAAAGGCGACCGCGGTGCTCGCGGAGCTGCAGCGCGCCGTGGAGTCCACGTAACCCTGGTCGTCGCTCGCAGGTGCGGCCGTCGCAGTGGGCACCGTGAGCACGAACAGTGCCGAAGCTGCCACGGCGGCGATGGACAGGTAGGGGGCAGAACGCCCGACGAAGGAATGCATCGACTTCCACAGCACCACAACTTCACCGGCGGTGGTGGCGTCGATGCCGAGACACAACTCAATCGTTAGCCAACTGACACCCGCGTCCCCCGCCTAGGCTGGTTCGGTGGACTTCGAGTTGGACCGCGCGGACCTGCACCACAGTCGATTCGTCAATTCCGAACCGGCACCCCCGCAGGAGGGCGGGGCACGGCTCCGCATCGAGTCGTTCGGACTGACCTCCAATAGCATCACCTACGCGGTATTCGGTGAGGCGATGAACTACTGGGGCTTCTTTCCCGCCTCGGACCCCGGCTGGGGCAAGCTGAATGTCTGGGGCTACGCCCACGTCGAGGAATCCCGGCACCCGGACCTGCCGGAGGGCACCCGGGTATACGGCTACTTCCCTTGTGCCAGCCACCTTTTGGTGGTCGCGGACCGCATCGACGCCAAGGGGTTCATCGACGCCGCACCGCACCGCAAGAAGCTGCCATCTGCGTACCAGGCCTACCGCAATGTGGCGACCGACCCCGTCTATTCGCCGGACCGCGAAGACGAGCACGTCCTGTTCTTCCCGCTCTTCTACACCTCGTTTCTCATCGACGACTTCCTGGCCGACGAGCAGTTCTTCGGCGCGGACACCATCGTCATCTCCAGTGCGTCATCGAAGACGGCGCTCATCGCTGCCTATCTGCTGGCTCAGCGGGACGGCGTCAAAACCGTAGGATTGACGTCCGCGGGAAACCGGAAGTTCGTGACGGGCCTCGGTGTGTACGACTCGGTGTCGCTATACGACGAAATCGCCCAACTCCCCGGTGAGCGCGTCGTCTACGTCGATGTGTCCGGTGACGCAGCGATCCGCGCCGACATCCACACCCATTTCGGTGACCGGCTGGCCCACAGCTCCGCGGTCGGCATGACGCACTGGACCCAAATGGGCCACGGTGCCGAGCAACTCGACGGGCCCGCCCCGGTGTTCTTCTTCGCCCCAGACCGGATCACGAAGCGGGGCGCCGACTGGGGAACGGCGACACTCGATCAGAACGTCGCCGACGCGTGGCGCCCCTTCGCCGACTGGGCTGCGAGCTGGCTTCGCGTCGAACGAATTTCGGGACAGGACAACATCCAAACCACCTATCTCGATCTGCTCGACGGAAAGATCGACCCCGCGGCAGGCACCATCGTCAACGTCTAGCTGGGCCGCTGCGTTTGGCCTGCCAAGTCCCGGGGTAACTGCTGTGACGGTCGACACTCCTCGCCCCGCAGACAGCGTTGTCCTGACGAATGGAGCCCGCGCACATGGTTTCCGACAGCAGTTCGAAGGAATCCGTCAAAGCCAGGGAGAACACCCCTGGCCAACTGACCGGCGCAGTCGTGATCGTCGCGGTGGTCTCCGCGGTGTCGGGGATGTTGTACGGCTATGACACCGGCATCATCTCGGGTGCGCTGCTGCAGATCACCAAGGACTTCGAGATCGCCGAGAGCTGGAAGCAGGTCATCGCGGCCAGCATCCTGCTCGGCGCCGTCATCGGCGCGTTGACCTGTAGCTTCCTTTCCGAGCGGCGGGGCCGCAAGGGCACATTGCTGATGCTCGCCGTGGTGTTCGTGGTCGGTGCGATCTGGTGTGCCCTGTCCCCCAACCCGGTGATCCTCTCGCTGGGGCGCCTCGTATTGGGCTTCGCGGTCGGTGGCGCGACGCAGACCGCGCCCATGTACGTCGCCGAGCTGGCACCGCCGAAGTATCGGGGCCGGCTGGTGCTGTGCTTCCAGATCGCGATCGGGGTGGGCATCGTCATCGCCACCATCGTCGGAGCCTCGGAGTCGATCCCGTGGCGGTGGTCGATCGGCGCCGCGGCCGTGCCCGCCGCCATCATGCTGGGCCTGCTGCTGCGGCTGCCGGAAAGCCCGCGCTGGCTGGTCAAGCAGGACCACCGCGACACGGCTCGCGAGGTTCTCGACCGGGTGCGGCCGTCCGGCTACGACGTCGAAGACGAACTGGACGAGATGGAAGAACTCACCCGCAAAGAGCAGACGGCGAAGACCCGTGGCTGGCCCGGTCTGCGGGCGACGTGGGTGCGCCCGGCGCTGATCCTCGGCTGCGGTATCGCGATTTTCACTCAGCTCAGCGGCATCGAGATGATCATCTATTACTCGCCGACAATCCTGACCGACAACGGCTTCTCCGAGTCTGTGGCACTGCAGGTTTCGGTCGCGCTCGGGGTGAGCTATCTGGTGGCCCAACTCGTCGGGCTGACCATCATCGACAAGGTGGGCCGGCGACGGCTGACGCTGATCATGATTCCCGGTGCGGCACTGAGCCTTTTCGTGCTGGGCACGCTGTTCGTCACCGGTCACAGCGGCAAGGAGTCGGTGCCGTTCATCATCGCGTGCCTGGTGGTGTTCATGTTGTTCAACGCAGGCGGGCTGCAGCTGATGGGCTGGCTGACGGGCTCGGAGACCTATCCGTTGGCCGTCCGGCCCGCAGGCACCGCGGCCCAGTCCGCCGCGCTGTGGGGCACCAATCTGTTGATCACGCTGACGCTGCTGTCGCTGATCAACGGGATCGGGGTGGGCCCGGCGATGTGGCTGTACGGCTTGTTCAACGTCGCGGCGTGGGTGTTCGTCTACTTCCGGATGCCCGATCTCACCGGCAAGAGCCTGGAGGAGATCGAGAAGAAGCTCAGCGACGGCAAGTTCCGGCCCGCCGATTTCGCGCGCTGACGGCTGCAAGCACCTCGGTCCCAAGGTTCCTGTTGTAGGGTGCAAAGCCGTATCGTACTGTCAATTTAGTTGATATAAGGCCGTCTTCCGGGACCGTCGAAAGGGCCACGATTGTCGCGGTTTTCGATTCGAGGTGGTCTGGCCCGACGCTGGATGCTGGTGGTCGCGATAGTGGTCGTGCTGGTAGCGGGATTCACCGTGTTCCGGCTCAGCAAGGTCTTCGGTTCGCAGGACGTGACGTCGACCCCGAGCGCCGGCGCGAATGAGATCGTGCCGTTCAACCCCAAGCATGTGGTCTTGGAGGTCTTCGGCCCGCCCGGCACGGTCGCGACCGTGACCTATCTGGATGTCGACGCCCAACCGCAGGTCGCCAACGCCGTCCCGCTGCCGTGGGCTTACGACGCCAACACCACCCAGCCTGCGGTGTTCGTCAACGTCCAGGCCCAGGGCAACAGTGATTCGATCGGCTGCCGGATCAAGATCGACGACGTCGTCAAGGACGAAAGAACAGTGAACACCTTGAACGCATTCACCTCCTGCCTGGACAAATCCGGATGACCATCGTCGACGAAGAACGCCCCACGTTGACCGCCCGGATCGCCGACTGGATTCGGCGGTTCTCGGTGCTGATCGCGCTGTTCTGGTTGGGCCTCGCGGTCCTGACGAATGTCTTCGTACCGCAGCTGGAGACCGTCGCCGAGGCCCACAATGTGTCGCTGAGCCCGCAGGATTCGCCGTCGCTGCTGGCCAGCAAGCAGATCGGCAAGGTTTTCGACGAGTTCGACTCGGACAGTTCGGCGATGATCGTCCTGGAAGGCGATCAACCACTCGGCGCCGACGCCCACCACTACTACGACGGCCTGGTGGACAAGCTCGCCAAGGACACCAAGCACGTCGAGCACATCCAGAACTTCTGGGGAGATCCGCTCACCGCCGCGGGCTCGCAGAGCAACGACGGCAAATCGGCGTTGGTGCAGCTGTATCTGGCCGGCAACCAGGGCGAGTCACTGGCCAACGAGTCCGTCGATTCGGTGCGCAAAATCGTCGATGAGACCCCGCCGCCACCGGGTGTCAAGGCCTACGTCACCGGTGCCGCTCCCCTGGTCACCGACCAGTTCGAGGTGGGCCGCCAAGGCACCCTGAAGACCACCCTGCTCACGCTCGGCGTGATCGCGCTCATGCTGTTCTGGCTCTACCGCCGCCTCACCACCGTCTTCTTGGTGATCTTCACGGTGATGATCGAACTCACGGCATCGCGCGGCGTCGTCGCTGTTCTCGCCAACGCGGGCATCATCGAATTGTCGACGTATTCGACGAATCTGCTGACGCTGTTGGTGATCGCCGCAGGTACCGACTATGCGATCTTTCTGCTCGGCCGCTTCCACGAGGCGCGTCTCACCGGTCAGGACCGCGTGCCGGCGTTCAACTCGATGTACATCGGTACCGCGCACATCATCCTGGGTTCGGGCCTGACCATCGCCGGTGCGGTGCTGTGCCTGACCTTCACCCGGCTCCCCTATTTCCAGAGCCTGGGCATCCCGGCCGGAACCGGCGTCCTTGTCGCCGTGATAGCGGCGCTGACCTTGGCGCCTGCCCTGCTGGTCATCGGCAGGCATTTCGGCCTGTTCGAACCTGCCCGCCCGATGCGCACCCAGGGTTGGCGGCGCATCGGTACCGCGATCGTGCGCTGGCCCGGACCGATCCTGCTGGCGACGATCGCGATCGCCCTGATCGGCCTGCTGGCCCTGCCCGGATACAAGACCAGTTACGACGCCCGGCCCTATATGCCCGCCGGTGCCCCCGCCAATGTCGGCTACACGGCCGCCGAACGCCACTTCACCCAGGCCCGGCTGAACCCGGAACTGCTGATGATCCAAGCCGACCACGACCTGCGCAATTCCACCGACATGATCCTGCTGGAACGCGTCGCCAAGGCGATCTTCCACACCGACGGCATCGCCCAGGTGCAGTCGATCACCCGCCCGCTGGGCACGCCGCTGGACCATACGTCGATCCCGTTCCAGATCAGCTCCGGCAGCGCATCTCAGATCGAGAATCTGCCCTTCCAGCAGGCCCGCGGAGCCGATCTGCTCAAGCAGGTGGACGTGATCAACAACTCGATTGATGTGCTGCGGCAACAGTATTCGCTGCAGCAGCAGTCCGGCGCGGTCACCGACGAACAGGCCAAGGCCTTCCAGCAGACGGTCGCCACGGCCCAGGATCTGCGCGACAAGATCGCCAACTTCGACGACTTCTTCCGGCCACTGCGCAACTACTTCTACTGGGAACCGCACTGCTTCGACATCCCGGCCTGCGCGGCGATCCGGTCGGTGTTCGACTCACTCGACGGCATCGATGCCCTGACCGATCAGCTGGCCGACGTCGCAGGCAGCATCGCCAAGCTGGATGCACTGCAGCCGAAGCTCCTCGCGCTGATTCCGCCGCAGATCGCCAGCCAACAGGCCAACCGCGACCTGACCCTGACCAACTACGCCACCACCTCGGGTATCAACGACCAGACTGCCGCGGCTTTGCAGAACGCCACCGCCCTGGGCCAGGCGTACGACGCGTCCAAGACCGATGACTCCTTCTACCTGCCGCCGGAGGCGTTCACCAACCCCGAGTTCATCCGGGGCATGAAACTGTTCATGTCACCGGACGGCAAAGCCGCCAGGATGATCATCACCCATGACGGCGATCCTGCAACGCCAGAAGGCATTTCGCACATCGACGCCATCAGGCACGCAGCGCAGGCCGCCGTCAAGGGCACACCGCTGGCCGGCTCCAAAATCTTCATCGCCGGCACCGCAGCCACCTACAAGGACATCCAGGATGGCGCCAAGTACGACCTGATGATCGCCGGAATCGCAGCGCTGAGCCTGATCCTGCTGGTGATGATGTTCATCACCAGAAGCATCATCGCGGCGTTCGTCATCGTCGGCACCGTCGCACTGTCGTTGGGCGCCTCGTTCGGGCTGTCGGTGCTGATCTGGCAGGACCTGCTGGGCATCCAGTTGTACTGGATCGTCTTGGCGCTGGCGGTGATCTTGCTGTTGGCAGTGGGTTCGGACTACAACCTGTTGTTGATCTCCCGATTCAAGGAAGAGGTGCACGCGGGGGTGAACACCGGCATCATCCGGGCGATGGCCGGATCGGGTGCGGTGGTGACGGCAGCCGGCCTGGTGTTCGCGGCCACGATGGCGTCGTTCATCTTCGCCGATCTGCGGATTCTCGGCCAGATCGGCACGACGATCGCCCTCGGCTTGCTGTTCGACACCCTCATCGTGCGCTCGTTCATGACGCCGTCCATCGCGGCACTGCTCGGGCGGTGGTTCTGGTGGCCGGTTCGGGTGCGCCCCCGCCCCGCCAGTGCGATGCTCCAGCCCTACGGGTCACGCGCATCGGTTCGGCAGTTACTGCTGTGGGAGGACGACGACCCGGTGGCCGGAGGGCCGCGTCACTCCCGCAAGTGACAGTGGGTGTTGTTGAGCACCAGCCGCTTTCGTCAACGGTCCGCTGGGGTGAGCTCGTCCGCCGGGTCCGGCTCGATCACGGACACGTCGCGCAGTTTGCTTTTCATCGCCGCGACCCTGCGGAGCTGGGCGGCCATGTTCATCGAGGTGAGCATCGGGATGCCGCCGATGAACGTCCGGAAGGACGGGTTGCCGCCGTGCACGTGCAGCTCGAAGAGGCAGCCGACGACGTAGAAGAATCCGATGCTGAACAGGGTGGCGGGTATCGCGTACGCCAGCGGTGACCGGGCGTCGGCGACCAGTTCGCTCGCGTACTCGAATTCCTCCGGTGACAGCGGTTCGCGCTTGCGCAATTTGGCGAGCACCGCTTTGTGCGCGCCCACTTTTTCACCCAAGGGAGCGGGCGTTCGATTCTCCAGCCGGCGGATGTAGACAAAGACGCACGACGCCAGCGCCAGCGCCATCACCGCGTCAAGGATCGTGAGCTCGCCCCAGATACCGAGATCCACCCGCCCGCTCCTGCCGTCCGATTACTTAGCCTTGCTCTACAACGCTACCCCAACCGCGGTAGGCGTTCACAGTTCGCGGATCACCCGGCCGGGGTTGCCGGCGACGAAGACTTTGGGCGAAACATCCTTGGTGACGACGCTGCCGGCGCCGACCACAGCGCCCTCACCGATCGTGATGCCCGGCAGCACAATCACGCTTGCCGCCAACCAAGCACCGTTCTCGATCCGGATCGGAGCGGCCGATTCCAGGCCAGAGATGCGCGTCGCCATGTCCATCGGGTGCAGTCCGGTGATGAGCTGTGACCGCGGCCCGATCAGAACGTCGTCCCCGATGTGAATCTCGGCGCAGTCCATCAGGATGCAGTCGTAATTGATCAACGTGCGCGCACCGACGTAGACATTCTTGCCGTAGTCACACATCAGGGGCCCGCGCACCACCGAGTCCGCACCGATTTCGCCCAGCAAGTCGGCCAGGGACGAGTACCACTGCGCACTCTGGAAGCGCGTCGCGTTGAACAGCTCGAGGGCCTCGACACAGCGTGCCCGGTCGGCCTGCAACTCGGGATCGCTCTCGTTGTACAGCTCACCGGCGAGCATCTTCCCTTTTTCACTTCTCACTGCATCGTTTCCGTTCCTATGGGCTGCAGCGAGTCTGTCGCATCGGTGCGGGGACATCAAAGCGGCTGACGCAACCACAGGGCAGGGATTTCTTGCGCTTGAAACGTCGGTACATCTGCCGGAAACCTGAATGTGTTTCAGTTTGATCTAACCTGCCGCGTCGCACGAAGGAGAGATTCAGATGAGCGAGAAGTATCACCTGCCCAACACCGCGACGATGGAAGACGTCTCAGCGGCGTTGCGCGAAGACGGCTTCGTCGTCGTGGAAAACCTGGTCGCCCCCGAGCTGATGGACCAGATCGCCGAAGAACTCACCGACTACATCGACACCACCCCCGCCGGCCGCGACGACTTCGTCGG
>JBEVHL010000625.1:0-5534 GCA_040511255.1 Mycobacterium sp. | reverse complement strand
CTTCTCGCTGGCCGTGGACGACATCAGACGAGCGTAACCAACTGGTCTAGGCCACCGCGTTGTCACCGACGCATCCGCACCGGGTTGACAGTGCGGTGCCTCACCCCAATACTTTGGTCGAACCGCATGGTCTATACCAACTGGAGGAACCACCTATGTCGGATTCGAAGCCCACGAACCCCGGCGGGGGTGACGACGCCGACGAGCTCGCGCAGTTCGGCTACCGCCAATCGATGGAACGCCACACCGGCAAATTCGCCTCATTCGCGGTGGCATTCGCTTTCGTCTCCATCGCCACCGGCATCTTCACCACCTACGGCGCGGTGCTGAACTCCTCCGGCCCGGTAGGCATCTGGACCTGGCCCATCGCGGTCGTGGGCCAGCTGGCCGTGGCGTTCGTGCTCGGCACGATCGCCTCTCGGATGCCGGTGACCGGATACGCCTACCAGTGGATGTCGCGGTTGGCCAATCCGATCCTCGGCTGGATCATCGGCTGGATCTCCTTCACCTTCCTGGCCATCGTCGTCGTGGCCGTCGACTACACCATCGCCTCGACGGTGTTGCCGGTGCTGCTGAGCTACGAGGCCACCAGTGCGGTCACCTGGGCGGTGACCGCGCTGGTGCTGCTGGCGCAGGCCGTGCTGCTGGCCTGCTCGACCAAGTGGAGCGAGCGGGTCAACAACGGCGCGGTGTCCCTGGAACTGATCGGCATGGTCACGTTGACCGCCTTGTTGCTGATCGTCGGGGCGGTGCGCGGCGATGTCGATGCCGGCAACCTGTTCAGCAAGGGAGCCGTTGCCGCAGAGGGCTTTTGGAGTTTCGGTGACTGGACGTCGGCGGGGCCGTGGATGCTGGGCTTCCTGCTCGGCGCCTTCACCATCGTCGGCTTCGAATCAGCCGCCAACCTCGCCGAGGAAACCAACGATCCCGAACGGGTGGTCCCGCGGGCGATGTGCCAGGCCGTGATCGCCTCCGGCGTACTCGGTTTCGTGTTCCTGATCGCCGTGACCCTGGTGGCGGGTGATCCGGTCGCGCTGGCGGAATCGGGCACCCCCATCGCCGACGTCATCAAGCACACCCTGGGCTCGACCGTCAGCACGCTGCTGCTCCTGATGGTCGTCATCGCGATCTTCGCCTGCGGGTTGGTGATCATGATGACCGGAGTTCGGTTGACCTGGGCGATGTCTCGCGATCAGCGCTTCCCCGGGTGGCAACAGTGGCAGCAGATCTCGCCGCGGTTCCACACCCCGTTCAAGGCGACGGTGCTGTTCGTCATCCTGGCGCAGCTGATCCTGGCGGTCTTCTCCCAGTCCGAAACCGCGCTGTTCACGCTCTTCGGCGCCGCCACCCTGCTGCCCGCCGTCATCTACGCCGCCACGGTGGTGCTGTACCTGGTCAAGCGCAGACAACTGCCCGTCAACGGCAAGTTCGACCTCGGGCTCTGGGAGAAGCCGATCCTGGTGGTGGCGGTGGTCTGGCTGGTCTTCGAACTCGCCCTGTTCCGCGACGCCAGCTTCAAGGACGCCTGGCTCTATGTCATCGTGATGGTCGTGATCGGTGCCGGCTATCTCGGCTACCTGCTTGCCCGACGCGGACGCCACGGACTGGCGATGCCCGATCAGCATTCGATCGACGCCGTCCTCGACCAGGAAGCGGGCACTCTCCGGCCATGACCCATGTACTGGCCATCGACCAGGGCACATCGGGCACCAAGGCGATCGTCGTCGACGACACCGGTCAGGTGGTCTCGATAGCGGAGGTTGCCCTGCGGCCGGTGTATCTGCCGGGCGGCGGCGTCGAGCAGGATCCGGAGGCGTTGTGGAACTCCGTGGTCGACGCCGGCCGACAGGCACTCGGCCAGGCGGGCGTATCGGTCGCGGCGGTGGCGCTGGCCAATCAGGGCGAGACCGTGCTGGCGTGGGACCGCGCCAGCGGCAGGCCGCTGACGCAGGCCATCGTCTGGCAGGACCGCCGCGCCGAGTCCATCTGCGCGGCGCTGTCGGAGTCGGCCGACGCGGTCGCCGCCAGCACCGGACTGGTGGTCGATCCGTATTTCTCCGCGCCGAAGATGGCCTGGATCCGCGCCAACCTGACCCGCGACGGAGTGGTCACCACCACCGACACCTGGCTGGTACACCGGTTGTGCGGCGCGTTCGTCACCGACGTCTCCACGGCGAGTCGCTCTCTGCTGCTCGACCTGGACGCCGCGGCGTGGAGCGAGCACCTGCTGGAGGTGTTCGACCTGACCGGCGAACCGCTGCCCGACCTGGTGTCCTGCGACCAGATCGTCGGAGAGACAGACGTATTCGGCCCCTCGAACCTTCCCGTCGCGGGTCTGATCGTCGACCAGCAGGCAGCCCTGCTGGCCGAGAGCTGCCTGGACCCCGGCGCCGCGAAATGTACGTTCGGCACCGGCGCGTTCCTGTTGGCTCAACTCGGTGACAACGCCGCCCGCTCCGGGGCCGGGCTGACCACGTCGGTGGCCTGGCGGTTGCGAGACCGCACCTCGTATTGCGCCGACGGCCAGGTCTACACCGCGGCCTCGGCGGTGCGGTGGGCCATCGATCTGGGCCTGGTGCCCTCGGCGGATCAACTCGACGCCATCTCGGCGGCGGCAGGTGAGTCCAGTGCCGGTGTGCTCTGTGTGCCCGCGCTGGCCGGGCTGGCCGCACCGTGGTGGGACGCCCAGGCGACCGCGTCTTTCACCGGCATGACCCTGAGCAGCGGGCGGGGTCATCTGGTCCGCGCGCTGCTGGAAGGCATTGCGGCGCAGGTCGCTTCGTTGGCAGACCTCGTCGGCCAGGACCTCGGGCAACCGCTGACCCGCCTGCGCGTCGACGGCGGCCTCACCCGTTCTGCGGTGCTGATGCAGGCGCAGGCCGACCTCGCCCGCATCCCCGTCGAGGTGTATCCGTCGGCGCACGCCACCCCCTTGGGTGCGGCCGCCTGCGCCCGGTTGGCACTCGACCCGACACTCAGCCCGGCCGACGTCGTCGGCACCTGGACACCCCAGCACACCTACGAACCGCTCTGGTCTGCCGACCGGGCCGCCGCGCACCTGTCCCGCTGGCGACAGGCGGCCGACGCGGTACTCGTCCCAAAGGAGAGCCAAACGTGAACGCCCCGAACGATATCCGCGACGTGGTGGTGATCGGCGCCGGAATTGTCGGCAGTGCCATCGCCCGTGCCGTCGCAGGCACCGGACTGACGGTCACCCTGGTCGAGGGCCGCGCTGACGTCGGTGACGGCACCAGTAAGGCCAACACCGCTCTGCTACACACCGGATTCGACGCCACCCCAGGCACTTTGGAGTCCCGGCTGGTCGCGCGCGGCTACCATCTGCTCGGTGAGTACGCCGAGCAGACCGGCATCCCGGTCGAGCGGACCGGCGCACTCTTGGTGGCGTGGACCGACGAAGAGGTCGACACGCTGCCCAAGCTCAAGGACAAGGCGCAGCGCAACGGCTACGACGCCTGCCAGATCGTCGACGCCGACGAGGTGTACCGCCGGGTACCCGAACTCGGCGTCGGTGCGCTGGCGGGCCTCACCGTGCCCGGCGAGGCGATCATCTGCACCTGGACCACGAATCTGGCCCTGGCCACCGACGCCGTCGCGCGCGGGGCCGAGCTGCGCCGCGGCGCCCTGGTCACCAACGTCGTGCCCTCCGACGCTCACACCACGCTGGTCACCACCGACGGCGACATCCACGCCCGGTGGGTGATCAACGCCGCCGGCCTGGGCGCCGACCACCTCGACGCGAAGTTCGGCTACCACCGGTTCACCGTCACCCCGCGACGCGGCGAACTGTTCGTCTTCGACAAGCTGACCCGCCCGATGGTGCCGTGCATCGTCCTTGCGGTGCCGTCGTCGCGCGGTAAGGGAGTGCTGGTCAGCCCGACCATCTACGGCAATGTGATGGTGGGCCCGACGTCGGAGAACCTCGAAGATCGCACCGCCACAGGCACTTCCGAAGAGGGGTTCGAGTTCCTGCTCAGCAAGGGCCGGGCCCTGATGCCGACCCTGTTCGACGAGGAGATCACCGCCTCCTACGCCGGGTTGCGCGCAGCCATCGACCATGACGACTACCTGATCGACGTCGACGCCACCCAGCGGTACGTCCTGGTCGGCGGCATCCGGTCCACCGGCCTGACGTCAGGCCTGGCCGTCGCCGAGCACCTGATGACCCTGCTGGCCAACACCGATCTGGACGTGACACCCCGCACGGATCTGCCCGCCGCACCGCGCATGCCCAACATCGGCGAAGCCTTCGTCCGGCCGTTCGAAGACACCGCGCGGATCGCCGCCGATCCGGAATACGGCCGCATCGTCTGCTTCTGCGAACGGGTCACCGCAGGCGAGATTCGCGACACCTTCACCTCGCCGATCCCGCCCGCCGACCTGGATGGGCTGCGCCGCCGCACCCGCATCATGAACGGCCGCTGCCAGGGCTTCTACTGCGGTGCCAACACCAAGGAACTGTTGGAGTCCGGAATTGCGACCACCCGATGACGCTGCCGCACAACGATATTGACCACGTCGCCGTGGCGATCGTGGGCGGCGGGCCGGCCGGGCTGACGGCCGCGGCCACGCTCGCCCCGCTGGTCGACGGCAAGGTCTTAGTCATCGAACGAGAGGCCGAGACCGGCGGCATTCCGCGCCACAGTGACCATCCGGGCTACGGCATCCGCGACCTGCGCCGCAGCATCTCCGGACCCACATACGCGCGCCGGCTCACCGACAGCGCCCGCGACGCGGGTGCGCAGTTGGCCACCGAAGCCATGGTGACCGGCTGGTCGGGCGAACGGGACCTGCAGGTCACCTCGCCGCGGGGCCGACGGGTGGTGCGGGCCGACGCCGTCGTACTGGCCACCGGCGCCCGGGAACGGCCCCGCCCGGCGCGACTCATCCCCGGCGACCGGCCCGACGGTGTCTACACCACGGGTCAGCTGCAGAACCTCGTCCATCTGCACCACGCCGACGTGGGCCGACGCGCCGTCATCGTGGGCGCGGAGCTGGTCAGCTGGTCAGCGGTCCTGACGTTGCGCGACGCGGGCTGCGCGACGGTCGCGATGCTTAGCAGCTACCCCGCCGCCGAGGCGTACGCCGCGTTCCGGCTCCCCGGGCGCTTCCTATTGGCGGGTCCCGTGCTGACCAGGACGCGGGTGGTCAGCATCACCGGGAAACATCGCGTGGAGTCGGTCACCATCGAAAACCTGGACACCGGAACCCGATCCACCATCGCCTGCGACACCGTGGTCACCACCGGGGACTGGATTCCCGATCACGAACTGGCCCGCACCGGCGGCCTGGTGATCGATCCGGGCACCCGGGGCCCGCTCGTCGACGCCGCGTTGCGCACCAGCGCCGACGGGGTGTTCGCGGTCGGCAACCTGCTGCACCCGGTCGACACTGCCGATATCGCGGCGCTGGACGGCAAGCACGTCGCCGCGGCGGTGACTGCCTACCTGCGCGGCGTTCCCGCGCCGGCCGACGGGGTGCGGCTACTGGTCGACCCGCCGTTGCGCTGGATCTCA
>JBEVHL010000624.1:0-2855 GCA_040511255.1 Mycobacterium sp. | reverse complement strand
GGACCTAGCTTCGTCATTACGGTTCGACAGGGTGTCGCGAGCGAGCTACACGGCGCGCGCATGCGGCTCGAACAACACCCCAAACTGCTTGCATTGGGCACTAACTCGGTGCTCTGGGCGATCCTGGACCAGGTGATCAAGGGCTACGCCCCCGTCGTCGCCGACCTCGAATCCGACATCGAACAGGTCGAAGGCACCGTGTTCTCCGGCGCGGTCGCTCCGACCGAGCGGATCTATGATTTGCGCCGCGAGGTGACGAACTTCTATCGCGCGGTCCATCCGCTACTCGCCGTCCTCACTCGCGTCGAGCGCAATGTCGATGACGCGGAACTCGGGCCATACCTGCGCGACGTGCACGACCACCTGCATCTCATCAGCGAGGAAGTCGCTGCCCAGAAGGACCTCCTCGCCACCGTCCTGCAAGCGAACATGGCCGTCATCTCCGTGGAACAAACCCGGGTCAGCATGCGCCAAAACAGCACAATCGAGCAGCTGACGATCCTGGCAACCGTGTTCCTGCCGCTGACCTTCATTACCGGTTTCTTCGGACAGAACTTTGCATGGCTGGTCGACAACATCACCGGCTTCGCCAGATTCGCCGTGCTCGGAATCGGCGGGCTGCTCATACCGTTGACCCTGCTCTGGGCGTGGATGCGTCGCAACCGACGGGCGACCGCCACAGCCGAAACCCACGCCATGGTCGAACGGGCAGCGGCCGATCTCGTCGGCGCAGCGGGCTCAGTACCGCGACCCCGACGACCAGGAACACGAACGTGATGGTGTGGGTGAACGTCGCGGCGATCGATGGAGGGAGCCGATCCGCCGTGCTGGCTTCCGTTCCTGCGGAGCATCTGCCCTTCTACAGTCACACTGAGGTCCTCCTAGGCAGCGCGATCATGCTGGCACTCTGCCTCGTTGTGTTGGTCGTGATGGCGGTTGCACGGTGGCGGCGCCGATGACCGTGTGCGGTGTACCCGCTGGCGAGCATATTTGAGCCGTGGGTGGGGCTGTCCGCGGCCGAGTTGGATGGCTTTCACAACGAGCAGCACGGCGCCGATGATGAGGCCACGCGCTTGACCTGCGCACTGAAATGTGTGATTGATGCCGCCGCGAGACGATCGCGTCACTGAAGATTTCAGTCACACCCAACGGCGTCGACCCAACCGCAACCGCGACCACGGGCTGGAGCTGTGGAGGCCTGGCCGGCGTCGAGCACCCTCCCGCTGGCCGTCCTGCGGTTCGCCATCGCGACCCGACCGCTCGTGGCGGAACCTCACGGCAGGTGGTGACAGTCGGCGAATCCGCTCAGATGCCCGCCAGGTTCGAGTCCTAGTGGGGGCACGGCAAAGAAGCCGCTTCTGAGCGTGGTCGAGGTGCATTAGCGCAGAGCGCTGGTGCCGTCTCGGAGAGTGTGCGCTCGTACTCGACCTGGTCGAGGATCTGCCAGACGGCTCCGCCGACGGCGAGGACGCCGCGGGCGGGCAAGGGCACGTCACCGATCTTGGGGTTGTCCTTCAGGCGAACAGGGCGTCCGAGTTCGACTCCGTCGAACCTGGCGTGCGAGTCGTCGATGACGTACATCTCCTTCGGCATCAGCGTTCCTGTGTGGCCGCTGGGCATCACGCCCGACATCTTCAGCCGTCCCATCCCGAGGCCCCGAGCCATCGCCTCCCTAGCCCGCACCAACGTTTGTGGACGCCAGCTCGCCAACGGTAGAGCCGCGTTGACGGGGTTAAGCAGACGTAGCAGTGGCGTCGCGGATGCGGTGAGCGTCCAGTCTAGGGACGGAGAGTCCATCGTCACCCGTAAGGACGCCGGACCCGTCCAGTTGAGCGTGATGTGGGCGAATCCCGTGTGCTCGCAGGCAGCGCCGTAGTACCGGGGGCATGCCGTGTCGAGTCGCGTGCCGTCGACGTAGATGGACCACTCGCCGCTGGGCGCTCGGTGCCACAGGGTGCGGTATGGGCTGAAGTCGTTTTCCGGGAAGACCCGAAGTGCAAGCACGTGACCGGAGTCGAAGGGCAGCCCGAACACTCCCCAACCCTTCACATACTCGTGGTCGGGCCAGGGGGCCCGGCCACGTGTTGCGGGAAGTTCAGACAGCCTGGAAGACAAGTCAAGCATTGTCATCGTTTGCGATCGGGACGACGGCGCCGATGGCGCCGGTAGAACTGAGTTGGCAGCGACCGCTTCTGCGGCGTCGCGGGGTGTGGGTGAAATGGTCATGCCCCGATTTTGGGCGCAGCCCACCGACCGCACATGGGGCAATTGCCTCAACTTCATCCGGCCCGGAGGGCCCGGTCAGGCCTTCTGCCGTCGCGCCTCGGCTCCCACCCCGGCGCTACCCGGGCGTGTGGCGGGATTTCGGCGCGCGGTGTTTTTGTCCTTAAACGAACCCTTGTGGGGGGACCCGAAAAGCTGAAGTGGTGGGCTCAGCCTTCGAGGTTGGTGGCGACTCGGCCACCTTATCCGCTGGTCGGCCGGCGTGCTTCCCAGGTGTCGCCGAAAAACTCAGCGTCGCCGGGGTCGCATCACGCGTCCTGCAACGCATCCTCGCCCTCACCGCCTCGATTTGCTGAGTGAACCGCGGAAGCGTGGCCATCCAGCACGCATACATTGCTCATTCAAGCCCGCCCCAAGCGGGCCCGGCTGAACGCGTACCGGTAACTCGCCGTATTCAATCCCGCCGTATTCGCCACGTCACAGAGGTAGGGGAGGACCCGAGGCGACCGTGCACTCTGGCTGTGTGGCGGGGAGGTGCGAGAGGGTTGGATCGGCTCAACGTCCAAGCAGTGTCTGCAGGCTAATTCGGCAGCCTTACCACCGCGCAGTTACTTTGGCGGCGATCTGGTCGG
>JBEVHL010000623.1:0-5572 GCA_040511255.1 Mycobacterium sp. | reverse complement strand
GCGTTCGACCTGGCTCGCCGCGGCCGCCTCGGCCCTGCGGTCGCCCGACTCGACGCGCTCACCCGGGCCACCGACCTGAAAGTCGGCGATGTCCTCGACCTGGCTCGCCGACACCCGCACGTCCGCGGCCTCGGCCAACTGGGACGGGTGCTGGACCTCGTCGACGGCGGTGCGCACTCACCGCGGGAGACCTGGCTGCGCCTGATGCTCATCGACGCGGGCTTCCCCCGCCCGCAGACACAGATCCCCCTGCTCTCCCCGTCGGGATATCCGCGGTATTACCTGGACATGGGCTGGCCCGAGCTGAAGATCGCGGTGGAGTACGACGGCGACCAGCACCGCACGGACAGGCCGCAATTCGTGAAAGACATCGAACGCTTGGAGTACATCCAGAGCTGCGACTGGATCGACATCCGGGTGGTCGCCGAACACCGCCGCGCCGACATCATTCGCCGAGTGCGGCAAGCGTGGGCGTTGCGACAGAGCTGACTGCTCGCTCACCTGGGCGAGCCGGCCTCCGGCGGTCCGTCCGAACCCTGCAGCCGCGACCTCAGTTGTTCACGATCGGCGCGACGGCGTTCGTCGACCGCGGCAATGCTCGCCGTGGCCCGGCGGCGCAGCGGGCTGAACGCCCAGATGCCGAGCGGCAAGGCGATCACGATCGCGAACAGCACGGCCAGTACCAACGGGAATTCGTCGATACCCAGAGCGTGTGCGCCGAAGAAGATGACCACGCTCAGCGCGGCCACCAACAGCAGTCGGGCGGCCAGGTAGGTCAGGACATCGGTGACCATTCGGCCGGTCGGACGCTCATCAGGCACGGCTCGAGCCTACGACACGCGTATATTTGCAACCAGGAGGTCATCCGTGCTTTACCTGCTGCTTCTTTTGGTGTTTGCCGCCCTGGTGTACTCAGGTTGGCGACTGGTCAAGGCCTACGCAGAGCGGCCGAAGACCCGTGTCATCGGGCCCGACGACGACCCGGACTTTCTGTGGCGCCTCGGCAAAGGCGACGACAAACCGCACGACGCCCGCTAGCGCTCGCCCTTGGCGCCGGGGAAGGCGTCGGCCACCACGGCCGCCAATTCCAGTAATGCCTCGCGGGTTTCCCGCTTGAGCCGCTCCAGATCGATCTCCGCGCCTTCTTCGAGGTGCGGGTCGAACGGCACCAACCGCACCGCACGGCAGCGCCGGGCGAAGTGGTCGACCACCTTGTCCAGATCGACCTTGCCGGAGCGGGGCCGCACCGCGTTGATGACGGCGACCGAGTTGCGCACCAAATCTTCGTGACCGTGCGCGTCGAGCCAGTCCAGCGTCGCCGAGGCACTGCGGGCACCGTCGACCGAACCCGAACTGACCACGATCAGGGTGTCGGACTTGGCCAGCACCGCCGACATCGCCGAATGCATCAGGCCGGTGCCGCAGTCGGTCAGCACCAGGCTGTAAAACCGCTCCAATACGTCGAGCGTGCGGGCGTAGTCCTGCGAGCTGAACGCCTCCGAAACGGCGGGATCGCTCTCAGACGCCAGCACTTCCAGCCGGCTCGGTCCTTGCGAGGTGTAGCGGCGGATGTCGCTGTAGCGGCCGATGCCCTGGGCGTCGCGCAGCAGATGCCGCACCGTCGCCGCCGTCTCCAGCGGCACCTTCTGGCTCAGCGTCCCGCGATCGGGGTTGGCGTCGACGGCCACCACCCGGTCGCCGCGGATGGACGCGAACGTGGCACCCAGCGTCGCGGTGATGGTCGTCTTCCCGACGCCGCCCTTCAGACTCAGCACCGCGATTCGGTAGCAGCCCTGCAGCGGCTGGTTGACGTGTGCGACCAGGCTGTTGCGGTGGTCGGCCCGCGGGCTCTCCCCGAGGTTGATCAGCTTGCCCGACATGACGTAGAGCGCCCGGCGCCACCCGTCCGACGGCGGCGGCTTGACCGGTCGCAGCAGTGCGCTGGTGGACAGGTCGGGGTAGGGCGTGGGCGGGACGCTCGGACGTTGTGGCGGCGCTCCTGTGGGTCCGGCCGGCGGGGTGTAGTAGCCGCCGGAGCGCGACTGCGGGTCGACGACGGGGATGCCGTTCGGCGGGGTGGTGGCCGTCCATTCCGGTGGCACCGGCGCGATGCCGGTGGGGTCGGTGAACCGCTGCTCGGAGCGGAAGCCGCTGACCGGTCGCGGCGCGCTGCTGCTGGGAATCGGGGTGCCGTAACCGGGGGTGTGAAATTCCGTATAGGTCGCTGTCGGTCCGCTGTCCTCGGCGCGCTGGTGGGCGGGCGGCTTGGGTTCTCCGCTGGCCTCGGCGTCCGCGGAGTCGGTCAACCACGTTGGCGGATCAGGATTTTCACGGCCGTGCCGAGCTTCGCTGCTCGGCACCGGTTGGTCTGACACATAGCCTCCGTTTTACTCAGCCGACTCCGGCGTACGAGTGCAACCCGGTGGTGACCAGGTTGATGAAGAACAGATTGAAGACCATGGCCACGAACCCGACGACGTTGATCCAAGCGGCCTTCTTGTCCCGCCAGCCCGCGGTGGACCGGGCGTGCAGATAGGCGGCGTAGACCACCCAGGCGATGAACGCGACGGTCTCCTTGGGGTCCCAGCCCCAGTACCGGCCCCAGGCTTCTTCGGCCCAGATCGCGCCGAAGATGTCGCCGAAGCCGAACACCGGGAACGCGATGATCGTCGCCCGGTAGGCGATCCGGTCCAGGGTCTGCGCGTCGGGCAATCGGTCGACGATGGCGGCCAGCGTGCCTTCGCGGCCGGGCGCACCGAGCGGTGACATCTTCGCCAGGAACATGATGCTGGCCACGCCGGCGACCAGGAACACCCCGGAGCCGAGGCTGACCACCGACACGTGGATCGGCAGCCAGTACGACTGCAGGGCGGGCATGACGGGCGCGGCGTTGGCATAGAGCCAGTGCCCCGACACCGTCAGCAGGATCAGCACGGGCAGCAGCACGAAGGCCCACAACGCCCGGTACTGCGGGCGGCGCAGCATGATCGCCGCGGCCACCAACCCGCAGAAGCAGGTCAGGTTGATGAACTCGTACATGTTGCCCCACGGCACCCGCTCGGTCGCCAGACCGCGCAGCACGATGCACACCAGCAGCAGTGCGATGCCGACGTAGACCAGGGACAGCCCGGCCCGGCCGATGCGTTCGTCGACCGGGCGGCGGGGCGCTGCCGTGGCGACGACGCCCGGGGTGGCGCTGTTCGACGCGACTCCCCCGACGGCGCCTGCCGCGACCAGTTCCCGCTCGTCGCTGCGGCGGCTGCGGGAGTACGCCAATTCGACGGCCAGCAGCAACAACGCGATGACCAGCACCACCACCGACGACGTGAAGGCCCAGTCGGAATAGCGCGACAGCCCGATGTCGACGTGCTCGGTGTTCATCAGACCTTCTCTCTTGACGGCTCGGCGGCGGCGGTTCCGGCGGCCGGGTCCGACAGCCCGGCCAACAACCTGTCGGTCAGCCGCTCGAACTCGTCTCCCCAGCCCGAATTATCGGTCCGCGCGAGACCGCCCAGCTCGATGTTCACGGTACCGTCGGCCGGTCCGTTTGCGCTGGCCGGGGACACCCGGATCCAGATGCGCCTGCGCCGGATGAGCAGCGACACCACCAGGCCGCCCATCATGGTCATCGCGAACACCAGCACCCAGAGCTGACCGGGGTCGTGCGAGACCTGCAGGTTGACGAACGGGGTGGCGCCGTCGAACCGCACCAGGGTGCCGTCGTCGAGTCGGACGTCCTGGCCGGACCGCAGGTTCACCCGGTCCAGCTTTTTCAGCCGGTCCTGACCGATCAGCCGCGGATCCAGGCTGAACAGCGACTGCGGCCTGCCGGTGTCCAGGCCGGTGTCGCCGCGGTAGATGTCGATGGCCACGGCGGGGTTGTTCAGCGCGGGAAAGCTCGACGACAGCAGCGTGCCGTCGAGTTGTTCGGTCGGCGCGAACAGGCCCTGGATTGCGATCTGGTGGTTGCGTCGCTCGTCCGCGTCGGGATACATCCCGCCCGGCGGGTCGACCCGCAGCACCCCGGAGGACAGCAGGGTGATCGGGTCCTCGGGCCGCCACTGCACGGTCTGGGTGCGGGTCTGCCCGTTGGGGAAGGTGACCGTGAACGTCGGCGCGTACCCGTGGCCCTGCAGGTACACCCGGTCGCCGCCAACGCGCAGCGGGTGGTTCACCTCGAGGCGGTATTGCCGCCAGGTGTCGCTCGTCAGGTCGTCGCCGGCCTGGTACTCGATGTTCGCGGCGAATGATCGGGCCTGCCCGCTCGGCAGGTACTGCCCGTCGAAATCGTTGACCTTGACGCACATCGGATACAGCGAGGTGCCGTCGACGGTGTTGCCCGCCCGGAAGGAGTCGAACACCGCCGGTGAGGCCGAGCAGAAGCCGGGACCGCCGTCGGCGATGACGATGACGTTGCCCTCGTAGCCGAACATCTTGCCCGCCCCGACGGCCAGCAGGAGTCCGAGCAGGGAGAAGTGGAACACCAGGTTGCCGAATTCGCGCAGATAGCCCTTCTCCGCGGAGATCTCGGTGACACGGGCGTCGGTGCGCAACACCTTGCGCCAGCCGCGCAGCCGGTCTGCCATCTCGGCGGCGACGGCTTCGGGCTGGCCGCCGGCCTGGGCCTCACCGTGTTTGGGCAGCCGGGCCAGGTTGCGCGGAGCGGGTACCGGGACGGCGCGCATCGTGCGGGCGTGCTCGATGATCCGCGGCGTCAGGCAGCCGACGAGCGAGATGAACAGCAGCGCGTAGATCGAGGTGAACCAGAAGCTGGAGAACACGTTGAAGAACTGCAGCCGATCTAGCCACGGCCCGATCAGCGAGTGGGTGGCGATGTAGTCGTCGACCTTGGCCGAGTTTAGGCTGCGCTGGGGCAGCATCGCGCCGGGCACCGCGCCGAGCGCCAGCAGGAACAGCAGCACCAGCGCCGTGCCCATCGACGTCAACGCCCGCCAGGTGTTGCGCAGTTTCTCGCCGAGCAGACGCAAAGGTCCCCTTTTTCGGCTGATTTCGGGGTTACTTGCGTCTGCTCGCGGGGAAAGGGCGCTCACAGTGGCAGCCTCACGTCGCTGACGAACGCGTCGCGCACCCAGGAGACGAACTCCTGCCAGGCTCCGGTGACCAGTGCGATGCCGACCAGGATCAGCAGCACCCCACCGAAGATCTGGATGGCGCGGGTGTGCCGGCGCAGCCAGCCCAGCCCGCCGACCGCCCAGGACGAGCCAAATGCCAGCAGCACGAACGGAATACCGAGCCCAAGGCAGTAGGCGATCACCAGCACCACCCCGCGGGCAACGCTGGCGCCGTCGGTGGCCGACGCCACCGTGATCACCCCGGCCAGCGTCGGCCCCAGACACGGGGTCCAGCCCAGCGCGAACACCGCTCCCAGCAGAGGTGCGCCCGCGATGGTCGACATGCGGCGCGGGGTGAACCGGGCCTGGCGTTGCAGCGCCGGGATGAACCCGACGAACACCAGGCCCATGATGATGGTGATGACGCCGCCGACCCGTTGCAGCAGAAGCTCATTGGTGATCAGCGTGGTGGTCATGCCCAGCACCGCGACGGTGCCGAG
>JBEVHL010000622.1:0-38124 GCA_040511255.1 Mycobacterium sp. | reverse complement strand
CGATCCGCTGGGCAACCCCGTGGACCGGCGCCACCCGTGGAACCAGCACACCAACCCCCGGCCGCAGAAGCGCGATATGGACGACAAGTACAGCTGGGTGATGTCTCCGCGCTGGTTCGACGGCAAGGACCACCTGGCGCTGGACACCGGCGGCGGACCGCTGGCCCGGCTCTGGTCCACCGCGCTGGCCGGCCTGGTCGATATCGGCTACGTCCAGTCCACCGGTCACAGCGTGAAGATCAACCTGCCCAAGACCATCCTCAAGGGGCCGGTCGAGCTGGAGTGGAAGATCCCCGAATACGGCAGCAATACGCTGGAGCGCAACCGCGCCAGGACCTATTTCCAGGCTTACGCGGCGGCCTGCGCGTTGCACTTCGCCGAGAAGGCGCTCGTCGAGATCCGCGCCGGACGCACGAAGACCTGGGAGAAGTTCGAGGTCCCCGATGAGGGCATCGGCTGCGGGTTCACCGAGGCGGTCCGCGGAGTCCTGAGCCACCACATGGTGATTCGCGATGGCAAGATCGCCAACTACCACCCTTATCCGCCCACCCCGTGGAACGCCAACCCACGGGACAGCTACGGCACACCGGGGCCGTACGAAGATGCGGTACAGGGCCAACCAATCTTCGAGGAAAACGACCGGGAGGATTTCAAGGGCATCGACATCATGCGCACGGTACGCAGCTTCGACCCCTGTCTGCCTTGTGGTGTGCACATGTATCTCGGCGACGGCAAGACACTGGAGAAACTGCACTCACCGACGCAGTCCGTCACCGGGGAGTGAGTGCATGGCATCAGCGGAGTGGCGTACGGCAGGTGACCGGATCCAGCTTCTGCTCGACGCCAGCGCTTCGGGTGGGCCCGCCGCCCGGCAACGCGCCGAGCAGTTGGTCCGTGAGGTCGTCGAACTCTATGGCGCTGGACTGGAACGCATACTCGCACTGGCCGACTCCGGGCTGATCGAGAGACTGGCCACTGACGATCTGGTGGCCAGCTTGATGCTGGTGCACGGCCTGCACCCACATGACCTACACCGCCGGGTTGCCGATGCGCTCGACAGCGTTCGGCCCTATCTCGGCTCGCACGGCGGCGACGTCACGCTGCTGGCGATCGACGACGATGTGGTGCGGCTGAAATTCATCGGAAGCTGCAAGAGCTGCCCCTCATCGGCGGTGACACTGGAGCTGACCGTGGAAGACGCCATCCGCGCGGCCGCCCCCGAGGTGACCTCGATCGAAGTCGTTGCTGCAGAGCCCATCTCGACGATGATCGCGCCCGAATCGTTGTTGAACCGCGTCCGGGCCGCAACGGACTGGCACCCGGTCCCCGAGCTGGCTGACCTGCAGCCCGGCGAGATCGGCGGCTTCCTGGTCGCCGGAGCGGCGATACTGGCGTGCCGCATCGACGACCGGGTCCTTGTCTACCACGACCGCTGCGGCAACTGCGGCCAATCGTTGGCCGGGGCCACGTTGACCCGAGCTGTCTTGCGATGTCCTCGCTGCCACGCCCGGTTCGACGTCGAGCACGCCGGGACCGGCATCGCCGACAGCAGCGGGCATCTCGACCCTGTGCCGGTCCTGACGCGCGACGGCGTGTTGTCGCTAGCGGTCGCGGCGACGCCGGCGGTGCTCTGATGGACAGCGCGTACGCCGTCTTGGCGCGGATCCGGGCCGGCCGGGCAGCCCAACCGGCGGGTGAGCGTTGTGAGATGTGCTCGGAGGATATCGCCGACGACCATCAACACGTGGTCAATGTCGAAGGCCGGCAACTGATGTGCGTCTGCCGCGGCTGCTATCTGCTGTTCACCGACGGGAGTGCCCGATTGCGCTACCGGTCGGTGCCGGACCGCTACCTGCACTTCCCCGACCTCGCACTCGGCAGGCGCGAATGGGAGGCCCTGCAGATCCCTGTCGGACTCGCGTTCTTCTTCCGCAACTCCGCGCTGGACCGAACCGTCGGGTTCTATCCCGGACCGGCAGGCGCCACCGAGTCCGAATTGGACCTGGAGGCCTGGACCTCGATCACCACCGCCGATTCCCGAGTGGCGCTGATGGCCGACGACGTCGAGGCGCTGCTGGTCCGGGTGCCGGACACCGACGGCCCTCCCGAGTGCTATCTGGTGCCGATCGACGCCTGCTACGAGTTCGTCGGTCGACTCAGGATGCTGTGGCGAGGGTTCGACGGCGGCCAGCAGGCGCGCCGATACCTCGACGAGTTCTTCGGCGAGATCGCCGCGCGCTGTACCGACGTCGCCCGGGAGTGCGCGTCATGACCGAGGTGAACTTCACTGTTCTGGACGTGGTGCCCGAACCGTATTCCGTCAGTCCCCGGCTCATCGCACGGGTGGGCATGACCGCTGCCGGCGCCGATCCGGTACATGCGATCGCCCTGCGCTGCCAGGTGCGCATCGAACCGCTGCGGCGGCCCTACGGTGACGACGAAGCCGCCGGACTGGCCGACATGTTCGGTCCGCGGTCGCGGTGGGCCACCACGCAGCGCACCTTTCTGTGGCAGCACACCACCGCCATGGTGCAGGGGTTCACCCGCAGCGCAGAGGTCGATCTGCCGCTGGAATGCACCTACGACTTCGAGGTCACCGGGGCCAAATATCTGCACGCACTGCACGACGGCATCGTGCCGCTGCAATTCCTGTTCAGCGGAACGATTTTCACCAGGGGCGAGCGAGGCTTCGCCGTCGCCCAGGTGCCCTGGGACCAAGAGGATCACTACGACATGCCGGTGACCGTCTGGACCGACCTGGTCCACCAGCACTACCCCAACAGCGGGTGGGTGCGGTTGGGCCATGACACCGTGACCGCGCTGACCGAATACAAATCGATGCACGGGATGCTGGATATCGACGAGGCGGTCACGTCGCTGTTGGCGGGCGCTCGGGCCGGTGAGTTGCGGTGACCGCCGGCTGGGACCGCGCCCGCACCATCGCCGACGCCGTGCTCTACGAGGGTTATCTGCTCTATCCCTATCGTGCGTCGTCGAGCAAGAACCAGTCCCGCTGGCAGTTCGGGGTGTTGGGCCCGCCGGGGGCAGCGGAGGCCGCCGTCGGCGAAGACGACACGATGTCCGCGCAATTCTGCGTCAGCGCTGACGGCGACGCCGCCATCACCGTGGTGGTTCGGTTCCTGCACCTGCAACGGCGCCGCGTCGAAAAGCTGACCAGCGCGGACACTTTCACGGCGGTCGACGAACTGCACAGCGGCACCCAAGCATGGCTCACCTGGGATGAGGCCGTCGAAAAAGAGCTGACCTTCGGCCCGCTGGATCTCGGTGAGCTCAACCGACCGTGGACCTTTGCGGTGGTGGCCGCCGCAGCCGAAAACATCGAAGACGTCGACGGCGGCCGCCTCGTCCGCTCCCGCCGCGAGATGCAGGGCATCCTGACAGTGTCGGTCGAACCTGACGGCGGCGTGCGGCGGGTCACCGCGGTGCTGCGCAACACCACCGAGGCCGACCGGACCAAGGACGACGCGATCTCGGCGTCGATGATCGGGACACATGTGATCGTCGAGGTGACCGGCGGAGAGTTCGTCTCCCTGCTCGACCCGCCGTATGCGGCCGCAGCGGCGGTGGACCGATGCGACCAGTACCGGTGCTTCCCGGTGCTGGCCGGACCGCCGGGTGACCATGCGCTGCTGCTGATTTCGCCCATCATCCTCTACGACCATCCTGAGATCGCCGAGCAGAGCGACGGTGCGCTGTACGACTCGACCGAGATCGACGAGATTCTCACCTTGCGGGTGATGACGATGACCGACGAAGAGAAGGCGCAGGCGCGGGCCACCGACCCGTTGGCCGCCGAACTCATCGACCGCTGCGATGCGATGTCGCCGGAGTCGATGCAGCGGTTGCACGGGGTGCTGCGCGATCCCTACGCCGGTCTGCTCCCCGAGGTTCCCGACGGGGTCGACTGGTGGGATCCGATCGCCGACAATGCCGTTCGGCCCGATGTCGATGCCGTCTTGGTCAACGGGGTGCGCGTGGCACGCGGCAGCAAGGTGCGACTGAGACCGTGCCGGCGTGCCGATGCGCAAGACATCTTCTTCGCAGGCAAGGTCGCCACGGTGACCTCGGTCCACGAGACCGTCGACGGTGATCAGCAGGTCGGCGTCACCGTCGATGACGACCCGGCCGCCGATCTGCACGACTGGTACGGCCGCTATCTGTACTTCGCGCCCGACGAAATCGAGCCGTTGACCGTCTGAGAGGAGTTCGATATGGCAACAGTGGGTTGGGTGGCCACCGTCGCGGTGGGCATCATCATCGTCGGCGGGGTGGTGGTGGGGGTCAGTTCGGCCCCCGATATCCGTCGCTATCTCAAGATGCGGAGCATGTAGCTGCCCCGCATCCTCGTCGCCGGCATCGGCAACATCTTCCTCGGGGACGACGGTTTCGGCCCCGAGGTGCTCAGACATGTCGCCGCTCGCCCCGTCGACGCCACCGTGCGGGTCACCGATTACGGCATCCGCGGTATGCACCTGGCGTATGACCTGCTCGACGACTGGGATGCATTGGTGTTGGTGGACGCCATCCCCAGTCGAGGAGCACCGGGCACGCTGCGGATCTTTGCCGCCGACCACGAAACACCCTCAACCGCAGTAGGTCTCGACGCTCATGGGATGGATCCCGGCGCGGTCTTCGCCAGCCTACGGGCTCTCGGTGGCGCACCGCCTCCCACCATCGTCATCGGCTGCGAAGTGCAGACGATCGACGACGGTATCGGATTGAGCGAGGTGGTGAATGACGCGGTGCCCGAGGCGGTCCGCGCGATCGACGACGTACTGGCGATGCTGCTGACCGAGGTGCGCGTGACGAGGCGGGAGGGCTGACCGATGTGCCTGGGAATCCCGGGGCGGGTGATCCGGATGCTGGAGGGCTACGGCGATCAACTGGCGCTGGTCGACGTCGCAGGCGAGTGCCGAAAGGTCAACGTCGGCATGTTGCCAGAAGAGACGTTTGCACCCGGTGACTGGGTGATCATCCACATGGGATTCGTGGTGGAGAAGACCGATGAGGCGGGCGCCGACGCGGCGATGGCCGGTCTGCAGCTGATGGGTTCGGGTCTCGATGACACCTTTGACGAACAGCCATGACGGCGCCCCCCAGTGTGGGCCGGGAGTTGTTCGCCAGCTACGCCTTTCCCCCCAACGAGCTCGGGTACTGCGGACCGCCGGATTCATCGGTGCTGCTCGACGGCGCAGGCCCGGCTGCCATCGACCGGCACGCGCAGGGTTTCGACGGCGCCTGGCCGTACCTCGAAGAGATCGCCGCTGCCACCGGTTGCGCCGACCCACTCGATCCCGACGTGGTGCAGGCCTACTGGGTGGGCGGTCCGCCGCTCGACCGCGTGGATGGCCGACATCTGGTGCACCGGTTGCGGACGGCGCTGCCAGGCCAGCCCACCGGTCTGCTCGACGCCCTCGACGATGAGACAGAAGTGTTGGCCCATCACAGTTTTCACGTCTTCGTCGTCTACCCGTGGGTCCGGTTCCTGGGCACTGACCCCGGCCACCCGTTGCGGATCCTGCAGTCCTGCCGGATCCGCTGGGGTGTCGTCGACGCGGTGAACGACGACCACGTCGTCATCACGTCCCGGCCGGTCCGGTTCGACGAGGGCAAGCTCGCGTTGGCCGAGCCGGTGCCGGAACGCGTGCGGTGGCGCCGCGACGGCGTCTCGCTGGCGCCGCGGCCGGCACCGGGCCAGACGGTGGCCGCCCATTGGGACTGGATCTGTGGCGTGCTCGACGGGCCGGGACGCGACGCGCTGGCCGCCGCCACCCAGTCGACGCTGAACCTGGTGAACCGACTGCGCCCCTAGCCGCGCCGAGCGGTGACCATTAAGTACTCCCACCCCATCACCGACGTGCCTGCCAGATACCGATCGCCGAGATCAGCCAGTTCCGCATCGAGCGCGGCGACCCGCTCCGGCTCACCCGCGATGCCCCGATACGCCGCGATCGTCGGGCCGTAGAAGGCCTTGAAGTAGTCGCGGAACGCGGCACCGTCGGCGAACTTGTCGACGGTCAGCGTGCGGCGCTCGGTCGCCAGCTCGATCACCCGGTCCCCCAGCAGCGCGGTGACATGCTCGGCGCTGCCCCACAGTGGCGGCGCCGACACCCCTGGCGGCGGCGCGGGCACGTACGGCTTCATGGTGGCGAACAGCTGCCCGATGAAACCTTCTGGCGTCCAACTGATCACACCGATCGTGCCGCCGGAGCGGCAGACCCGGACCAGCTCGTCGGCCGCCTGCTGATGGTGGGGCGCGAACATCACTCCGATACAGGACAGCACCACGTCGAACTCGCCGTCGTCGAACGGCAGCGCCTCGGCATTCGCGGTGCGCCAGGCCAGGTCGATACCGCGCCCGGTGGCGGTGGCCCGGCCCTGCTCCAACAATTCGGGCACCAGGTCGGTGGCCACCACATCGGCTCCGGTAGCCGCGGCCGGGATGGCCGCGTTGCCGGTTCCGGCTGCCACGTCGAGCACCCGGACACCCGGCCCGATGTCGACGGCCGCAGCCAGCGCCGTTCCCAATGGCGCCACCACTGCGGCGATCACGTTGTAGTCGCCCATGCCCCACAGGGTGCGGTGCTTGTTCTCCAGCTCCCGGTCCACCGGGATTGCGTGTGTAGTCATGCCGACGATCGTCGCGCCGCGAATGAACCGAATCCAGTGTCAGATGTGAACCACCGCTGATTCACAATCTGTACTAGTCAGCGAGCGGGTCGAGGGCGTGTACTGGATAAATGTCGACATACGGCCAGTTCTGTCCGATGGCCAAAGCCATGGAAGTGCTCGACGAGCGGTGGACCCTGCTCATCGTGCGCGAATTGCTCTTGGGCAGCAGTCATTTCAACGATCTGCGGCGTGGCGTACCGAAGATGTCACCGGCGTTGCTGTCCAAACGGCTCAAGACGCTCAGCCGTGCGGGTGTGGTGGTCCGCAACGATATCGACGGCCGCACGTCGTATTCGTTGACCCCGTGTGGGCAGGAGCTCGCCGAGGTTGTCCAGGCACTGAACGCCTGGGGGGTCCGCTGGGTCGGTGAGCTCGGCGAAGATGACCTGGACCCGCATCTGCTGATGTGGGATATGCGCCGCACCGTTCCGATCGACGCGTGGCCACGGGCGCGTACCGTCGTCGAGTTCCGGTTGGCCGGCGTCGCGGCAAAGGCCTCCCGCTGGTGGCTGGTGGTCGCCGAGGGGCAGGCCGACGTCTGCGATTTCGATCCCGGCTTCGACGTCACCGCCACCGTGGACACCACCCTGCGGGCGCTGACCGAGGTGTGGCGCGGCGACAACTCATGGTCACGGGCGCTGTTGGAAGGTGAGATCTCGGTGGCCGGCCCCACCGACGTGCGGCGGCTTCTCCCGGCCTGGCTGGGCCAGGGCCGGACCGCCGGTATCGCCCGGCCGGCCTGACCGCTACTCCTGGAAGCTCAGGCAGGGCTCCGCGCCGTTGATCACACCCTCGCGAAAGGCGCGGACCCGGCTGTAGCCGGCCCCCTGGCGTTCCACGTCGCCGTCCCCGCGGAAGATCAGCAGCGCCGTGATGCCCTCGTCGAGGTCACCGGGTGAGATGTGGAACGAGCTGGTGGCCTCCCGGTTGTAGAGGATGACACTCGCCGTGTACGCGCCGGCCAGGCAATCGCCGCGCAAGGTGGAGGTCTTCTCGTCGGACTGATCGTTCAGCCGGGTCAGCGCCGCCAATCCGTATTGCGTCGCGAGCAGGGTGGCCACGGCGTAATCGCCGCCCTCGTCGTATACCTCCGGCATCGCACTGACGTTGTCCCAGCCGATGTAATCCTCTGGTACGCAGTAGAACAGGGCATAGCCGTCGGTGGGAGCGTCACCGCAGCCCGGCGGACTGGACGGGTCGAACGGCTCCAGGCCGCCCAGCGCAGGCCACGCCTGGCCGTCGGCGATTTCGGGATAGACCTGCGTCCAGTAGTCCTCCAGGTCGTAGGGCACCCCGTTGACGATCGAGTCGTAGGGCGCCTCGCCGCCGCTGGCCGCATCTTCCTCGTCGTTGAACGGCAACTCCAGGACCATCGGCTCGTCATCTCGATAGTCCTTGCACTTCTCGGCTCCGCTGTCGAAGCCGTCCTGGAATGCGCTGACCCGATCGAACCCGCTGCCGTGCGCGTTGGGGTCGGTGGCACTGCTGCCTGGGGTGTCGCGCAGGTCGAGGATGCCGGCCAGAGCGGTGTCGAGTTGCGCCGCGTTGACCGTGAAAGCGCCGCTTTCCTTGGCGTGGGCCGACCACGCGCCGGCGAAGCAGTCCGCCTGCAATTCGGAAGTGACTGTGAGGGTGTTCTGGTCGTAGAAACCCGACCGGTTCTGCACCGCGTGGCCCCATTCGTGGGCCAGCACCACCGGGATGACGAAGTCGCCGAACTTGTCCTGCAGTTCGGGCAGCAACTCAGCGGCATCCCAGGCGACGGAGTCATCGCCCAGGCAGTAGAACGCGTTGCCCTCGACGTCGGCGTAGGCGGCCCCGCATTGTGAGGCTCCTTCGACCTCGGGGGTCATGCCGTTGAAGCCGCCCTCGACGGGCTGGTACTTCTGCCCGTACAGCTTCGGGTACTCGTCGGTCCAGTACTTCTGCAGGTCGGCGATGGCCTGGACGGCCAGCTTGTTCGCCGGCAGATCCGGATCACCGTTGATCTGGATACCGCTGGTGTCGGGTGACGCCGCCGCCGTCGACGAGCCCTCAGCCGGCTTGGCCGCCTCCGTTTTCGATCCCCCGCAGCCGGCCAGAACCAGCACGACGGCAGCGGTCACAGCCCCCAGTCTGATGAACATGTGGGCAAACGTTAGCGACGCCGGTTGGAATTAACTTGGAAACCAATCGGACCATTCTCGACGCCCAATGAATATCGAGGGAATTCAGTCCAGCAGGCGCCTGGACACATTGGTGGTGACCAAATCCAGCAGCTCATCGGCGCGACCCGCCATTACCGTGCGAATGGCGTAGAGCGAGAAGCCTTTGGCCTGTTCGACGCTGATCGCCGGCGGAATGGAGAGTTCCTGGCGGGCAGTCACCACGTCGATCAGGGCGGGACCGTCATGGGCGAACGCATCGGCCAGCGCCGAATCCAGATCCGCCGGTTGCTCGACGCGTCGGCCGAACATGCCGAGCGCCTCTGCGACGGCCGCGAAGTTCGGATTGACCAGGTCGGTGCCGAAGTTGACCACACCGGCGGCCTTCATCTCCAGCTCGACGAAGTTCAGCGACGAGTTGTTGAAGACGATCACCTTCACCGGCAGCTTGTTCTGCACCAGCGTGATCAATTCGCCGAACAGCATCGCCAGCCCACCGTCACCGGCGAAGGCGACGACCTGACGCTTGCGGTCCACCGTCTGCGCGCCGATCGCCAGGGGCAACGCGCAGGCCATGGTGCCGTGGTTGAACGAGCCGATCAGCCTGCGCCTGCCGTTCATGGCCAGGTACCGGGCCGCCCACACCACAGGTGATCCGACGTCGACGGTGAACACTGCGTCTTCGGCGGCGAGCCGACTCGCTTCTGCCGCAAGGTATTCCGGCCGGATCGGCGTCTTGTCGCGATCGTTGACCGCCAGCGCGTCCAGTGACGAGCGGGTCTTGCGGTAGTGCTTCAGGCACCGCCCGAGGTGGGTGTCGTCGGTCTTGCGTACCAGTAGCGGTTGCAGCGCGGCCAGCGTGTCGGCCACGGTGCCGACCAGGCCCACGTCGATCGGTGTCCGGCGGCCGAGATTGCGGCCCCGGATATCGACCTGGATGATGGTCGCGTTGTCCGGATAGAACTGCTGGTAGGGAAAATCGGTGCCGAGCATCAGCAGCACCTCGGCCTCTTTGATCGCCTTGTATCCCGACGCGAAGCCCAGCAACCCGGTCATCCCGACGTCGTAAGGGTTGTCGTACTCGATGTATTCCTTACCGCGCAGTGCGTGCACGATCGGCGCCTGCAGGGTTTCGGCCACCTGCACCAGGGCGTCATGTGCGCCCGCGGTGCCCGCTCCGCCGAGGATGGTGATCTTGTTGGCGCCGTTGAGGATTGCCGCGGTCGCGGCCAACGACTCGTCATCGGGCCGCACCACCGAACCGGTCGCCAGCACCGGTCGCAGATAGGCCGAGTCGGCCATCTTCGACAGGAACACCTCACCTGGGATCACCACCACGGCGACACCGTTCTCCTCGACCGCGGCCCGCATGGCCATCTCCAGGATCCGCGGCAGCATCTCGGGATTGCTGACCAACTCGCAGTACACACTGCATTCGCGGAACAGCTCCTGCGGCCGGGTCTCCTGGAAGTACTCCGAGCCGACCTCCGCCAGCGGGATGTGGGCCGCGATCGCCAACACCGGCACCCGGCTGCGCTGCGCGTCGAACAGGCCGTTGATCAGGTGCAGGTTGCCGGGGCCGCAGCTGCCCGCACACACCGCCAGCCGTCCGGTGAGCGCAGCGTCGGCGGCCGCGGCGAACGCCGCCGCCTCCTCGTGGCGGACATGTTCCCAGGTCACATCGCCGGCCCGACGGATGGCATCGGTGAACCCGTTGAGGCTGTCACCAGGCAATCCGTAGACCCGGCGCACGCCGCTGAGTTTCAATGCTGAAATCACATGATCGGCAACAGTTGCCATCCGCGCTCCCTTGTCTGTCCCCGGCCCTGCGATCAGCCTATTAGAGCCACCACGACGACAGCGCCTCAAGATGGCGACGCGAGCGGTGCCGCGCCACGCTGTCGTCGCCGGCGAGGATGGCCTCGACGATCCGCGCGTGCGCGTGGTGGACCTCTTCGGCATCGCCGGAGCCGGGCATGGGCGCCATGGTCGACGACCAGTGTCTGCGGAACAGTTCGACCAGGATCCGTAGGAACAGGTTGAGCGCCTTGTTGCCTGCCAGTGCGGCGAGATCGGTGTGGAAGAAGAACTCGGCCCAACCGGCCGCCTCACCGGGGTCGCGGTGGTCGGTGCCCGGCTCGGCGCGGCGCTGCGCGGCCAGAAACGCCGCCACGTCGGCATCCTCGCGTCGCGCCACCACTCTGGCGACAACTTTGCCCACATTGTCGATCTCGATGGCATCGCGGACCAGCCGGAGGTCCTCACGGCTGGGACGGCGGTATTCCAGGTAGAGGGCAATGGTGTCGACGCTGGCCTGTGGCTGCGGCTCGGTGACGATCAACCCGCCGCCGGGACCGCGCCGCATCCGGGCTACCGTGTGGTACTCCAGCAGCCGAACCGCTTCGCGCAGAACAGGTCTGCTGACCTCGTAGCGGTCGAGCAGTTGCGTCTCGGTGCCGAACACCGAGCCGGTCTGCCAGCCGCCCGCCACGATGTCCTGGTACACCGCGGCGGCGAGCACCTCGGCCCGCTTGCCCGCCAGGCCACCCGCGGGTCTTTCCCGCTGCCCCTGCCTGGGCCGGTAATGCCGATCCAGCGACGCCGTCACGGTCCGCAGATGCTGCTCGGTCAGCGTCTTGGCGCGCGCGGAATCGCCCGCCGTCACGGCCTCGACGATCGCGCCGTGGTCGGCCGCCATCTGATGAATCGCGTCGTCCACCTCGCCCGCGGACGGCACCTCCGACCCGGCCGCGTACCGCGCGGTCAGCCGGGTCAGCACGTCGATGAACAAGGCCAGCACCGGGTTACCGGTGAGCTCGCCCAGCACCACATGGAAGTCGTCGATACCCGACCCGCCGACAATGCCCCGCAGCCGGTCGATCCCCGGTTCGTCGATCCGGTCGGCCGCCAGTCCGGATGCCAGCGGCTCGAGCAGCAGCCGCGCCGCCAGCAGCTCGTCGATGGTGGTCCCGAGGTATTCGAGATAGATGACCACCGCCCTGGTCGCGGGTGCGGCGTCGGGCACGGTGACGAACAGACCGCCACCTGGTCCGCGCCGCATCCGCGCCACCTGGTGATGTTCGACCAGCCGGATCGCTTCGCGCAGCACCGATCGGCTGACGTCGTAGGTGTCCTGCAGTGACTGTTCCGAGCCCAGCGACTCCCCGATCGGCCACTCGCGGCGGATGATCTCCGCCTCGATCTGCCTGGCGATCAGCGCGGCCCGTTTATCCAACCTGTTTGTCCGGCACTGTCGGGCTATTTGATCAGCGGGTCGCGCGGCATACCGAGGATGCGTTCGGCGATCTGGTTGCGGGTGACCTCCGAGGTGCCACCTGCGATCGCCATACCCCGCGCCCCCAGCGTCATCAGTACGGCCAGTGCGGCGGCGCCGTCCAACAGCGCGGCATCCGGCCCCAGCAATGCCGTCGAAATGGCGGCGCGTTCGCCCATGTTCTCGGCGAGCTTGAGCTTGGTGATATTGCCTTCGGGACCGGGACCGGCGCCTTCGATACTGCGCACCGCCCTGCGCAGGTTCAGCAGCCGCAGCGCGTGGTCATCGGCCAGGAAATTGCCGACGCGAATCTTGGCTCCGGCCAAGCGATCTCCGTACTTCTCGACGAGCGGCAGTAGACCCGCCGACGACATCTCGCTGACACCGGAGCCGCCACCGATGCTGACCCGCTCATTGCCCAGCGTGGCGCGGGCCACGGTCCACCCGGTGTTGGGCTCACCGACCACATCCTCATCCGGGATGAAGACGTCGTCGAAGAACACCTCGTTGAATTCCGACCCGCCGCTGATCATCCGCAACGGGCGGACCTCCACTCCCGGCGCTTTCATGTCGATGATCACCGTGGTGATGCCCGCATGCTTGGGCACGTCGAAATCGGTTCGCACCGTGGCCAATCCGCGTGCGCAGTAGTGCGCACCGCTGGTCCACACCTTCTGCCCGGTGATCTTCCAGCCGCCGTCCACCCGGACGGCCCTGGTCTTGATGCTGGCCGCGTCCGAACCGGCTTCCGGTTCGGAGAACAGCTGGCACCAGATCTCCTCTTTGCGCAGGGCCTTCTCCACGAACCGGTCGATCTGGGACGGGGTGCCGTGCTGAACCAGGGTGAGGATCACCCAGCCGGTGATCGAGTAGTCGGGCCGTTTGATGCCGGCGGCGGTGAACTCTTCGTCGATCACCAACTGCTCGACGGCGTCGGCGGCGCGTCCCCACGGCTTGGGCCAGTGCGGCATCACATAACCGGTCTCGATCAGCTTGTCGAGCTGTGCATCCCCCTCGATCGCCGCGATCTCCGCTGCGTCGGAACGGATCTGGGTGCGCAATGTCTCGGCCTCGGGCGGCAGGTCCAGGCTGTTGGACCGGAGCACACCGGCCGCCGTCGCGGTGAACACGTCGCCCGCGGGGCTGTCCCCGCCGAGGATCGCCCGCAGCGTCAGGGCCCGGCGCAGATGCAGGTGGGCGTCGTGCTCCCAGGTGTACCCGTTGCCGCCGTGCACCTGGATGTTGAGCTCGGCATTGCGCACGTAGGCCGGGAAGGCCTGGGTGGCGGCCGCGGCGGCGATCAGGCGGAACTGGTCTTCGTCTTCACTCTCGGCGCGGGCGGCGTCCCAGACCAGGGCGACCGCCGACTCCGCAGCCACCAGCATGTTCGCGCAGTGGTGCTTGATCGCCTGGAAGGTGGCGATGGTGCGGCCGAACTGCTGGCGCACCTTGGCGTAGGCGACGGCGGCGTCCACACAGTCCGCCGCCCCGCCGACCGCTTCGGCGGCGAACAGTGTCCGCGCCCTGGCCACCGCCGACGCCGCGGCGCCGGCGATGACGTCATCGGCGGCCACGGTGACACCGTCGAGCACCACGCGCCCGGAGCGGCGGGTGGGGTCCACGCTCTCAGGTGCCTCCACCGACACCCCGTCGCGGCCCCGGTCGATCAGCAGGACATCGTCACCGGCGGTGATCACCAGCAGATCGGCCAGCCCCGCACCGAGTACGACACCGGCCTTCCCGCCGGCGACCCCGTCGGTGACCGTGACGTCCCCGGCGAAGCCCACCGCGGCCGTCACCGAGCCGTCGATCAGCCCGGGCAGCAGGCGCGCCTTCTGTTCCGGAGTGCCGTCGCGGCTGATGACGGCCGATGCCACCACCGTCGGCACGAACGGTCCCGGCGCTACCGCCCGGCCCAGTTCCTCGACGACGACGACGAGTTCCGGCAATCCGTAGCCGGAACCGCCGTATTCCTCCTCGACGTGCAGGCCGAGCCAGCCGAGGCCGGCCAGGTCAGCCCAGAACAGCGGGCGCGCCTCGTCCGGCGCGTCCAGTAGTTCGCGGGACGACGCCCGCGCTTTCTGCGCGGTGAGGAATCCGCGCGCCACATCACCGAGCTCACGATGATCGTCGGTCAATGCGATACCCATGAATCCTCCTCCGCCGATTACGCCAAAGAGTGCACTTATTCGCTTCGCGACAGCTTACTTCGGCGCGAACCGCTGGCCGGCGTCGAGCCGCAGGCACTGTCCGTTGAGCATCGCGTTGTCGACGATCGCGGCGACCAGCTTGGCGTACTCCTCCGGGCGGCCCAGCCGCTTCGGGAAGGCCGCATCCTTGGTCAGCGCGTTGGCGAACTCGTCGGGGATGCCCTTGGTCAGCCCCGTCGCGAACAGGCTGGGGGCGATCGCCAGCGCGCGGATGCCCAGCGATCCCAGGTCCCGTGCCATGGTCAGGCACATTCCGGCGATGCCTGCCTTGGCGGCGGTATAGGCCACCTGCCCGATCTGCCCCTCGAACGCCGCGATGGAGGCGGTGTTGATGATGACGCCGCGCTCTTCGTCTTCGGGCTCGTTCTTGGCCATGTGCGATGCGGCCAGACGGCTGATGTTGAACGACGCAATGAGATTGAGGTCGATGGTCCTGCGGAACGAGTCCAGGTCGTGCGGGCCTTTCTTGCCCAGCGTGCGCTCACCGATGCCGCCACCTGCGGTCGTGACGACCACATGCAGGCCACCCAGCGCCTCGACGGCGGCCGCCAGAGTTGCCTCGGTGCCCTCGAAGTCGGTCACGTCGACTGTGTAGAAGGCGCCGCCGAGACCGTCGGCGACAGCCTGGCCGTCGGATCCTTCGCGGTCCAGGATGGCCACACTGGCGCCTTTGGCGGCCAGCAACTCCGCCGAGGCACGTCCCATTCCGGACGCGCCACCGATGACGATGACCTTCTTACCGTTGATCTCCACTCAAACCTCCTCGATCGGCTCTGTCCGAGCCTGCCCGTCCAGGAGGATAACCGCCCGCCGGAATTGAGTGCACCCTATCCCCCACCGAACGTCGTGGGCGGCTGCCGCGGGCCGTCGCCGTCACCGCTTCGTAAGCCTTTGGCCGCCGCGGCGCGGGTACCTTGGCGGCATGGCTCGATCCGCCGCGGACATGCGGATGCTGGCCGGTATCGCCGCCGCAGCTGTTGCCCTGGGCATCACCCAACTGGCCGCTGTCCCGTTCGGCCCCTCCGCTGACTCACGCACCGCGGTCGGGTCTGCCGTCATCGACCTGACGCCGGGTCCGGTGAAAGAACTGGCGATCCAGATCTTCAGTACCGCCGACAAGCTCTTCCTCGGGGTCGCGGTGCTGGTCGTCATCGGCATCGTCGCCGCGGTCACCGGATCCCTGGAGACCCGTCGCCGACCGGTCGGCAGCATCGCGATCGGATTGGCCGGCGTCGCAGGCGCCGTCGCGGTGCTGACCCGGGCCGAAGGATCGTTGATCGACGTGATCCCGACGGTGATCGGGACCATCTGCGGAATCGTGGTGCTGCGCCTGCTGATCCGTCGAGTTCCCGACGGTCAGACCACGACCGATGGTGACGCCCCCGACCGCGGCCGGCGACTGTCCCTGGCCACGATGGCTCTCATCGGTGTCGGTGCGGTGTCTGGTGTCGGTGGTGCGCTGTGGAGCCGGCGGCTGCACTCGGTGGCCGACGATCGCCAGACGTTCGTGCTGCCGCAGCCGACAGCTCTTGCCCCGCCGATAGACCCTGCGGTCACCCCGGCGGGCCTGACCACGCCGAGCTTCATCACCAGCAATGCCGACTTCTATCGCATCGATACGGCCTTGAGCGTGCCGCAGCTCAGTCAGCAGGAGTGGCGGCTGAAGATCCACGGCATGGTGGACCGCGAAATGACGTTCAGCTTCGACGATCTGCGCGATGTCGAGGTGATCCAGAAGGTCGCCACCTTGACCTGCGTCTCCAATCCGGTTGGCGGGGATCTGATCTCGAATGCCACCTGGACCGGCTACCGGGTGCGCGACCTGCTGGCCAAGGTCGGCATCCACAGCGACGCCGACATGGTGCTGTCGACCTCGATCGACGGTTTCACCGCGGGCACCCCGGTGGAGGCCCTGACCGATGGCCGCGACGCCATGCTGGCCATCAGCATGAACGGCCAGCCCCTGCCGGTCGAGCACGGCTATCCCGCGCGTCTGGTGGTCCCCGGTCTCTACGGTTACGTCTCGGCCACCAAGTGGGTCGTCGATCTGGAGCTGACCCGCTTCGATCGGGCGAAGGCCTACTGGACGAAGCTCGGCTGGTCCGAACGCGGACCGGTCAAGACCGAATCCCGCATCGACGTCCCGCGCAGCGACCAGGAGGTTCCGGTCGGCGCGACGACGTTCGGCGGGGTGGCCTGGGCTCAGATCCGCGGCATCCGGGCGGTCGAGGTGCGGATCGACGGCCCCGCCGGGCAGGGCATCTGGCAGCCGGCTCAGCTCGGCGCGAGCTACTCCAACGACACCTGGCGGCTGTGGAGCTTCCCGTGGCGGGCGACCTCGGCCGGCGATTACACCATCACGGTACGGGCCACCGACAACACCGGCGTCGTGCAGACCGAGAACACCGCGGACCCGGTGCCCGACGGCGCCACGGGTTGGCATTCGCTGGGGTTCACCGTCAAGTAATGCTGCTCAACTGATGCTGCTCAACGACGTTGCCGCCGCTTCCACGGACGTGGGTGCGGCCTCCGCACGGCTGGTCAAGACCGCCCGCCTGGTCGAACTGCTCGCCGGCGCCGCGCAGGAAGACGACGCGCGCCAGGTCGCGGTCATCGTGTCCTGGCTCTCCGGTGAGTTACCGCAACGCCAGATCGGCGTCGGCTGGGCCGCACTGCGGTCGCTGCCCGAACCGGCGGCGCAGCCACAGCTGACGGTCACCGGGGTGGACGCCACCTTCACCGAGATCGGCGGCGTTGCGGGCAAGGGCTCTCAGGCCCGCCGCGCGGAGCTGCTGACCGGCTTGTTCGCGGCAGCCACTGCCGCCGAACAGACCTTTCTGCGGCGCCTGCTCGGCGGCGAATTACGCCAGGGTGCGCTGATCGGGGTGATGGCCGACGCGGTGGCCAAGGCGGCAGGCATCCCCGCGGCGGTGGTGCGCCGGGCGGCCATGCTGGGCGGCGATCTGCCTGCGGTGGCCGCGGCCGGGCTGGCCGGCGGAGCCGCCGCGCTGGAGGAATTCACCCTGCGGGTCGGGCGCCCTGTCGGCCCGATGCTCGCCCAGACGGCGACCGGAGTGTCCGAGGCGCTCGAAAAGCTGGGTGGGACGGCGATTTTCGAGGCGAAGCTGGATGGGGCGCGGGTTCAGATCCACCGGTCCGGTGATGTGGTCACGGTCTATACCCGCAGCCTCGACGACGTCACCACCCGGTTGCCCGAGGTGGTCAAGGCGACGCTGGCGCTGCCCGTGCGCGAACTGATCGCCGACGGGGAGGCCATCGCGCTGCGCGAGGACGGCAGACCGCACCGCTTCCAGATCACCGCCTCCAGGTTCGGCAGCCGCGGCACCACCGGCGCCAAACAACCGTTGTCGGTGTTCTTCTTCGACCTGCTGCATCTCGACGGGGTGGATCTGCTCGACGCCCCCGCGCGAGAACGCCTCGCCACCCTGGATTCGATTGTGCCGGCCGACGCCCGCGTTGACCGGCTAATGACCTCGGATCCTGTTGCTGCGCAAGAGTTTCTGGATGCGACGTTGGCGGCGGGCCATGAGGGTGTGATGGCCAAATCGCCGACGTCGCCGTATGAGGCCGGCCGCCGGGGTGCGGGCTGGCTCAAGGTCAAGCCCGTGCACACCCTGGACCTGGTGGTGCTGGCCGTGGAATGGGGTTCGGGACGGCGCACCGGGAAACTGTCGAATATCCATCTCGGCGCCCGTGATCCGGCCACCGGCGGCTACGTGATGCTGGGCAAGACGTTCAAGGGCATGACCGACGCGATGCTGGACTGGCAGACCGCGCGGTTCACCGACCTCGCGGCCGGGCCCACCGACGGCTATGTCGTGGCGGTCCGTCCCGAGCAGGTCGTGGAGATCGCGTTCGACGGCGTGCAGGGATCGACAAGGTATCCCGGCGGGGTGGCGTTGCGCTTCGCGCGGGTGCTGCGCTACCGCGATGACAAAGGCCCCGCCGAGGCCGACACCATCGACACCGTGCGCGAGTTATACGACCGGCACTAACGCTCCGCCGGCCGATACGCGGTGACGACGACCGCGCCGCCGAGGCCGATGTTGTGCTGCAGGGCAACTCCCGATTTCTGGCGGGCGCCGTCGACCTGCCGCTTGTCGGCGGTGCCGCGCAGCTGCCAGGTCAGCTCGCTGGCCTGGGCCAGGCCCGTCGCACCCAGCGGGTGGCCCTTGGAGATCAGTCCGCCCGACGGGTTGACCACCCACGTGCCGCCGTAGGTGGTCTCGCCCTTGTCGACCAACGTGCCGCCTTCGCCTTCGGCGCACAAACCCAACGCCTCGTAAGTCAGCAGTTCGTTCACCGAGAAGCAATCGTGCAGTTCGATGACGTCGATGTCCTCGGGCCCAATCCCGGCCTGGTCGTAGACCTTTCGCGCGGCGTGGCGGGTCATGTCGGCGCCGACGATGGTGATCGCGCTCTGGTCGGTGAACGTCGAGGCCAGATCGGTGACCAGCGCCTGCCCCACGATCTCGACGGCTTGGGCGCTCAGCCCGTGCCTGTCCACGAATGCTTCGCTGGCCACGATCACCGCGCCGGATCCGTCCGAGGTGGGTGAACACTGCAGTCTGGTCAGCTCAGCCGGGGCGTAGATCATCTTCGCGGCCTTGACGTCGTCGAGGGTGTACTCGTCCTGAAACTGCGCATACGGGTTGTTTACCGAGTGACGATGGTTCTTCTCGCCGATCTTGGCGAACTGCTCGGTGGTGGTGCCGTACCGCTGCATGTGCTCCACACCCGCGGCGCCGAACATCCACGGCGCAGCAGGAAACGCGAACTCGAAGAGTTCCGCCTCGGCTGCGATGTGGCGCATCAGCGGCTGCTCACGGTCGTCCGCACCGCCCTGCAGAGAACCCGGCTGCATCTTCTCGAAACCCAGTGCCAGCGCGCAGTCGACCAGCCCGCCCCGCACCGACTGCGCGGCCAGATACAGCGCCGTCGAGCCGGTGGAGCAGTTGTTGTTGACGTTGGTGATCGGGATGCCGGTCATGCCCAGCTCGTAGATGGCCCGCTGGCCACACGTCGAATCGCCGTAGACGTACCCGACATGGGCTTCCTCGATCAGATCGAAGGAGATACCCGCGTCCTGCAGCGCCTTGGTCCCGGACTCTTTGGCCATCGCCGGGTAGTCCCAGCCCGCGATACTGCCCGGTTTCTCGAACTTCGTCATACCGACGCCGATGACGAAAACCCTGTTGCTGCCCATGGTTGAAGCTCCTTGGTCACGACGACGTTGTTAAGTGCGAGTCGGTTTGGACGATAGCTGTGCTGCCGCAGCCGGTTACCGACTCTCCAACAAAACATGGCGTTCCGCCATGCCGTCGTACTGCCGGTGCAACTATTGGTCTGCAGAACAATTTCATCGACAGGGGGCATCGTGGCTTCACCGACCGCCGCGCCGTCGGAGCATCTCGAGCACACCGACGGCGACATCACCTATATCCGAACCGAAAAGGATCTGCCGCCGGTCGCGATCATCGACCGCTCGCCGATCACGGTCAGACACAAGATCGTCTTCGCGATCATCGCGGTGATCGGCGCCGTGGCCTGGGCCATCATCGCGTTCTTCCGCGGTGAGACGGTCAACGCGGTCTGGTTCGTCATCGCCGCCGTCTGCACCTACGTCATCGGGTACCGGTTCTACGCCCGGCTGATCGAGATGAAGATCGTCAAGCCGCGCGACGATCAGGCCACCCCGGCGGAGATCTTCGAAAACGGCACCGATTACCTGCCCACCGACCGACGGGTCCTGTTCGGGCACCATTTCGCCGCCATCGCCGGCGCCGGGCCGCTGGTCGGGCCGGTGCTGGCCACGCAAATGGGGTTTTTGCCGGGCACCATCTGGATCATCGTCGGCGCCCTGGTGGCCGGGTGTGTCCAGGACTACCTGGTGCTGTCGATCTCGGTGCGCCGCCGTGGCCGGTCGCTGGGCCAGATGGCCCGCGACGAATTGGGCGCGGTCGGCGGGGTGGCTGCGATCGTCGGGGTGCTTGTCATCATGACAATCCTGCTGGCGGTGCTGGCGCTGGTCATCGTGCAGGCGCTGGCGCAGAGCCCGTGGGGCCTGTTCTCCATTTCGATGACCATCCCGATCGCCCTCTTCATGGGCGTGTACCTGCGTTTTCTGCGGCCCGGCCGGGTCTCCGAGGTCTCGCTGATCGGCGTGGCCCTGCTGCTGTTGGCGGTGGTGTCCGGCAACTGGGTGGCCCAAACCGCTTGGGGAGCAGACTGGTTCAGCCTGTCGACGGTCGGCCTGTCCTGGTGCATCATCATCTACGGGTTCGCCGCGTCGGTGCTGCCCGTGTGGCTGCTGCTGGCGCCGCGCGATTACCTGTCGACGTTCATGAAGGTCGGCACCATCGTGCTGCTGGCCATCGGCATCCTGGTGGCCCGGCCGGTGATGGAGGCCCCGGCCATCTCGCAGTTCGCGAAATCCGGTGCGGGCCCGGTGTTCGCGGGTTCGCTGTTCCCGTTCCTGTTCATCACGATCGCCTGCGGGGCGCTATCCGGTTTCCACGCCCTGATCTCGTCCGGCACCACGCCGAAGCTGCTGGAGAAAGAAAGCCAGATGCGGCTCATCGGCTACGGCGGCATGCTGACCGAATCGTTCGTGGCGATCATGGCGCTCATCACGGCGTCAATCCTCAACCAGCACCTGTACTTTGCCATCAACGCCCCGGCGGCGCAGACCGGTACCACCGCCCAGACCGCCGCCGATTACGTCAACGGACTCGGGCTGTCCGGCGCACCGATCACGGCCGATCAGATCAGCGGCGCCGCGGCGGATGTCGGCGAGAAATCCATCGTCTCGCGGACCGGCGGCGCACCCACGCTGGCCATCGGCATGTCCGAAGTCCTGCACCAGGTCTTCGGCGGTGAGGGTCTCAAGGCGTTCTGGTATCACTTCGCGATCATGTTCGAGGCGTTGTTCATCCTGACCACCGTCGACGCCGGTACCCGGGTGGCGCGGTTCATGCTGTCGGACGGCCTGGCCAACCTCGGCGGCCCCTTCAGTCGGCTGCGCGACCCGAGTTGGCGGGTGGGGGCGTGGATCTGCAGCCTGGCGGTGGTGGCCGGTTGGGGCAGCATCCTGCTGATGGGCGTGACCGACCCGCTGGGTGGGATCAACACGCTGTTTCCCCTGTTCGGCATCGCCAACCAGTTGCTCGCCGCCATCGCGCTGACCCTGGTGACTGTCGTGGTGATCAAACGGGGTCTGCTGAAATGGGCCTGGATCCCCGGCATTCCGCTGCTGTGGGACCTGGCGGTGACGCTGACCGCGTCGTGGCAGAAGATCTTCTCCGGCGATCCCAAGCTGGGTTACTGGAGCCAGCACGCCCAGTACGTCGCGGCGAAAGACGCTGGTAAGGCCACCTTCGGGGCGGCGAAGAACCCGGACCAGATCAACGCGGTCATTCGCAACACGTTCATCCAGGGCACCCTGTCGATCGTGTTCGCCGTACTCGTCCTGATCGTGGTCGCGGCCGGAATCATCGTGGCACTCAATGCCATTCGCGGTCACGGCCGGCCGCTTTCCGACGATGACGCGGTACCGTCGACACTGTTTGCCCCGTCGGGCATGGTGCCCACCAAGGCCGAACGGGAGGTGGAGAAACAATGGGAAGCACTGCCGGATTCACACGCCAGGCCGTCCGCCAGATCCGTTGGTACTGGGCCACATTGATGGGCGACAACCACTACAACCGCTACGTCGAGTACCGCAGGCGAGCCCATCCTGGTGAACCGATCTGCACCGAGCGGGACTACTGGCGAATGCGGCACGCCGCCACCGAGGCCAGCCCGAACTCACGCTGCTGTTGACCAAGGCGTTAGGGCGCCTGCTTGACAGCGGCTGATAACAAGGTGGTGTCAATCGCAGGCGGGTGCCGCTCCGCCGGGTGATCCTCACCACACCCAGGGCAAGAACGTCCGGCGAACCGGTTGGCAGGGAACAACATTCGCCGTCCCTGCGGTGCGGCAGGCCGTTTCACGACGCGCTGTGGTGAGCCCGGAACCCGCGCCGAGTCGGGCATTGCGCAGTCGTACGGTATTCTGGTGTCAACGCCTGAATCTCCAACGGATACAGGCACGTCGTGGAATGCTCCTTCATCCACCGGCGCCGTCCCGAATCACACGGGGCCAAGCACCGAGTTCAGGTGATCTGTGCAGAACGTTATGCACAGGCTCTTCTCGCGGCGATCGATGTTGCCCACCGGCAATCTCGCCACTTTGTGCCTGTCCCGCGACGGTTGGTCGCGCATGGCGCACCCGATGCCCGAAAGGCACCGACACCCCCGTGACCACAGATAAGACTTTCGCCGATCTCGGCGTGCGTGAACCCCTCGTCAAGGCGCTGGCCGCCAAGGGGATCACCGAACCCTTCCCCATCCAGATCGAAACCCTGCCGGACACCCTGGCCGGCCGCGACGTCCTCGGCCGCGGCAAGACGGGCAGCGGCAAGACGCTGGCCTTCTCCCTTCCGCTGGTGAGCCGCCTGGCGGGTAGCCGCAGGCAGGCCAGCAAGCCATCCGGCCTGGTCCTGGCGCCCACCCGTGAGCTGGCCACCCAGATCACCGCCGCGCTCGAACCCCTCGCCGCCGCGTACGACCTGAAGCTCACCACCATCTTCGGCGGGGTTTCCCAGTCGCGTCAGGTCGCCGCCCTGCGGGCCGGCGTCGACATCGTGGTGGCCTGCCCCGGCCGCCTCGAGGACCTCATGCGCCAGCGGGTGATCAACCTCGACGCGGTGCAGATCACCGTCATCGACGAGGCTGACCACATGGCTGACCTGGGCTTCCTGCCCGGTGTCACCCGCATCCTGGCTGCCACCCCGGCCGGCGGACAGCGCATGCTGTTCTCCGCCACCCTCGACAACGGGGTGGACAAGCTGGTCAACCGCTTCCTGCGCGACCAGGTTTCGCACTCGGTCGACGAGGAGAACTCACCGGTCGCCGCGATGACCCACCACGTCTTCCACGTCTCGGGGGTGGACGCCAAGCGCAAGCTGGTACAACAGCTCGCCTCCGGCACCGGTCGCCGGATCCTGTTCATGCGCACCAAGCATCAGGCCCGCAAGCTGGCCAAACAGCTGACCGACGCCGGCGTGCCGTCCGTCGATCTGCACGGCAACCTCTCGCAGCCCGCCCGTGACCGCAACCTGGCCGCCTTCACCGCAGGCACCGCCCGCGTGCTGGTCGCCACCGATATCGCGGCGCGCGGCGTGCACGTCGACGATGTCGAACTGGTCGTCCACGTGGATCCGCCCATGGAGCACAAGGCCTACCTGCACCGCTCCGGCCGTACCGCACGGGCAGGCAGCTCGGGCGATGTCGTCACCGTGGTGCTGCCCGAGCAGCGCCGCGACACCAACGCTCTGCTGCGTCGGGCCGGCATCAACGTCAAGCCGCAGGAAGTCGGCGCCGATTCTCCGCCGGTGCAGGCGCTCGTCGGCGAGCTCGCGCCCTATCAGGCGCCCTCTGCCTACGTCGCCCCGGTGTCGCAGCCGCAGAACCGGCGTCCGTCGTCCGGCGGTGGCTCCGGTCGTGGCGCTCGTGGCGGCGGTGCCCGTGGCGGTGCCGCGCGCAACGGCGGCACGCCCGCCCGCGGCGCAAGCTCGTCGAGCCGCACCGGCACCACCTACGGTGCCGCGGCGACCCACAGCTCCGGCGTACCGCGCGGCGGCAACTCCGCTCGTCCGGAGCGCAGGCGCTCGGATCGCCCGCAGCAGAACTCCCGCTAACTCTCGAACTGGGCCGCGATGGAGTCCAGGTTCGTCTGCATGTTCTGCTGCCACTCCGACAGCCGATGCGCGACGATCCTGGCCTCCAGTTCGGGCCTGGCGTCGATGGCGTAGCTCAGGCCGGACCGGCCTGGGCCCATCCGCGCCCATTGCCGCACCAGTGCACCGTCTCTGGTCGGCTCCACCTCGAAACCCCAAGTGGCAATGACCCCTTCGGGTCCCATGACGTTCCACACCCAGCGCTTGTCCTGCTCACACTCGGCAATCACGCATTCGGTCTCCCATGTGCCGAGAGCGTCGTGCTGATTGCAGCCACGAAACCGGGCACCGAGCGCGACGCAGTCCGCATCACCGAGCCACTGCACTGACTGCAGCTCCGCACTGCAGCGTGCGGACAGGTGGATGTCGGTGACCAGGTGCCAGGCCGTCGCGACATCGCAGTTCACTCGTTTGGTGACCTCGACTGTCGGCTGATCGCGGTAACGCACGCGGTGAGCCTGCCATAGTGAGCGCTGTGAAAGTCGGAGTTGTCATAGAACCGCGCCTGCCCGGCGCAGCCGAGTTCGCGTCCGCCGCCGAGGACCTCGGCATTTCTTCGCTATGGGTGCCCGAGGTGTGGGGTTACGACGCGCTGACCGGCCTGGCCTATCTGGCGGCCACCACCTCCCGCATCGAGCTCGGCACGTTCGTGGTGCAACTCGGCTCACGCAGCCCGGCCCTGTTGGCGACGTCGGCGCTGAGCCTGCAGGAGCTCTCCGGTGGCCGATTCCTGTTGGGCGTGGGCACTTCCGGCCCCCGGGTGATGGAAGGCTGGCACGGCGTGCGGTTTCGCAAGCCCGTGCAGACCACCCGCGAGACCATCGAGATTCTCCGCACCGTCAGCCGTGGTGAACGCCTAGCGCATCCCGGTGAGATCTATCCACTTCCCTTGCCCGACAGCACCGGTCGCGCGCTGGTGCCGCTGGTCCGGCCGACCCACGTCCCGGTGTACAACGCAGCCATGGGCCCGCAGAACCTGCGACTCACCGGTGAGGTGGCCGACGGCTGGCTGGGCAACGCGTTCATCCCCGAGGCCGCCGAGGTGTTTCTCGGCCCGCTGCGGGAAGGTGCCGTGGCTTCCGGCCGGACGCTGGCCGACCTCGACCTTGTCGCGCCCGTTGCGGTGGAGTTCACCTCCGACGATGCCGCCGGTGCCGCCGCGGCGCGCCGCCACGCCGACGGGTATGCCTTCACCATCGGTGCGATGGGGACAGGTGTCGGAGCGGGGGCGCGCAACTTCTACAACGATGCCTTCACCCGGCTGGGCTACGGCCGCGAGGTGGCGACGGTCGCCGAGTTGTGGCAGGCCGGCAGGCGTGACGAAGCGCGGGCTGCCGTGCCACTGGACTTGGGTCGGCTGACCAATCTGATCGGCACCGAACGCGCGATCGCCGAGCGGATCGACCGTTACCGCACCACCGGGATCACCACTCTGCTGGCGAAGTTGGACGGGGACTACCCCGCCCAGTTGTCCATCCTGCAGCGGCTGGTCTCGCTGGCGGCTTAGGACGCCAGCGACAGCACGTCGGCGGGCACCTGCACGGCATGCTGCCCGCTGGCCGCACCGAACCGGTGGGCGAATTCCCCCACCGACATCTCCCGCAGTTGATCCCCGCTGGGGGCGCGTGGAATGTCTTGGTGGCCAGCGGCTTCGGGGCCGTAGATGACGGCCCAGCCGACTGTCGCCTCGACATCGGAGTACGCCATCACGACGGTGTCGCGGGGCGTCATCTGATCCAGTACCGATCCGACGGTATCGGCCGGCTCGACGATGACGACCACCGGCGCCATGCCACGTCCTGCCGCCAGTTCGAGCTGGGCGCGCAGTTCATCCTGCACCCGGCCCGGCGCCAGCAGCGTCTGCAAGAACATCCGGTCGGCGGTGTGGTCGCGATGCACAGCACCGACTTTGGTACGCACCCACATGCCGTCGACGACGGCCTCGAGGTGCTCGATGACCGGCGGCAGCTCGTGCCGTTCGACGTTGAGCAGTGCGGTCAGGTCGCCGCGATAGGCCGACCGGGCCGCGCCCAGGTCCTCGGCGCTGCCTGCGCAGGCGCTGGGAATGGCGTGGTAGCGGATGGCGGGCTGATCGTCGGACTGATAGCGATAGACGACGTTCTCGATCTTGTTCATGTGAATTGAGCTCCTTCTACGAGAGTTCGCAGAACCTCAGCGCAAAGCGCGTCGGCTGATTTCCCTTGTGAGGCCGAACCACGTGCCACGCTTGATCAGCGTGACGCGTCGGCCTGCGGGCAGGTAGAACTCCAATCGTGTTGTTTGGCTGGTTGTTTCGGTCATGCGACGGCTCCTTCCGTTGCCACCTGCAACCGCCGAGCGGAGAGCCGTTGCAGCAGTACCGAAAAAGTCAGGACGAGGATGCCGACGGCCGCCAGGGCGGCCCCGGCCGCAGCGGGTGCGGTGTAGCCGAAGCCGGCGGCGATCACCAGCCCACCGATCCAGGCACCTGAGGCGTTGGCAATGTTGAGTGCCGAGTGGTTCAGCGCGGCGGCCAGCGTCTGCGCGTCGGCGGCCACGTCCATCAAGCGGGTTTGCAGCGCGGGGGCGATGGCCGCGCCCGCGGCCCCGATGCCGAACAACAGCACCAGTGCGGTCACCGGGTTGTGCGACGCCACCACGAAGATCGCCAGCATCACTCCGAGCGCGGTGATCGTGGCGTACAGGCTGCGGATCACCGAGCGGTCGGCCATCCGGCCACCGACGATGTTGCCGACCACCATGCCAAGGCCGAACACCATCAGGGCCAACGGCACGAGTGCCCGCGACAGCCCGGAGACGTCGGTCAGCGTCGTCGCGATGTAGGTGTACACGGCGAACATGCCGCCGAAGCCGACCATGCCGACGGCCAGCGCCAACCACACCTGCGGGCGCTTGAGCGCGCCGAGCTCGGTCAGTGGGCTGCTGGAGTGGGTGGCGCCGATGTTCGGCAGCCACAGCGCGATGGCGGTGAGCGTGATGAGTCCGATGATGACGACCAGCCCGAAGGCGCTGCGCCAGCCGAGGGCCTGGCCCAGCCAGGACGCCACGGGAACGCCGATGACGGTGGCGACGGTCAGGCCGGTCATCACCTGCGCGACGGCCTTGGCTCGGTTGCCCGGGCCCAGCATGCGGGCGGCGACCAGGGCGGCGATCCCGAAGAACGCGCCGTGCGGCACGCCCGCGACGAACCGCGCCACAACCAGGGACTCGTAGGTGGGGGCGACGATGGTCGCCACATTGCCCAGGGTGAACACGGCGATCAGGCTCAACAGGAGCGCCTTGCGGGGCACTCTCGCCGTCAGTGCGGCGATCAGCGGAGCGCCGATGACCACGCCCAGTGCATACGCCGAGATGACGTGACCCGCACTCGGCTCGGAGATGCCGTAGCTGGTGGCGATCTCGGGCAGCAGGCCCATCGCAACGAACTCGTTGGTTCCGATACCGAATCCGCCCAGGGCGAGCGCGAGGATCGCGAGCTTCAGCACGGCGGGCTGCGGGGCTATCAGTGCCATGGACACGGATGGTCGTGCAGCGGTGGTGGTCACAGGAAGTCAGCTTTCAGTCTGCGGATGTGGGACGTGACCGGCCGTAGTCGACGTTTCCGTCGGGCTTTCGGTCGGCACCTGCCGCATTGCAGAGCGTCCGTCCTACCCGAGAGTACGGAGACTTCTAGCGCTTATCCAACTGACTTAAGTCTTTTTGCGGACAAAGTGACAAGGCTTACATACCTTGCTGTTCTCTGGGAATGCTTGTTTCAATGGAAAGATGCCGGTCATCAGGGGTTCCGCCAACAGAGCGCCCACGACCGCCGGAGAAGTGTTCACACTCATCCGTGACGGCGTGGCGACAACGCGCTCCGAGCTGCGCCGGCTGACCGGCCTGTCCCGGACCGCGGTGGCGGCCCGCGTCTCGGCACTGGCCGAGCGCGGCCTGGTGGTCGAACGAGAAGAAGGCCTGTCCACCGGTGGCCGCCCCCCGACCCTGCTGCTGTTCAACGCCGACGCCGGAGTGGTTCTGTCCGCCGCGATCGGCCGCAGCCGCACCCGGTTGGCCGTCTGCAATCTCGCAGGTGAGATCAAAGCCATCAGCGACCTCGATCAGGAAGTGGGCATCGGACCCGATGACCTGATGCCCGACCTGGTCAAAAGGCTTGAGGCGTTACTCGATGAACTGGGTATCGGGCTCGATTCGATACACGGCGTCGGACTGAGCCTGCCCGGCACCGTCGACCAGCAACGTGGCGCCAGCCTGGACTCGCCCATCATGAGCGGATGGGACGGCGTGCCGCTGGAACCGTATTTCCGGGATCTGACGAACGCGCCGATCCTGGTGGACAACGACGTCAACGTCATCGCGCTGGCCGAACGGCACGGTGAGCGACGCGGCGTCGACGACCTGTTGTTGCTCAAGCTCTCCACGGGCCTCGGCGCGGGAATCATCTCCGGCGGGGTGCTGCAACGCGGCGCGGTCGGCGCGGCAGGCGAATTCGGCCACAACAAGACCCCCGCGGCGGCCGGCGTGCCGTGCCGCTGCGGCGACAGTGGCTGCCTGGAGGCCATCGCAGGCGGCTGGGCACTGGTCCGCGCCCTGCAACAACAGGGCCACGCCGTCGGCCACATCCGCGACGTCGTCGAATTGGCCAACCACGGTGAGCCCGAGGCGCGCAGGCTGATCCGCGAAAGCGGCAGGCATATCGGCGAAGTCATCTCCGGAGCGGTGAACCTGCTCAACCCGGCGGTCGTCGTCATCGACGGCGATATGGCCCGGGCCTACGACATCCTCGTCGCCGGACTGCGAGAAACCCTGTACGGCAACGCCACCGCGCTGGCCACCAGGGTGCTGCAGGTGGTGCCGACCACCTACGGCGATCGGTCCGGGGTGATCGGCGGCGCCACCTTGATCCTCAACCGCATTCTCAGCGCCGACGCCATCGACGCGTCGCTGCTGTCCAAACGCTGAGCTACTCCGGCCACGCCGAGTTCTTGATCACGTCGACGAAGTCGATGCGGTGGAAGCCCGGCACGAAATGCTCCAGCACGTCGGCGTTCACCGTGCCGAAGGTGGTTTCCGGGCGCTCGGAGAAGCCGTCGGAGAAGGCTTGCAGGATCTCATTTTTGAAGTTCGGCCGCGGATGCACGGCGGTGACGGCGGCGATCTCCTCCTTCGTCAGTTCCGTGAGCCTGAGCCCGAGCACGTCGGTCTCCACCCCCGCCGTGGTGGCGGCGATCACCGGCGACATCCGATACGGCACCTCGGGGGTGGTGTGCAGGGCGATCGCCGTCCATACGGTGTCGGACTCGGTCTCGGAGTATCCCCTGGCGCGCAGGAACGCCCGGGCCGCATCGGCGCTGTCCAGCTCGAAACGCTGCTCGGAGCCGCGCACCGGCGGGACCAGGCCGGTGTCGTGGAACAGCGCGGCGATGTAGAGCAATTCGGGGTCGGGTGCGATCCCGTCCCGACGGGCCTGCAGGCTGCCGAACAGGAACACCCGCCGCGAATGGTGGAAGATCAGCGGCGTCGTGGTGTCGCGGATCAGTTCGGTGGCTTCGTTGGCGAAGGTGCTGTCCGGAATTCGGATTCCGGCGATGGTCTCGGTCATGGTCGCTCCTGGTGTCGAGTGGTTATGACTGACTCAACGCCCGTTCCGCCGCCGACACCGTAGTCCGTTGAGACACGAAACCCTCGGATTCGGACATCCCGGGACTATGCTGCTGGGGTGGCCGCAACGAAACCCCACCGGGTGGTGGTGCTGGCGTTCGACGGCGTCCAGGTGCTGGATGTGACAGGTCCGGTGGACGCCTTCGCCTCGGCCAATTCCTTTGGCGCCCAATATCGAATCACCACGGTTTCGGTGTCGGGCGCCGATATCGTCGCCAGCTCCGGCACCCGGCTGGGGGTCGATACCGCGGCCGCCGATTTCACCGGCCCCATCGACACGCTGCTGGTGCCGGGCGCCCCGAACTGGCAGGCCGCGATCTCCGACCCGGCGCTCGTCGACACCGTGCGGGCTTTGTCGCAGCGCAGCGTCCGTACCGTGTCGATCTGCGCGGGCGCATTTCCGCTGGCCGCCACCGGACTGCTCGACGGCCGCCGGGTGGCGACGCACTGGAAGCTCGCCCACCAACTCGCGGCCCGCTTCCCCGATGTTCGGGTGGATGCCGCCGCGCTGTTCGTCAGCGACGGTGCCTACGTCACCTCTGCGGGCGTCACCGCAGGCATCGACCTCACGCTGTTCCTGATCGAACATGACTACGGGCCCGCCCTGGCGCGGGAGGTCGCCAAGGACCTGGTGGTCTTCATGGCCCGGCCGGGTGACCAGTCGCAGTTCAGCGTGCGGTTGGAGGCGCTGCCGAGTACCAACTCGGTGGTGCGCACGGTGATGGATGTCGTGACCGCCGACCCGGCGGCCAACCATTCGCTACCCATACTGGCCGCGCACGCCGGGGTCAGCACCCGTCACCTGTCGCGGCTGTTCCTGGCCGAAACCGGCCACTCCCCTATGTATTTCGTCGACCGCACCCGGCTGGAAGCGGCGTGCGCGATCCTGGTGGCGGGCGCCGATCCGCTGGACACCGTGGCCGCCCGCACCGGGGTGGGCTCGGCGGAGACGCTGCGCCGGCTGTTCCTACGTGAACTCGGGGTGACTCCGGCGACCTACCGGAAACGGTTCCGCAGCACGACGGTGGCATGAAGCGCACGCAACTAGGTGTTCCGAATCGCCGCGGCCAAGCCCGGGACACCCACCCTTCCCACGGCGTCAACATTTGTTGACGGCTGCGGAAGAGACTGTGCCCCGGCGCGGCGGACGGGCTCAAGCTAGCGCGCCAGCACACGGCCGAGTGTGGACTCGGGACACGCATTTACCGATGCGGGCGTGGATGAACTCCACACTCGGCGGGCGCGGCCAAGCCCGGGACACCCACCCTTCCCACGGCGTCAACATTTGTTGACGGCTGCGGAAGACACTGTGCCCCGGCGCGGCGGACTGGCTCAAGCTAGCGCGCCACCACGTTTCGCAGCGGCTCCCCGCGCGACAGCCGACCGATGTTGGCGGCGATGTCGTCCACCCGACCGCGGAACGTATCGCTGGTGACCCCCGAGGAATGCGGTGTGATCAGCACGTTGGACAGCTCCGCGAACGGTAGCTCGCTCGGCGCCCCGCGGCCGTCCGCCCCCGGATAGCGGTACCAGACATCGATTGCGGCAGCTTGAATCTCGCCGCCGAGCAACGCACCGTAGAGCGCGCGTTCCTGTACCAGCGGGCCGCGGCCTACGTTGATCAACACCCCGGCAGGCCCCAGCGCACGCAACTGCTCCGCGCCGATCATGCCTTCGGTCTGCGACGTCAGGGGCGCCGACACCACCACCACGTCCGACTCACGCAGCAGCCGGTCCAGCCGCGACGTATCCCCCGCCCAGGCCAGACCGTACTCGGCAGCGTCCACCCGACCGGAACCGGTCACCGCACAAGCCCGGGAGCCGAAGGCACGGAACAACTCCCACGCCCGCTGGCCGATATGGCCGAACCCGACGAACCCCACCGTCGCATCCGCCACCGTGCTCGGCTGCGGGATGGCTGCGTCGTACACCGAGGTGGCCCAGACATCGCGGCGCAACGCCCGATCCTGGACCAGGAAGTTCCTGCGCAGCAGCACCGCTGCCGAGACAATGTATTCGGCGATCGACCGCTCGTGGTGAAACGTATTGGCCACCAGAATATCCGGTGACAGCGCGGCGAAGTCGATGCGGTCGGTGCCGGCACCCGCGACGTGGATCAGCCGCAGCTTCTCGGCATCTTGCGCCAGCTCGGCCGGGAACCGCCCGCCGACGTAGACGTCCGCGTCCCGCAGCTCGTCGCGCAGCGTGGCGATGTCATAGCCGACACGCCAGCAGACCTCCGCATCGGCCGGGACAGCGCCTTCCAGTCGGTCCCGGTGCGGCACCAGGTTGGCATCAGCCACCAGAACTTTCATGCCCGCTGCAGCGCAGGTCGTTTGCTGTCGAACGTCCACCCAGGGATCAGGTACTGCATGGCGATCGCGTCGTCGCGGGCACCGAGGCCTTCGCGCAGATACAGCTCATGCGCGGCGGCGATCGCGTCGTGATCCAGTTCGACACCAAGCCCCGGCTTGTCCGGCACCGTCAGGTAACCGTCGTCGATGGTGAAGGGCTCCTTGGTGATTCGTTGCCCGTCCTGCCAGATCCAGTGCGTGTCGATCGCGGTGATGGTACCCGGCGCAGCGGCGGCCACCTGGGTGAACATCGCCAGCGAAACATCGAAGTGGTTGTTGGAATGCGAGCCCCAGGTCAGTCCCCACGCATCGCAGAGCTGCGCCACGCGCACCGAGCCGTTCATCGTCCAGAAGTGCGGATCGGCCAGCGGGATGTCCACCGCGCCGGAGCGGATGGCATGGCCCATCTCCCGCCAATCGGTGGCAATCATGTTCGTCGCGGTCGGCAGGCCGGTGGCGCGTTTGAATTCGGCCATCACCTCGCGACCGGAGAAACCGCCTTCCGGGCCCACCGGATCCTCGGCATAGGCCAGCACGTCGGACAGCTCACGGCAGGTGGTGATCGCATCCTTCAGCAGCCAACCCCCGTTGGGGTCCAACGTGATTCGGGCGTCCGGGAAGCGATCGGCCAGTGCGATCACCGCCTTGGCTTCATCCGGTGCGGGCAGCACACCGCCCTTGAGCTTGAAATCGCGGAACCCGTACCGCTCGCGGGCAGCCTCGGCGAGGCGGACCACCGCATCCGGCGTCAGCGCCACCTCGTGCCGCAGCCGCAGCCAATCGTCCGCGCCCGTCGCCTCGTCCGCGCCCGACCGGTATGCCAGGTCGGTCTTGGTGCGGTCACCGACGAAGAACAGATACCCCAGGGCCTGCACCCGGTCGCGTTGCTGACCTTCGCCGAGCAGGGCGGCGACGGTGACGCCCAGATGCTGGCCCAGCAGGTCCAGCAGGGCCGATTCCACGGCGGTGACCGCGTGCACGGCGATGCGCAGGTCGAAGGTCTGCGCCCCGCGGCCGCCGGCATCGCGATCGGCAAAGGTACGTCGCATATCGGCCAACACGGCGTTGAACGCACCGACACCGCGGCCGATCACGATCGCGCGGGCGTCCTCCAGGGTTTGCCTGATGCCTTCGCCGCCGGGTACTTCGCCGACACCGGTGTTGCCGTCGGAGTCGTTGAGGATGACCAGGTTTCGGGTGAAGAACGGTCCGTGCGCGCCGCTGAGGTTGAGCAGCATGCTGTCGTGTCCCGCGATGGGGATGACGGTCATCGCCGTGACGACTGGGGTGTCCATTCTTGTCAGGCTACGAGTGGTTGTCATGCACGTCCAACACTTTCATCGCATGGATTGATCCACGTGGGGAATCAATAGGTCTCACGACGCAAACCATTTGTCGCCGTTGGCAAGTGGGCGCACCACCCGGGACACCTTGTCGCACACCGTCCGCAGCGCCTCGACGATCTCCTGTTCGCGCTCAGGGGTCAGGCGGGCGATCGGCACCGATGCGCTGATCGCATCCTGCGCGGGCCGCGTGTAGCGCAGGGATACCGCGAAACACCGCAGCCCCACGCTGTTCTCCTCGTCGTCGCTGGCGTAGCCCCGGATGCGGACGTCGTCCAGGGCGTCGTCGAGCACGGCACGATCGGTCACCGTGCGGGCGGTCAGTGGCTCCAGCACCTCGGGAATGTGCAGGTCCCGGTCGGCGCCGAACCGGTCGGCCAGCAGGGCTTTACCCAGCGCCGTCGTGTAGGCGGGCAGCCGCCGGCCCACCCGGTTCGAGGTCCGCAGGTACTGCTTGGACTCTCGGGTGGCCAGGTAGACGATATCGGTGCCATCCAGGCGCCCCAGGTGGAACGTCTCATCGAGTTCTGAGCGCAGGTCTTCCAGGAACGGGGTGATCAACGGCAGGTACGGGTCGCTGTCGAGGTAACTGGTGCCGACCAGCAGCGCGCGAATTCCGATGCCGTACAACGTACCCGCCGCATCAGAGCGCACCCAGCCCTGCGCGACCAGGGTCCGCAGCAGCGCATGGGCACTGCTGCGCGGCATCTCCAGCGCGTCGCAGATCTCCCGGAGCCGGGCCGGATTGTCGCGACGCGCGGCCAGAAACTCCAGCAGCTCCACGGTCCGCACCGCCGACTTCACCTTACGCACTGCCACATCCGGCGGCTCGGGGGTCGGCGGCATGTCTGCTCCGTCCTGGTTCATACGAGCTCCCTGGCGATCAATACCGTTGCTCCGACCACAGATACACCGATCGCCAACCGGCGCAGCCGGACCGGATCCAGCAGTCGATTGACGTACCGGGACAGTACATAGCCCGCCACCGCCGCCGGGACCAACACGGCGAACGTCCACACGGTGTGTCGGTCCACCGAGCCCGTCACCGCCAGCGCCGCCAGTGACAGCAGCGAGCCGATCAGGAAGAACCCCGACATGGTTCCGCGCAACCGGGCCCCGGAGTTGCGCTGCCAGACCAACGCCATCGGCGGTCCGCCGATCGAGGTCGCGGTGCCCAGCAGTCCCGACGTGGCACCGGCGAGCACGACGTTGCGCCTGCGCGCAGCCGGAATCCACCCGACGCTGGTCAGCACCACCCCGAACAGCACCACCGCGGCCAGCAGGATCGCCAGCGCCCGCTCGGGCAGCGCGGCCAGCAGCAGCGCACCGGCAATGGTGCCGGGCACCCGGCCGACCAGCGCCCAGCCCGTGCCACGGAAATCGATGTCACCGCGTTCACGCACGGTGACCATCAACGTGACCAGGGTGGCCAGCATGATCAGCGTCCCGGGGATCAGCCCGGGATCGACGATCGCCACGATCGGCGCGGCCAGCATGCCGATGCCGAATCCGATCGAGGCCTGCAGGCAGGACGCCAACAGGATCGCCCCCGCCACCACCGCGTAGCCCGCTGCACTCACGCCGGCACGGAGATGAGCTTGCTCGCGTCGTCCTGTAGTGGGTGATGGCACTCGGCGCTGTGGCCGGGCACCTGGGGATCGACCGCGGCGGGGGGCGGTGTGGTGGCGCAGATTTCGGTGGCCTTCCAGCACCTGGTCCGGAACCGGCACCCCGACGGCGGATTCAGCGGCGACGGCACCTCGCCCTTGAGCAGGATCTTGTCCTTGCGCACGCTGGCGTCCAGCGTCGGTGCCGCCGACATCAGGGCCGCGGTGTAGGGATGGTTCGGGCGGTCGAAAACCGCTTCCGTGGCGCCTGATTCGATGATCCGGCCGAGATACATCACCGCGACCCGGTCGGCGACATGGCGGACCACCGACAGATCGTGGGAGATGAAGATGTAGGAGATCTGCAGCTGTTGCTGCAGATCGTTGAGCAGGTTGAGCACCTGGGCCTGCACCGAGAGGTCCAGTGCGGACACCGGCTCGTCGCAGATGATGACGTCGGGGTTCAGGGCAAGGGCCCGCGCGATGCCGATGCGCTGGCGCTGGCCGCCGGAGAACTCCTGCGGATAGCGGTCGGCGTCGACGGCGCGCAGGCCGACCAGATCCAGCAGCCCGCGTACCCGCATATCCCGGTCGGCCCGGGACTTGTACAGCGTCTTGTGGGTGCGCCACGGTTCGGCGATGATCGCACCCGCGGTCATCCGCGAGTTCAGCGAGGCATAGGGGTCCTGGAACACCATCTGCACGCGGCGACGGAAATTCAGCAGATCCTTGCCGCGCAGGCTGAACGGATCGATGCCGTCGAACTCCACGCTGCCTGATTCCGGCCGCTCCAACATCAGCAACGTCCTTGCCAGCGTGGACTTTCCGCAGCCGGACTCACCGACCAGGCCCAGCGTCTCGCCGCGGGCCAGATCGAGGTTGATCCCGTCGAGTGCGCGCAGGCTGGCTTTCCCGCCCTTGCCTCCAGGCACCCGGAACGACTTGGAGAGATTGCGGACTTCGAGCAGTTGATCAGACATTCTTGACCTCCTGGGGAAAATGGCAGGCTGCTTTGCGTCCTGGTGCGACCATCTCCAGCTGCGGCCGCTTGGTGGTGCAGATGTCCTGGGCGATCGGGCAGCGCGCCTGGTAGACGCAACCGCTGGGGATCGAATGCAGATCCGGTGGCGAGCCGCCGATGGACTTCAGTTCCTCACCGCGAACCACCTGCACCGGAACGGAATCCAGCAGCCCCTTGGTGTACGGGTGCCGCGGATCAGTGAATACCTCGGAGACCGGGCCGGTTTCGATGATGTTGCCGGCGTACATCACCGCGACGCGATCGGCTTCCTCGGCGACCAGCGCGAGGTCGTGGGTGATCAGCACGACCGCCATGTGGTACTCGGTCCGCAGATCGCGCAGCAGCGCCATGATCTGCGCCTGCACCGTCACGTCGAGCGCCGTGGTGGGCTCGTCGGCGATCAGGACGCTCGGGTTCAGCGCGACGGCCATGGCGATCAGCAGCCGCTGGCGCATGCCGCCGGAGAACTGGTGCGGATAGGAATCCACCCGCGTTTCCGGTTGCGAAATCCCCACGCGCGCCATCAGTTCGATCGCCTTGCGCTTGGCCTCTTTGGCCTTCATCCCGTGGTGGATCCGGAACGGCTCGGCCAGTTGGGTGCCCACGGTGTAGAGCGGGTTGAGCGCGGTCAGTGCGTCCTGGAAGACGATGGCCAGTTCGGTACCCGCGAGCTTGCGCCGGACCTTGCCGCCCGCGGCCAGCAGGTCGACCTTCTCCCCGTCGCCGGTCAGATGGGCGCTGCCGCCGGCGATATCGGCCACCGGTTCCAGCAGGCCGACCAGCGCGGTGGCGGTCATCGACTTGCCGCAGCCGGATTCGCCGAGCAGCGCCAGTGTTTCGCCGCGGTGCGCCTCGAACGAGACGTCGTTGACGGCGCGGACGGTGCCTTTGATGGTGCGGATGTCCACCGAGAGCCCGGCGACCTCGAGGGCCGGTTGAGCGTCGACCTCGTGGACGGGCGCGTGATCTGCGAGCGCGGTCATCAGAGAGCCTTTCCGGATTTGGTGAAGCGGGACAGGCGCTTCTGGGGCACGGTCAGCCGCCAGCGTTGGCCGGGGTCGGTGGCGATCCTGGCCCAGGCGGCCAGGATGGTCGCCGAGACGGTGGTGACGACGATGGCGACGCCGGGGAAGAACGACAGCCACCACGCGGTGTGCAGGTAGGTCCGGCCCTGGGAGACCATCAGGCCCCAGCTGACGTCCGGCGGTTGGATACCAATACCCAGGAAGCTGAGCGACGATTCGGCGAGCATCACGTAGCAGAAGTCCAGCGTCGCGACGGTCAGCAGGGTGGGCAGCACGATCGGGACGACGTGGCGGGTGATGATCGACGTCGCACTGGCGCCGAAGGTGCGCGCGGCGTCGACGAACAGCCGGCTCTGCAGCTCGGCCGATTCGGCCCGCGCGGTGCGCAGATAGACCGGGATGCGGGTGATCGCCAGTACCAGAACGATATTCGCAGCACTCGGGGAGAAGACGTAGAGCACGACGACGGCCAGCAGCAGCGACGGGAAGCTCATGATGACGTCGGCCACCCGCATGGCGACGGTTTCCCGCCAGCCCCGGTAGAAGCCGGCCCACATGCCGATGATCGAGCCGACGACCGCGCTGATCACCACGGCGGGAATGGCCACCGACAGCGTCGTGCGACTCGCCACGATCAACCGGGCCGCCATGCTGCGTCCGAGCGGGTCGGTGCCGAGCACGTTCGCCCAGCCGTGGGCCAGGGTGAACGGCGCCTGGTTGGAGTTGTCCAGGTCGATGTGGGTGGCCAGGCCGCCGACCAGCATGGGGCCGAAGACGGCGATCAGGATGACTGCGGCCAGGACCACCGCGGCCGCGGCGGCCACCCGGTCGTTGATCAGCAGCCGGAACCAGATCGAACTGCCTTTGAGGCGGGACCCCTTGCCGGGTTGCCCGACGATCGCGGTGGTTGGTTTGACCGGTACCAGGTCGATTCCAGTGCTCATGATGGTGATCTCCTCAGACCCGGGCCGGTTCGCGGACACGTGCGTCGAGCAG
>JBEVHL010000621.1:0-9685 GCA_040511255.1 Mycobacterium sp. | reverse complement strand
GCCGAGTGGCCATCACGGGGTGTCGATGATGGCGACTGCCCTGGTCCATCCGGCCGATCCGGCATGGACTTTCACCGGAAAGCAGGACACCTGAAATCCCGTCGACGGCAGCACTTCGAGGTTGTGCAGCTTTTCGATGTGGCAGTAGCCGATTTCCCGCCCAGCCCGGTGGCCTTCCCAGATGATCGCGCTGTCATGGTCTTTGGCGTAGCGCTGCGCGGTGTAGACGAACGGTGCGTCCCAACTCCAGGCGTCGGTGCCGGTCAGCCGCACGCCTTGGCCGAGGAGATGCAGCGTTGCGGCCCGGCCGATTCCGCACCCGGTGGACACGTAGTCGTCGTGTCCGTACCGCGTGCCTGCCGCTGTGTTGACCACGACGATCTCCAGCGGCGCCAGAGTGTGGCCGATGCGGTCCAACTCGGTGTCGATGTCGTCGGGGGTGACCACGTAGCCGTCCGCGAAATGCCGGAAGTCGAGCTTCACCGCTGGTTGCAGACACCACTCCAAAGGCACCTCGTCGATGGTGATGGCGCGCTGACCGTTGTCCATCGTCGAGGCGTAGTGGTACGGCGCATCCAGATGGGTGCCGCTGTGCGTGGTCATCGAGACGCGCTCGATCGCCCAGCCCTCGCCGTCGGGCAGGTCCGCCTTGGTGGCGCCAGGGAAGAAGGACAAGAGATCGCCGACCGTGTCCTGGTGACTCAGATAGTCGATCTCAGGCCGCAAACCGGGTGGGTCCGAGGCGATTCCGGCCTGGAGCGGTACAGAGATGTCGATCAAGGTGCGCACAATCAGCCTCCTGATGCTGGGGCGGTCACTTCGCGACCGCGTCGAGGTAGAACCACCGGCCTGCCCGCCGTGCGAAGCGACTGCGTTCGTGCATCTCATCGGCACGGCCCGCAGAGTCGAAGTGCGCGGTGAACTCCACCACGCCGCGGTCGTCATCGGCTCCGCCGGCGACGACGTCGGTGATCTCCAGACCGGTCCAGGTGGTGCCCGGGTCGACCGCCACCTCTGTGGGCCGGGTGCGCGGGTGCCAGGTACGGAACAGGTAGTCGGCATCGGCGCGGGCGAACGCCGAATACCTCGACCGCATCAGCTCCTCCGCCGTTCGCGCCTGCCGTTCACCGTGGTGCAGCGGCCCGCAGCACGCCAGATAGTCGGCTCCACTGCCGCACGGACACCCCGGCCCGAAGAGTTCGGTCATGATGTCAGTCAACAGCTTTCGCGATGCGGGCCTGCAACCGGTCGACGGCGGCGCCCCCGGGCCAGCTCGCCGGCGACGGTCGCCCCCACATCAACAGGTCCAGCGCCACCGCCGACGCGGCGAGCTGGGCGTCGGCAGGCGTGCCGGTGTCGGTAGCCGTCACCAGGTGGCGCCCGTCGCCGACATCCACCAGCCAGGCGCCGCTGCCGTACTCCAACACCACAGTGCCTGATCCCGCGGACTCATCCTCGGCAACCAGGTCCGGGTCACCCGCCATCCAGGTCAGCATTTCGTTGACGCCGTCGATCGCGACGGCCTCCTCGACCGGGCTGGTCGCGACGCCGGCGGTGAGCTCCGCATCCACCCGGTGGATGAACGCCTCGTGGACCATGCGCCTCGCCCATGCTCCGACCGTCGACTCCCCCGCGCCTTCCATCCAGGTCCAGGCCGGTGCTTGCGGGTCGAGTTCGGTCAGGAGGTCGGCCAGGTCGGCGAGTACCGCGTCATGCCGCCGAAGTGCCTGGGGCAGTGATTCGCCTGCGGGCGCGCTCTTGCCGCCGGGCACCGCCTCACCCGCCGCCCGCAGTACGGCCGTCTTGTGGTCGTACACCTGGGCGACGTGTTGCACCAGATCCAGCGCCGTCCACCCCGGGCAGGTAGGTACGGGGGCATCGGTCGGGCCGGCGGCCAGTACGGTTCCGAATCGGACCGCCTGCTCGCGGAGCGCGGCGACGTACTCCTTGTGGGTCAGCCAGCTGGATCTCTCGGTGTTCGGCGATCGGGAGGCCATCCCCGGATGGTAGAGACATCGCTGCGGTTCGGGCGCGAAAAGCCGCGGTGAGCGCGGCCGAGCACGCCGAAAACCCGAGACCGCTGGGCGTCTCCTGAGATCTTCCTGCTAGCCGGTAGTCACCGTGGGTGTCAGCGTCGATGTTTGTCCGTGCTGGTCACGGGAGTCTGAGTGCACACACCAACAGGTTCCCGGAAGGAACAGCCATGAACAGCACGACCGGATCAGCTGCCACATCCTCGTCCCGCGTGCTTCGCGGACTCGCCGCCACCGCCGTCTCTGCCGCGGCTCTGTTCGGCCCGCAGGCTGTCGGCCTGGCCAATGCCGCTCCGGCGGTGACCGCTGCTGCCGCCGACCCGTCCTGCCCGGCCGTCGAGGTCGTGTTCGCCCGCGGCACCTTCGAGGCACCGGGTATCGGTGCCACCGGGCAGGCGTTTGTCGATGCGCTCAATGCCCGACTGGGCGGCAATCCTGTTGCCGTGTACGGCGTCAACTATCCTGCGTCGCTGGACTTCGGCGCAGCCGCCGACGGAATCGTGGACGCCAGTAACACCATCGAATCCATCGCCGCAAGCTGCCCGAGCACCAAGATCGTGCTCGGCGGGTACTCCCAGGGCGCGGCAGTCGCCGGTTACACCACCGCGGATGCCGTTCCGGCGGGATTCAACCTGCCCGACGGGATCACCGGGCCGATGCCCGCGGCGATCGCCGACCACGTCGCGGCAGTCGTGCTGTTCGGCACCCCGGATGACTGGTTCCTGCATCTGGTCGACGGCAGCGCACCCCCGATCACCATCGGCAATCTCTACTCGGCGAAGACCACGCAGTTGTGCGCCACCGGCGACCCGGTCTGCTTCCCCGGCGGCCTGGATCGGTCGGCCCACAGTTCCTACAAGGACAACGGAATGGCCCAGCAGGCAGCCGATTTCGCTGCCAACGCACTCGCAGCGGCGCCGGCCGCCACCAACGCCGCGTAGCGGCAAGCAGCGGGTGCGTTCAGGCGTACGCCGGCCCCGAGGGAACATCACCGCGGGCCTCAATGTGACTGTTCAGCAAGGCAATCCAGGCATGTAGTCCGTCGATCGGCCCGCGTGTGGCGAGGGTGCGATCACTCCCGGTCGATGCCCGCCGCTCCAACAACTCGATGATCCGTTGACATCTGTGCGCCTCGGTTCGCAATTCTTCAGGCGGCGCACTGTGCTGGCGGTCTTCCGGCCACCGTCGGTAGAACGCCGCGGACTGATTCAGCAGCACGATCAGTTCCGGCGTCGACCGGCGCGTAAGCCGGCTGGCCACCCGGGCGGCCACACCCCCGACGGCGAGCAGCACCAGCAGCGAGGTCAGTGTCACGAGCCATCCGTCCACGTCGGCCGACGCAGAGTGCGTGACGCGCGCGACGACGGCGCCAAGGACCTCCCCCACCAGCATCTGCGGTTGCATATGCAAATTGTAGTGCGGCGGACCGTGCCATTCTTCAGTTTCGCGGCAACGGGTGTCACCGCCGGTCGACAACGATCGCGCAGTGCCTGAGGGCTGACGCGCACTGTCAAGGTGGTCACTCCGGGAAGACAGCACCCGGGTACCGGCCGCCACCCTGTTGAGAAATCGTATTCGCCTGCCGCAGTGAGGTTTATCCGAGGACAGCCGCGGTCGGGACACCTGCCGCGGCCGACTTTGTTGGCTTGGTCACATCAGCCCCACCAGCCACGGCCAAAACCCACTCACCGATTTGCCCGCCTCGCAGCGAAAACAGCTTGGCCGCGGGGTGCGCACCGAGACACGTGTCTCAGATCAGTGACCAGTGGGGCGTACGTAGCACGTGGGACGCATGTGGCAGAACTGGTCAGACACAGCCCCCCATCCCCGGCCTGCCCCGCCGTCCGATGTCTCCGCCGTGCCCTATCTTGGACCGTCCGACGTACGAATCAGCCATGGGAGGGCACAGGTGGACGACAACACCACGATCTCGGCCGCCGACCTCCTGGAACTCAACCGCGACATCCAGGGCTCCCCCACCATCCGACTGTTGGCCACGCTGAACATGGGCGTGTACGCCACGCTGATGGAGCGCCATCTCAGCGGCGGCGTCATCCCCGAGACCGATCTGGTGGTGCGGCTCGAACGCGACCTCGATGAATTGGGCCGCCCTGGAGGCGAGCAGTCCGGGCTGGGCCTGATCAAGTCCTGGGCCAGCCAGGGCTGGCTGCACCGCGTCGCCGACCAGCGCGCCGGCGTCGAACGCAACCTCTGCTACCTCACCCAGGAGGCCCGACGGGCGTTGGACTTCCTCCGCGGCGTACGCCGACAGGACACCATCGCCACCGGAGGTTCCATCAACGGTATCGCGTCGCGGCTCAAGCAGATCGCCTTGCGGGTAGGCAACGATCCCGACCGCATCCGCGCCGGCATCGAAGCCGAGATCGCCGCGCTGCACGCCGAATTGGCTGCACTGGAAAGGAACTCGGAGGATGACGATGACGACGGCGCCCATCCTCAGCCCAGAGCAGACGCCGACCTGACCGACGTCTACGACGAAGCCCGCGCCATCGCCCTGCAGATGGAACGGCTGATCACCGACATCGGCCAGTACGGCACGATGATCGAGCAGGCCACCGCCGCACTGGGCGAGCCGATCGACACCAACATCGAGTACCGCGACCGGCAGCGTCAGATGTACGCCGACTACCAGTTGGCCTGGGATTCCCAGGGCCGCGATTCGCACCGAGCGTTCCTGCGCATGATCAACGACCCCGATCAACGGGCCGAATTCGAGGCCGACGTTACCGCGGTCGCCGGCGCCCTGCCCGCGCTGGACCCGGCGCTGCGCAAGGTGATGGCCGGCTTCTTCGAGCTGGTCGGCCAGCAGATCGACGAGGTGGAGCGGATCCAGCAGCGGTGCGCCCAGCGGGTCAAGCGGTTCACCGCCTTCGGCACGCTTGAACAGAGCCGCGGGGTGGCCCGCCAGCTCAATGACGCCATCGGCGCCGCCCGCACCCTGCTCAAGTCGTCACTGACCGACTCGCGGCTCGACCTCGAACTACCGCTGGCCCGGCACGCCATCAGTTCGGTTGGCGCACTGAGCTTCCGGATCGGCGATCTGTCCAACCCGAAGCCGGCTCAAGCCGCCGCCAGCGACGTCGACCTGACCAGCTTCTCGGCCCTGACCACACAGGTGGACGCACCCGCGATGTCGGAGATGATCAACACCGCAATCAGCGCGGGGACCGCGCTTTCGCTGCCGGACGCGGTGTCCCTGCTCGATTCCGCATACCTCGGCCACGTCATCGTGCTGTGGTCCTGGGCACTCAAGCAGCCTTTCCAAACCGACTCTGCGGCAACCACATCCAAGTCGGTCACGGTCCGATTCCAATCCCTGGACGGTCGCGATCGCGAGATGGAGGTCCCGCATCTGATGTTCACCGAACCGATCTCCAGCGCGCTGGGAGCCACCGCATGAACAACGGCATCGATCTAGATATCGAGGCATTCTCGTCACTGCCCCAGGTCGACCAGACCGGCCGGGCGCCGCACCAACGGCGCCCCCGGTTCGACGGCGATGTCAGCGAACTGCCCGACCGCGCCTGTTGGGCACTGCAGCAGCTGCTGACCCGGCGCTACATCAGCGCCGAAGCCGACCAGGACCTCTACTCCTGGGTGGTGGAATACCGCGCACAACTGTCCGTGCGACTGTCCGAGCTCGACCTGCTGCTGCGCATCATCGAAGGCACCGACGTCGCGTTCGTCGAACAGGCCCGCTACGAATCGGCAAGGGGCATCAAGCTGTTGCGCCGCGAGCCGCTGGGCACCTACGACTCCATCCTGGCCCTGCACCTGGCGCAGATGATGCGCGCCTCCGGCGATCAGTCGGTCTTGATCAGCCGTGACGAGGTACACGGGCTGTTCTCCGGCGTGGTCAACGACGTCGACCGTGACGCGGTCACGTTCGCCGCCCGAATCGACGGTGCCATCGCCCGGCTGACCGCACTGGAGATCCTGCGTAAGAGCCGCGACGACGACGACAGCTACTCCATCAGCCCGGTCATCACCGCGGTGATGACCGCCTCGGTGATCACCGAATTGCAGCAGCAGTTCGAACTGTTGCAAAGCGGCGGTATGCCGGCAGATGGCGACGACGAGGATCTGAAGGAAGTGGCGCTCGATGCCTGAACAGTTCCATCTGTCCCGCCTGCAGGTCATCAACTGGGGTGTGTTCGACGGTTACCACACCATCCCGTTCAGTGAAGGTGGCGCGCTGATCGCCGGCGCCTCCGGCAGCGGCAAATCATCTCTGCTGGATGCGATTTCACTGGGCTTCCTACCGTTCAACCGACGCAACTTCAATGCCTCCGGTGACAACTCGGCAGCCGGCTCCAACGCGGGCCGACGCACGGTCGACAAGTATGTCCGCGGCGCCTGGGGGCAGCGCAGCGACGGCGGTTCCAGCAAGGTGATGTACCTCCGCGGCGGGGGCTCCGCCTGGTCCGCGGTCGCCGTCACCTATGCCAGCAACACCGGCCGGACCGTCACCGGCCTGGTCCTCAAATGGCTCACCGGAGAGTCCCGCTCGGACTCCTCCAGCCGGTTCGTCCTGGCTGACGGCGACCGCGACATCGAGAACATCTGCAACCGGTGGGCGTCGGGCCGCTTCGATTCGAGCGTGTTCAAAGAGGATGACTGGCGGTTCTCCACCAAGGTGGAGTCGCAGTATCTCGCCCAGCTGTACGCCACCATCGGCATCCGCGCCTCCGACGCCGCCCAGCAGCTGCTCGGTAAGGCCAAGTCGCTGAAAAGCGTTGGCGGACTTGAACAGTTCGTCCGCGAATTCATGCTCGACGAGCCCAGCAGCCTGACCCGACTACCGGATGCGCTCAAGCAGATCGACCCATTGGTCGACGCCCGCGAACTGCTGGCCGTCGCTCAACGCAAACGGAAGATCCTCGGCGACATCGAGAAGCTCCAGCAGCGCTACGCCTCGGAGTCCTCCGATCTGGGCATCATCGACCTGGTGGATCAGCCGATGGTGCGGGCGTACACCGACCACGTCCGCCTGGCGCAGTGCCCGGCGCAGATCAACTCGCTGGACGCGACCATCGACCAACTCGGCAACGAGTACGAGGACGTCACCCGTCAGCTCAATCTCGCCAAGGCGGAAGGGGATTCACTCAACGCACAGATCAGCGGCTCCAGCGCGAGTATTGGTCCGCTGCAGTCGCAGGTGGCGGCGGCCGAGGCGCAGGCCGAGGAGGTGTCACGCCGCCAGGCTGCCTACGAGGCGCTGCTCGCCGCGCAGGACCTGGACGTCCCGAACTCCGCCGACGACTTCTGGAATCTGCGGGAAGAACTCCACACCTCCGTCACCGAACTGCTCGCCAAGCTCGACCGGGGCAGGGAGGCCTCCACCGACGCCGAGTACGCCCAGAAGGCCGCACGGATCGCCCGTGACGACGCCACCAAGGAGCTGCGCCGCGTCGAGCAGGTGGGCTCCGCCCTGCCCGAGTTCGCGATCACCATGCGCGAACACATCTGCGCCGCGGTGGGCGTCGACCCGAGCGAGCTGCCCTATATCGCCGAACTGATGGATCTGCGCCCCGAGCAGAACCGGTGGCGCGTCGCGGTGGAGAAGGTGCTGCGCGGCGTGGGGTTGCGGCTGCTGGTTCCCGATCGGCACTATGCCGCGGTGCTGCGGTTCGTCAACGAGACGAACATGGGCGGTCGGCTGCAGCTGCATCATGTCCGCACCAGCTTCATGGGCGCCAATCCCATTGAGGCCGAACCGAACACGCTGGCAGGTAAGTTGTTCGTGGTCAATCCGCTGCATGTCTGCGCGGCCGAGGCAGCTGACGTCGTGGCCGCGGCGGGTGACCACATCTGCGTCGACAACCCCGATGTGTTCCCCCGCTTCAGGCGTGCTGTCACCGACAGCGGGTTGTACAAGGACTCCGACCGGCTCGCCATCAAGGACGATCGGCGTCCGCTGCGGCATTCCGACTACATCTACCAGGGTGACGTCGCCGCCAAGATCGATGCACTGACGGTCGATCTCGCCAATGCCGAGGAGAGCTACCAGCAGGCGCGCCGTGCCGCCGACGATATCGCCGCCGAACGTCAGCAGTGGCGGGACCGGGCCGCGGCCTACAAGGCGATCTGCGAGCAGTTCCCCCAGTGGAACCAGATCGACACCGAGACCGCCGACGGGCACGCCGACCGGTTGCGGGAACAGTACGAGCTGCTCTTGGCCGATCACCCCGATATCGAAGCGCTCAACGCTCGCGCCGAGCAGTGCTGGGAAGAGATCCAGACCCTGATGACCCGTCGCGGGGCCATCCACACCCGCCGCGACGACCTCGACGGCCGCCGCACCCGGCTGCTGGAGCTTCAGGAACGCCTGGCCCCCGCTTTCGTGTCCGAACCGCTGACCGAACTCCTCAACCGCTACGCAGGCGACGTTCCGGTGTCGCTGGAGCTGCTCAACCCCGAGCCGCACCGGGAAGCCGTGTTCACCGCGATCCGCAAGGAACGCGAGCAGCTGCGCGAAAGTCGGAGGCGCTCTTACGATGAGCTGGCCCGCATCCTCAACACATTCGACACGGCGTTCCCCGATGCGATCCCGAACGACAGCGACGTGTTCGACGAGCGCGTGCACGACTACGTGGGGCTGTGCCGACACATCGACGAGCGCGAACTGCCCGAGGCGTACGACCGGATGATGCGACTGGTCACCGAGCAGGCCCCCGATGCCATTCTCACGTTGCACCGGGTCGCCGAGCAGGAGACCCGTCGCATCAGCGAGCAGATCGCGCGGGTCAACATCGGTCTGGGATCCGTGGAGTTCAACCGCGGTACCCGGTTGACCCTGCGCGCCACCCCCCGCAGCCTGACCGCGGTGAGTGAGCTGACCGAGATCGTCAAAGCCATCTCGCGCCGCATCGCCGAAGTCGGCCTCGGCGACAAGCAGGCCATCCTGGATCAGTACGCGGACATCCTGCGACTGCGCAATCGGCTGGCGTCCACCGCGCCTGAGGACAAAGCCTGGACCCGCGACGCGCTCGACGTGCGCAACCGGTTCACCTTCGACTGCGCCGAATGGGATACCCACACCGAAGAGCTCATCCGCACGCACAGCAACGCCGGCGACAACTCCGGCGGCGAGCAGGAGAAGCTGATGGCGTTCTGTTTGGCCGGCGCGTTGAGCTTCAACTTGGCCAGTCCTGAAAGTACCGACAACAAACCAGTTTTCGCGCAGTTGATGCTCGACGAGGCGTTCTCGAAGTCCGACCCGCAGTTCGCTCAGCAGGCGCTGCAGGCGTTCCGCAAGTTCGGCTTCCAGTTGGTGATCGTCGCGACGGTGCAGAACGCCACCACCATCCAGCCCTATATCGACAGCGTGGTCATGGTGTCCAAGACCGAGGCCTCCGGCCGCAATGCGCGCCCGGTGGCCACGGTGGCGTCCAAGACCATCTCCGACTTCACCGCCCTGCGGCAGGAGATGCGGGCGACGGCCGCCGCAGCACGGGTACCGGCCGGGGTGTGAGGTAGCGCGGTCAAGCCAGCGCCAGGGCCGAAAGGGGTGGATGATCGCAGGCAACTGCGAGAGGTGCGTGTGGTGCTTAAGCTGGATGGGAAACGAGCCCTGGTCACCGGAGGTGCATCCGGTATCGGCAATGCCATTGCCCGACTATTTTTGGAAA
>JBEVHL010000620.1:0-5140 GCA_040511255.1 Mycobacterium sp. | reverse complement strand
GCCGTTCGTCAGTGCCTGGCTCGACGAAAACAACGATGCCGCAGCCATTCCCGTGCTCAACATGTTGATGACACGCAACACGCCCTTGCGGTGGGCGATCCGAAACGGGTTGTGGGTGATGGGCCTCGATTCGATTGCCGACCTGGCGCGGTCTTTCCGCCGCTACACCCTGGCCGGTGTCGCCGACCGGATCACCGCCGCCGTACTGGTGCTCGACGCCGAGAACGATCAGTTCTTCAAGGGCCAGCCGCAACTGGCCGCCGAAGCGATGGTCAACGCGAAGATCACGCTGGTGACCCTGGCCGAAGCCGAAGGTGCAGGCGAGCACTGCCATCTCGGCGCGATGTCCCGTGCACATCAGACCATCTTCGACTGGCTCGAAAACGCACTGCCGCAGACCAATTGACCCCACCTGAAGAAAGAATGACCATGAACAACACCACACCCCGCGTGCTGGTACTCGGCGCGACAGGTCGCAACGGCTCCGCGGTAGCCGCGGCGCTCGATCAGACCCCGCACCTGGCGATCCCGGTCCGCGCCTCCCGCAACCACGAAACCGTCGCGGAGTGGCACGCCCAAGGCCGGGCCGCCGTGAACCTCGACCTCGACGATCCGCAGACCTTTTCGGCGGCGCTGGCGGGCATCGACCGGCTGTTCCTGATGGCGGGCTACACCGCTGCGATGACCGAACAGGCCAAGACCATGGTGGACGCCGCAGAGGACGCCGGTGTCAGCTTCATCGTCCACCTCGGTGTGTTCGGCAACGGGCGCTCCACCGACCCGCACTTCGCCTGGCACGAACTCGTCGAGCGTTACATCAAGGGCAGCACCCTGGCCTGGGCCAACCTGCATCCGCATGTCTTCATGGAGAACCTGCTGACGGTAAATCGGTTGCAGCAGGGCGCTTTCGTGTGGGCGGCCGGCGAGAACCCGGTCGGCTGGGTGGCCAGCGACGACATCGCAGCGGTGGCCGCCAAGGTGCTCGCCGAGGGACCCGATGCGCACGCGGGCCAGGACTACTTCCTGTCCACGGATCTGCTCAATGCCACCGAGATCGCGGCGACCCTGTCCCGCGAACTCGACCGGGCCATCCCGGCACTGATCCTGACACCGGACGATATGCGGGCCCTGGTGGACGCCGGCCAGGTGCCGATCCCGGAGATGTACGACACGGCCTACGCAGCCAGCGCGCTCAACTGGCTGCAGCAGACCTACGACGGCCGGATGGACTATTCGGCCGTCACCACCACGACGGTGCGTGATCTCCTTGGTCGCGAACCGATCCACCTCGGCGAGTGGGTGCAGACGCACCAGCAGGAGTTGATCGACCAACTCGCGAGGTGAGGCTCAGGTGTGGTCCAGCTTGGCGACCTGTGCGCGGTACATCCCGGCCAAACTGTCGGCGAGCTTCTGGTCGAACGGGCCGCCGACGGGGCCGGGGGTGTACTGCGCCGTCACCAGGAGGCCGCGGTGATATCCGACGATCATCGCGATGTCCCAGCCCAGCGTCTTTGCGCCGGTCACCGACCGACAGTGCATGAGGGTGCCCACGGTGTCCGCGGGCAGGTCGGCCAGACCGAGCGGCTCCATCGTCACGCTGGACTGGGTGCGTCCGCCGTCGTAGGTAAACGACGCGCACTGCGCCACCAAGGCATCCAGATCGAGCGGCCGCTGGGTGACGTCGAGTTCGACGCCGATCGCGGTGCCCTTTGCCGAGCGCATGGCCAGCCCCGTCTGCAACGCCTCCGTCTGGGAGAGGAACACTCCGCACCCGGGCGGCGACACCGGGGGCGCGGCGCCTCTCGGCACAGCGACCATCGCACCCCAGCTGGTGCCTGCGACAGCGGGCACGGCGCCCTGGTCGATCAGCATCGACTCGGTCAATACCGACAGGTCAGGCCGCGCGGCCGTCGCCGTCTGTCCTGGATCCGGACCGTGGCGCGCGATGACGATCAGGCCGCCGGCCAGCGTGATCAGCAGGCAGCCCGCAATGCTCAACGCGAGCCGGCGGCGACGTGGATCGAAGGGACGCATCTAGGAAAGATTGTGTCCGATATGCGGGTGCGCGGCAGTGACGAATCGGTGACGTGGCCCGATGTGGGCACTCCGGTTTAGGTTAGCCTGCCTTGCATGGGGACTGTGTACGGTTCTGTCGCCGCGATCGCCGATCTCGGGCCACGCATGCGGCGCGTCGTCTTCGACGTGCCCGACCTTGCCGAACTGAACCTGCCCGGCGCAGGTGACGAGGCCCTCGGCATGTACTTCGGCACCGATGAGGACGAAGGCCGCAACTACACCGTCCGGTCGCGCGGGCCCGGGGCACACCAGATCACCTGCGACTTCGTCCTGCACCAACGTGGGCTGGCCAGCGACTGGGCGCGCCAGGCCAAACGCGACGCGACGGTGGTCCTCGACCATGCGCGCAGTTGGTACCGACCCGAACCCACCACCGACTGGCAACTGTTGATCGCCGACTTGTCCGGGCTGCCCGCCCTGGCCCGCATCATGGACGAACTGCCCGCCGGTACCGAGGCGACGGTGATCGTCGAGGTCGCCGAGCGGGACGACCTCGACTACCTCCCGACGCGGCCCGATCTGGCCATGGTCACCTCGGTGGGCACCGGTAACGGTCACGCACCGAGCCGACTGCCCGAGCTGACGCGCGCGCATCGCTTCACCACCGGCCGCGGGTACTGCTGGTTCGCCGGCGAGGCCACCGCGACCCGTGAGGTCCGCAAGTATCTGCGCGGTCAGCACGATTGGGTGGCCGACCAGTACGACATCGTCGGGTACTGGCGCTTCGACTCCGAGACGTGGGACCGCAAATACGAAGCGGTCAGCGACGAGGTCGAGGCGGTGTACGAGCGGGCCCTCGCCGAGGGCAAGGGCGACAAGCTGGCCGCCGAGGAGTACGACATCGCCCTCGAACGCGTCGGGCTCTAGCTCTTGGCCAACGCATCCGTCACCGCCACCACCACCGACGTCGCCGCCCCCGACGCACCGGGCCGTCGGCGTGCCGTCGGCCTGCTGGTGTCCGCAGCCGTCCTGCTGCTGGTGTGCGCACTGAGCCTGGCGATCGGCACCCAGCCCACCGCACCCAGCACGGTGTGGCGGGCGTTGACCGACTTCACCGACAGCGGCAACGAATGGGTGGTCCGCGATCTGCGGATCCCACGGACATTGCTGGGTATCGCGGTCGGCATCGCGTTGGGGATCAGCGGCGCGCTGATCCAAGGGATCACCCGAAACCCGTTGGCGGACACCCAGATTCTCGGGATCAACTCCGGCGCCGGGTTGTTCGTGGTGGCGTCGATCGCGTTCCTCGGGTTGCGTTCGGTGTGGTCCTACATCTGGTTCGCCTTCCTCGGGGCTTTTGTCGCCATGGTGTTCGTGTATCTAATCGGCATGACGGGGCGCGCGCTGGCCACCCCGGTGCGGATGCTGCTCGCCGGTGTCGCGGTCGGCGCGGTGCTGGAAGGCATCTCGTACACGATCCGGCTGCGCAACCCCAGGGCGTTCGACGCGATGCGGTTCTGGGATGCCGGCGCGCTCGACGGTCGCCCGCTGTTGGTGACCGCGGTGGTGGCGCCGTTCGTCCTCATCGGGTTGGGGTTGTGCCTCTACGTGAGCCGGGGGCTGAACGCCATCGCCCTCGGTGACGATCTGGCAGTTGCCATGGGCGGCAATGTCGGTCGCACCCGCGCGTTGGGACTCATCGCCGTGACACTGCTCGCCGGTGCGGCGACGGCGGGGGCCGGGCCGATCGGCTTCGTCGGACTGATGGTGCCGCATGCGGTGCGTTGGTTCACCGGACCGGACTGGCGCTGGATCTGCGCGTACTGCGTGTTTCTCTCACCGGCCCTGTTGTTGGCGGCCGACGTCCTCGGCCGGGTCATCGTGTCCCCGGGTGAGCTGCCCGCAGGCATCGTCACCGCCTTCGTCGGTGCGCCGGTGCTGATCTGGCTGGTCCGGCGCAAAGAGGCGGCCGGCCTGTGAGTCAGCTCGAGCAGATCGACTTCGGGCATCGCCAGTTGATCGTGCGGCGCGAGCCGAGGCTGGCGTTGCGCGCCTCCTGGCGCAGCATCACCGTGGTCGCCATCCTCGGTGTGCTGGCCCTGGTGATGGCGGTGTTCGCCCTCGGCATCGGTGAGTACCCGGTGCCGCCCGCGCAGGTGATCGCCATCGTCACCGGGCAGGACGACAGCTTCGCCAGCGTGCTGGTGCTGGAATGGCGGATGCCCCGAATACTGTTGGCGCTCTTGATCGGAGCCGCGTTGGGCGTCTCCGGCGCGATCTTCCAGGCGTTGACCCGCAACCCGCTGGGCAGCCCGGACGTGATCGGTTTCGATTTCGGCGCCTACGCCGGCGCGTTGATCGCGATTGCGGTGTTCGGCGGCGGCTACTACCTGATCTCGCTCAGTGCAGTGGCAGGCGGCCTGATCACGGCGGTGGTGGTCTATCTGCTGGCCTACAAGAACGGGCTCGCCGGCTTTCGACTGATCATTGTCGGCATCGCGGTCAGCGCGGTGCTGAGCTCGTTCTGTCAGTGGGTCATTCTCAAAATCCGCCTGCATCAGGCGGTTACGGCATCGGTGTGGCAACAGGGGTCGCTCAGCGGACTGGAATGGGCGCAGGTGTTCCCGGTGCTCGGCGCGCTGGTGGTCGCCACCGCGCTGCTGGTGGTCGTCGGGCCGAAGCTGCCCATCCTGCAAATGGGCGACGACGCCGCGGGCGCGCTGGGCATCCGCCCCGAGCGGGTGCGGTTGGCGTACTTCGGGATCGGGGTGCTGCTGATCGCCATCGCCGCGGCGGCCGCGGGCCCGATCTCGTTCGTGGCACTCGCCGCACCACAACTGGCCCGTCGCCTCACGGGCGCGCCCGGCGTGGGTCTGGTCTCCGCAGCGGCCATGGGTGCGTTCCTGTTGCTGGCCAGCGACCTGATCGCGCTGCGAATCTTTGCGCCCGCCGAACTACCGGTCGGCGCGGTCACCGTGACGCTGGGCGGGCTGTACCTGGTCTACCTACTGGTGATGCAGGCACGTCGGCAGTGACAACGAGCGAGGACGAATGACAGGGCCAGATGACCAGGTTCGACTTGGCGCACGGGAACTTTCGCTCGGCTACGGCGCCACCCCGATCG
>JBEVHL010000619.1:0-7235 GCA_040511255.1 Mycobacterium sp. | reverse complement strand
TCGGGATCGATCGCCACCCGGGCGCGTTCCTCGACCCAGTCCGCGACCGCGTCGGGCGAGCTCACCGGCGCCGCCATGGCCACCGCGGGTGTCTCCTGCCAGCGGGTCCAGCGATCGCGACCAAAAGGCAACGGCGAGCGCTCAATTCGGCGGCCCAGCAGCCCGTGCGCCAGGTTGTCGACGGTGGTGCGCAACCCGTCGTGGTCGATGTCCCGCCGGTAGATCCAGGTGGCCTGGACGCAGTGCACATGACCGCTGGCGCGCACCCAGAAGTACGACGCCTGGTCCATCGGTGCCAGCGTGTTGTCCGGCGGCTCAGGGCTAATCGATGACACCGGTCAGCTCGAACTCCGCCAGCGTTTTCGCCGCCAGCTCGCGCAGCGCGGCCTTCGAATTCTCCCCGCCGGGCTGGTAGGCGATGACGCCGATGGACACTTTGCCCGCGATCCGACCGGAGACCAGAACCAGTTCCCCCTTCGCCTGCTCGTGCTCGCGGCGCGTCATCTGCCGATCCACGCCGCGCAAATAGACGTATTCGGCCTGGGTGCCGTCGGGACGGCCGATCGACGAGTCGAGATCGCCCATGTTCGAGCAGGCCACCGGAAGGTTGCCGAAGCCGAACAACGCCCCGGCCGCACGCTTCATCACCCGTTTCGGGATCAGTGGAATCAACGGGAGCAGCAGTCCCAGATCGTCATTCGACTCGCGCACCGCCGTCACGGCAGTCTTGAGCGCCGCCCTGGCTCCGGACAGATCGGTGGTGACCGGTTCCGGGTCGACACTGGCCTTCGCCAGCGACATCGCGTTTGCCCTGGTGTCCTCGAGCGTCCGCTGGCTCACCGCCGCCAGCAACGTGACGCTGCCGTCGGCTTCCCGCCGGCCCATCCGCTCCGCCAACTTGGCGGCCAGCCCGGCGAGCAGTGAATAACTGTTTCCCTTAAGCGCGTTCGCCCGGGCATCCCACTCGGCGATATCGACGAAGATCGTCACGGCAGGGACGATGAAGTCGCGGTCATACTCGGGTCCCAGTGCAGCGGCCGTGCTCGGCGGCTCGGCTACCTGCCCTTGGCGGCGACTGGCCAGCACCAGCTTGGCAACTGCGGCAGCCGCTTTCGTGATGGCCGGCAGGTCCCGCACTGTCTGCCGGGTGTCGGCGAGCGCACCGCGCAGCCGCGAACGGGACCGCGGTGGCGGATAACCGAGATCACGGGTGATACCGGTGGCCGCGCACGCCATGGTGAACATTCCCCCGCCGCCGTCGCCGATGCAGTGCGAGCCCACCAGCGAGATCCCCGTCGAACCGTCCGTCAGCGGCAGCACGCTGAGCCGCCAGGCCGGACCTGTCTCAGGGTCGATCGGCAACTGCGCCCGCTCGTCGATCCAATCGCTGAACTCGGCGCGCGGACGCGGATGCGGGGCCATATCGATCTCGGCGGCCGGTCCCAGCGCAGACACCCACCGGTGCCTACCGAACGGCACCGGCGACCGCTCGATTCGCCTGCCGTACAGCCCGTAGCCGAGATTGTGGTGGAACCGCTTCAACCCGTCGAAGTCGACCGGGTGGGTGTAGAGCCAGGACATCTGCATCAGTTGGCCGCGACCGGTGGCCCGCATCGACAGCAACGTGGCCTGGTCGATGAGTTCTAACCGATTATCCTGTGGCCCAACGCTTCTGGCCGGTACGGAAAAAGTCATCGTCAGTCGATGATACCGGTGAGCTCGAACTCGGCCAGCGTCTTGGCCGCGAGTTCGCGCAGTTCGGGTTTGGTGTTCTCGGCACCGGGTCGGTAGGCGATGATCGCCAGGAAGTGCCTGCCGTTCACCCGGGCGGTGATGACGGTCAGCAGGCCACGCCGCTCTTCGAGGAAACCTTTGGTGACGGCCCCGTCCACCCCCCTGGCGTAGACCAGTTCGGCGGCTGTGCCATCAGCCCGGGCGATGTCCGCGGGTAGTTCCCCCAGATTCGAGCACGACACGGGTAGATCGGCGAAGTTGAACAGGGCGTCGGCAGTTTTGCGCACGGCGCGCTTGGGCAGAAACGGGATGAGCGGCAGCAGTGCCAACGCCTCATCGGGAGTCTCCTTGCGCGCCTGGAGGCTTTCCCGGATCGCCAGCCGAATACCGGACAGATCCGAAGTCACGTTCGTCGGGTCGACGGCAATGTCGCCCAGGGTCACCGCGTTCGCCCTGTCGTCCTCCAGCGTCCGGTCGTTGATCGGGACGTTCAACGTCACCATGCCGTCGGTGGCGCGGACCCGGCCGATTCGCTGGGCCAGTTTGGCGGCGATGCCGGCGCTCAGTGCGTAGCTGTTGCCGCCGAGGGCGGTGGCGCGGGCGTCCCACTCCGCACCGTCGATGAACACCGTGATGGCTGGCGCGTGCACCAGTTCGTCGGCGTCGTGGCGGGCGACAGTGCTGCCACGCGGCTTTTTCTCGGCGGGGGCGGCACGTTTGCGCTTGCGGGCTTGGCGGACCGCTTCAGCTACCGTGCGGCCCAATTCCGGCAGGCCTCGCACGGTTTCCCTGGCATCGGTGAGGACGGCCCGCGCCCGGGTTCGAGACCGCGGCGGCGGGTAGCCGAGATCGCGGTTGAGCCCGTTGACCGCTTCGAACACCGTGAGAAACGCACCACCGCCGTCGGCGATGCAGTGCGAGCCCACCAGACTGACGGCGGTCGCACCGTCGGTCAGGGGCTGAACGCCCATGTGCCAGACCGGACCCCACTGTGGATCGACCGGCAGCTGAGCCCGTTCATCGAGCCAGTCGCTGAGTTCGGCACGGGGCCGGGGTTGTTCGATGAAGTCGAGAGCCGAGGGTGGGCCCGGCGACGACACCCAGCGATGCCTGCCGAACGGCAAGGGGGACGGCTCGATTCGCCTGCCACCCAACCCGTAGCCGAAATTGTGGTGGAACCGCTTCAGCCCGTCGACGTCGACCGGGTGTTCATAGACCCACACGCATTGCATCACGGCTTCCTGGCCGGTGGCGCGCAGGTTCAGAAACAGCGCCTGGTCGGTGAACGTCAGCCGATTGTCCTGCGGCAGATCAGCTTTCACCGGCTACACCTCCAGGTGCTCGAAGTAACCCCCTGAGGCGCCGACGGTAGCACCGGCGAGCGCCGCTGTTGCGTAGCGGCCGTCGGCAATCTCCAAGAACATCGCTTTCAATGCTTCGACGTACTGCGCGGCAGATTCGCGGGCGATCGGGTTGTCGGGGAATGCGATGGTCACCGTGGTGCCCGTGCCACGCCTGGTCACCCAGATGCCGATCTGCTTGGCCGCGCCGAGATCGCTGTAGATGCGGCCGTTGAGCTTCTCCCACTGCGACATCACCACGGGACTCATTGGCGGCAAACCGATATCGAGATAGGACAGCATGGCGGCCCCAGGACCGGGGGTGCCGATGCCCGGCAGCGAGCGGGCCAGTTCCATCACCCGCTCGACCGGCACGTTGGCCATGTACATGCCCGAATCGAACGAGCCCTGCGCGGCCCGCGCCACCTCACCGAACGGCTGGCCGTAGACGGGCACCGAGATCGGGACCAGGCCGGTGAACCAGCCCGTCGTGACGAATTCCGCCGGGGTGGTGCGGGTGGTGGTCGGGGTGACCACGTCGTACTGTGTGCCGCCGGTCAGCTCGCATTCGGCCATCGCGGCGCAGGCGAAGACGCCGCCGATGAACCGGACGCCCGCCGCGGTGCAGGCCGACTCGAATCGATCCGTCTCGTGATTGTCCATCAGTTCCACCGTGAGCAGGTCACCCAGGCACGGCACCGACGAATCTCCCAGTGGCAGCGGGAATTTGGGCTGCGCACCGGCGTTGCTCTGCAGGAATTCGATCCAGCCCCTGACCTCAGGCGATTCCAGCGTCAGGGCGGCGGCGTATTCCCGCTGCCGGGCACAGTATTCGAGGTAGCGACCCGCCTCGGGCAGCCGGATCGGTGCACCACCTTCGACCAGCGCGGTGTAGTTCATGTAGATCTCCACGAACAGCGGCATGATGAACATCGCGTCGGCGTGCAGATGATCCACGCTGAGGTAGAACGTGAAGTGGTCGGCGCGCTGAATCACGCCGAACCGGAAGCAATCCCACTCCAGCGGACTGGGGGTGGCCAGGACGTGTTCCCGCCACTGCGAGGAACCCATCGCGCCGTGCTTGGTGGCGACGAACTTGATGTCGGCCGGGTTGTTGACGGTCCGGCGGACAATCCGGTCGTCGTCGGAGAACTCGAACCAGCTGTGGTAGGTGTCGTGCCTGCTGAGGTAGGCGTTGATCACGTAGGTCATCGCGCGGATATCGCAGCGCCCGGGCATGTTCCAGGCCGGAATGAGCAGCCGGGCCATCTCGACACCGTCCGCTGAGTGCTCGCGATAGCTGCGGATGTGTTGGTCCTGCTGGTAGCTGGGCGGCACATCGCTCACCGGAGCGTTGCGCACTTTCTCCACTGTCGCCGGCGAAGGACTCCACGACACAACCGTTCCCGGCTCGTCCACCCAGTGATGGATGGCGGTCAATGCAACCACTGCGCTGCCCCTTGTTCCGATCGCTCTACTGAGACGAAGCTGACGTGACGACACCGGCAAGCTGCTCACACAGAGCGTCTGCCAATGCCCGGATGGTGGTGATGTCCAACGACCGCACGCGAATCCCGGTTTCGGTTTCCAGCCGGGTGCGCAATTCGAGATTGCCCAGCGAGTCCAACCCGTACTCGGCGATCCCGTGATCCGGGTCCACCGAACGCCGCAGGATCAGACTGACCTGCTCGGACACCAACCGCCGGACGCGGGTGGGCCATTCGTCCTGCGGCATCGAGTGCAGTTCGGCGCGGAAGCTGCTGACCCCGACCGGGCGTGATGCCGACGACATCGCCTGGAACGCTTGGGCGAACGGGCTGCGCTCGGCGAGGTCGGTCAGCCACGGGGTACCGATGATCGGCGCGTAGCCGCTGTACGCCCGGTCGTAACGAAGTGACGTCTCGAACGCGTACGCGCCTTCCTCGGGCTGGATCATCGTGGTCTTGCCGCCGGTGGCCAGGTGTGCGCCACGGCCGATTTCGTCCCACGCCGCCCAGGCGATTGCCGAGGCAGGCAACCCCTGCGCCCGGCGCCAGGAGGTGAAGGCGTCCAGCCAGCTGTTGGCTGCCGCGTACGCGCCCTGTCCGGGCGAGCCGAGAAGGGCTGCCGCCGAGGAGAACGAACAGAACCAGTCCAGCGGCTGGCCCAGTGTCGCGTCGTGCAGGTGCATGGCACCGCGCACCTTCGGCGACCAGTCGCGGTCGATCAGATCGTCGGTGATGTTGGTCAGCACGGCGTCCTCGACCACGGCCGCAGCGTGCAGGATGCCCCGCACCGGAAGACCCGTCGCAGTGGCAGCCGCCACCAGACGATCGACGGTGTCGGCCTGCGCGACGTCGCCCGTGACCACCTCGACGTCGGTGCCCTCGGCCCGCATCCGCGCAATCTCTTCCAGCGCATCGGGTTTCGGCGCGGACCGCGAGTTGAGCACGATCCGACCGCTACCCGCGGTGGCCATCTTGGCGGCCAGGAACAACCCGAGACCGCCGAGGCCACCGGTGACGATGTAGGCGCCGTCCCCACGGAAGACCTGGGCCTGCTCCTGGGGCACCACCACGCTGCTCTGCCCGGTCCTGGGCACGGTGAGCAAGAGTTTGCCGGTGTGCTCCGCGGCGCCCATCACGCGGATGGCGGTGGCTGCGTCGGCCAGCGGATACTGCGTGGTCTCCGGCCTGGGCAGCACACCTTCTGCGGTGAGCCGGTACACGGTGTCCAGCAGATCGCGGATCTGCTCGGGGTGGGTGGCGCACATCAGCGCCAGGTCGACACCGTAGAAGGACAGGTTGCGCCGGAACGGGAACAGCCCCATCCGGGTGTCGCCGTAGATGTCCTTCTTGCCGATCTCCACGAACCGGCCGCCGAAGGCCAGCAGTTCCACCCCGGCCCGCTGCGCGGCCCCGGTGAGCGAGTTGAGCACGATGTCGACGCCGTAGCCGTCCGTGTCCTGCAGGATCTGCTCGGCGAAGGCGGCACTGCGGGAGTCGTAGCAGTGCTGGATTCCCCAGTCGCGCAGCAGTTGTCGCCGCTCTTCGGTGCCTGCGGTGGCGAAGATCTCCGCGCCTGCGGCGCGGGCGATCGCGATCGCGGCCTGTCCCACGCCACCGGTGGCGGAGTGGATCAGCACCTTGTCCCCCGCCTTGATCCTGGCGAGGTCGTGCAGGCTGTACCACGCGGTGGCAGAGGCGGTGGTGACGGCGGCCGCCAGGTCTGAGCTCAGATCGGCGGGCAGGGTGACTGCGGCGTCCGCCGCGCAGGTGACGAACGTGCCCCAACAGCCATTGGTGGACATGCCACCCACCCGGTCGCCCACCTGATGGGAGGTGACGTCCGGGCCGATCGCGGTGATGACGCCTGCGAAATCGAGACCCAGCTGGGGCCGGAGGCCGTCGAAGCTCGGGTAGCGACCCATCGCGACCAGCACGTCGGCGAAGTTCAGACTGGACGCCTCGACGGCGACCTCGATCTGTCCCGCTCCAGGGGCGACTCGGTCGAACGCCGCGAGTTCCAGCGTCTGCAGGTCGCCCGGCGTCCGGATCTCCAGCCGCAGACCGCCGTCGGCGTTGTCGACCACGGTGTTGAACCGCTCGTCGGGCCGCAGCGGACTCGGATGCAGGTGCGCGGTGTACCACTCGCCGCCGCGGAACGCCGTCTCGTCGTACTCGGCGCCGTTCAGCAGTTGGCGGGCCACCAGATTGGCATCGACCTGATCGTCGACGTCGATCTGCGTGGGCCGCAGCTGCGGGTGTTCGGCCCCGATGGCGCGGAGCAGTCCGCGGATGCCGGCCTGCTCCAGGTTGGGCAGTTCGTCGGGCAGCACCGACTGGGCGGTCCTGGTGACCACGTTCAACCGCGGTACGTCGCCGGCGATCTCGGGCAGTTCACGGATGATCCGCACCAGGTGCTGCACGCACTGGCCACCGAGGCCGGCCAGCCGGTCCCGGCGACCGTCGGTGGGCGCCGTCGCGGTGACCACCACGACATCGTTGAATCCCTTTGCGGCGAAGGCGGATTGGAGTTGCAGGGCCATAGCCGGATGGTCGGCGTGGGCCGGCCAGGACATGGCGGTCACTTCGGCATCCCTGAGCTTCAAGGCGTCCATCAACTGCGACCCGAGCAGATCGGCGTCGTCGGAGGTGGTGACGATCAGGAAGGTGCCCGCGG
>JBEVHL010000618.1:0-5489 GCA_040511255.1 Mycobacterium sp. | reverse complement strand
CGGCATTGCGAGACGCCGGTGTCGAACACACCTCGGTACCTGCCGCGCGGGTCGGTGATTATTTTCCTGGCTTGCGCTCCGACGGACGCGACGCCGTGTGGCAGCCGGAGGCGGGCGTCGTGCTCGCCAAAGCCTCGCTGCAGGCTCAACTCGATTTGTTCCTGACCGGTGGCGGGGCCACCGATTTCGGCACAGAGGTTGTCCGGCTGGACATCGATGGGGTCGGCGCGCGCGTGCATTTCGCTGACGGTCGCCGCGTGTCAGCTGATGTGGTTGTCGTCGCGGCAGGCACTGGCGCGCCTCGCCTGCTCGACGCATCCGACATCAGGATCGGATTGCGTCCCTACCTCGAGCAGGTGGTGCACTTCGGCGATCCCGATCACCCCGACCGCACCGACGATCACCCCTGTCTGTTTGACGGGCCTACCGACGATGCGCCCGGAATCTATGCGATGCCGTCGCCCGGTGTCGGTTTCAAGGTAGGCCTCGACACACCTCTGCGGGACCTTCGCGAGGACGACCATGACCGCGAGCCCGATGCCGGCCGTACGCGCCTCATCCTCGAGCGGGTACGGCGGGACATCAGCTCGGTGACGCCGACCGTTCTGGACGCCCAGGTGTGCTCATGGACCGATTCCCCCGATGGCAAATTCATCCTTGACGCGTCTCGGGACGGAATCGTCTGGGCCAGTGGCGACTCCGGCGCCGGCTTCAAGTACTCCGCCTTGATGGGAGAAGTGCTCGCCGACTTGGCAGAAGGCCTCCTACCGGACCCCGACATCGCGGCGCTGGGACTGTCCCGCTTCGCCGACGGGGTCCCGACAACCAGTCCCGGCGTTCACGTCATGGGCCGGTAGCCGGTCTCATTCTCTGGTGGCCATCAGCACCTCCAGGGTGACCGGCTCGTCGAATCGGCCCGCCGGCTCGATGGCAAGGAGAGCGTCGGTGAGTGCGGCCTCAAACGCGCCCCGCCTGTCGCCCAGCAGTCGGCGAAGCGGTACCGACGTGGAGTACAGGTAGCCGACGATCTGTTCGACCGTCCATCGCCGGGTGGACTCGTACACCCGTCGCTGCACCTGCGGAAAAGGTGAACGCGCCAGTACCTCCTCGTGCGACAGCGGCTCGGCGGCCGCGGACATGCGGCTGGCCAGCGGCTCCGGGAATGTGAAATCCGAAGGCAGAAAACGATGTTGGAGCTCTTCGATGGAACGCTGCCACCCGGTGATCGGCCGGACGAGGCAACTGTCGTTGGCCAGCACGATGCCGCCACCGTCATCGATCAGCTGATCGAGGCTCGCCAGAACTTGTTCGCGGTCCATCCAGTGAAACGAGCGCCCCATGGTGACCACGCGGAACTGTCCGAGCGTGCTCGAGAGGTCGCTCGAGCTGCCGCGCGCCCAGGTCACATTCGTGATGCCCATCGCCTGGGCTTGTCCCGCAGCTTCGGCCAGCATCTCGGGCTCGGGATCCATACCGACGGCAACGGCTACGTACGGTGCCAGCGGCAGTGTCAATTGGCCGGTACCGCAGCCCAAGTCGAGCAGGCGCCCAGTGCCGTCGAGATGGAAGTGTCGAGCAATGTCGTCGATGAATGCCTGCGGATAGCCCGGTCGGTACCGCGCGTAATACCAGCCGGTTCCGCCGAACAGTGCGCTCACCGGATTACCGCTGTTCGATCAGTTGTGCCACCGCATCGAAGCCGTGGTCGAAGACGGCGAAAAACGCCGTGGCCGCGGCGTCATCGGACGCGCCTCGGTCAAATGCAGCGACGGATTCTTCCCGGGCCGTGCGCACCGTCAGCACGACGATGCCGGCCGCGAGCCGGGCGCGACCATCTGGAGTCGGACCGCCGAATGCGTGCGCAAGCCCGTCGGCGGCGTCATCGCAGAGTTCGCGTAGCCGTGCTTGCAGCGACGGGCTGGCGGCGATGAAGCGCCACCAGTCAACGGTGCTGCGGTCGACGCGGGTCATCGGATGTCCCTGCGCGCGAAGCTCACTGACAAGTGCTCGCAACGCGTCGACGGGGGATTGGCCTTCGGGCCGCGTCCGGACGGCATCGCAGAAGAGGACCATCTTCAGGTCGTCCTGACGATCGAGCATCAGGTCTTCTTTACGCGGGAAGTAGTTGAACACCGTCATCCTCGACACGTTCGCTGCCGCCGCCACCTCGTCGAGTGTGACGGCTTCGAAACCGCGGGCCAGGAACAGCGCGGTGGCCTCGTCGGAAATCCGCTGTCGGGTCTCCTGCTTCTTCACAGCGCGGCGTTCTGCCATGGCGTCCTTTGTACTCGGTATAACTTTGTTGACCGAAAGATATACTGAGTATAAGTTTTGCACATGAGCCCACACAGACGATGCGTACTGATTTCCGGGGCGAGCTTCGCCGGTCTGGCCACCGCGTTTTGGCTGCGACGGCTCGGCTATGCGGTGACGATCGTCGAGGTCGCCGGTGGGCTGCGCCGCGGCGGCACTGCGGTCAACATCCAGGACGGCTGTATCGACGTGGTGCGGCGGATGGGCCTGCTCGATCAGATTCGAGCCAACCGGTTGAACCTGCAGCGGTGGGAGTTCAAGAATGCCGCCGACGTCACGGAGCGCGCGATGGTGCTTCGAGGTGAGGGTGAGCCACCGTCAGAGAACGACATCGAGATCGAACGCGACGTGCTGCTCGACCTGTTGTACGGCACCGTGGCGGACGATGTCGAGATTCTCTTCGACGATTCCATCACCGCGCTGCGCGAGACGTCCGGCGGGGTGGCGGCCACCTTCGCACACACCGCGCCGCGGACGTTCGATCTGGTGTTCGGTTGCGATGGAATGCATTCCGCTGTGCGGAGGCTCTGGTTCGGCGAGGAGGCACAGTATTCGCGTTTCCTTGGGCAGTACTTTTCGATCACGATCGTCGACAAACTGCTCATCGATCGGGACACCGCGCAAATGTTCAATGTGCCGGCGAAGGCCGTGATGCTGAACGCCTATAAGGACAAGACGGACATCATCTTGGCGTTCGCTGCGGACGGCGAAATTCCCTTTGACTACCGTGACCAACGGCAGCAGCGCCGGATCGTCGCTGAGCAGTTCGCCGGTGTGGGCTGGAGAACCGCCGAGCTGCTCGCAGAGGTGGCGGGCTCATCGAATTTCTATTTCGACAAGTTGGGTCAGATCCGGATGCCGTCGTGGACCAAAGGTCCGGTCGCGCTCGTCGGTGATGCCGGGTATTGCGCATCGCCGGCCGCGGGACGCGGCGGATCGCTGGCTCTTGACGGTGCGGCTGCCTTGGCGACAGCGATGCACCAGCACCCAGGCAACCATGAGCTCGCATTTGCCGCATACGACAACGCCTTTCGCCCCTTCATCGACGACGTGCAGGACGAGGCGGTGCGGTTCGGCCTTGAGTCGCTTGTGCCATTGACTCAGGAAGCCATCGACGCGCGGAACGCCAGGTCCGGGGCATCCTTCTGACCTTGCAAGGCAGCGGGTCAGACAGTGAGGACGAGCTTGCCCTGGAGGTGTCCGCCCTCGAGCAGCCGGTGGGCGTCGGCCACGCGGTCGAACGGGAACGTCTCCTGCACGTGGACGCGAAGACTGCCCTGCTCGACGAGTTCGACAAGCCTTCGCAGGGCAATCGGATCCGGATCGACCGCCACACCGCTGAAGTGCATGCCGGCTGCTTCGAACTTGGCGGCTAGCCCCGTGTCCTCGTCAGCGACCGCCGTCACCAGGTGCCCGCCTGGGCGGAGCACTCCGAGGGACCGCTCGACGCTGTCACCGCCGATGGTGTCGAGCACGACGTCGATGTCGCGGAGCGTCTCGGCGAAATCGACCGTCGTGTAGTCGATCACCTGGTCAGCGCCCAGCCCCTCGACGAATTCCCGTTTGCTTTCACTGGCGGTCGTTATCACCTGCGCACCAAATGCTTTCGCGATCTGGATTGCGACGTGACCCACCCCACCGCCACCCCCGTGGACCAGGACGCGGTCACCAGCGCTCACGCGGCCGATGTCGACGAGGCCCTGCCAGGCCGTCAGCCCGACCACTGGCAACGCAGCAGCTTCGACGTGTGAGAGGGACGCCGGTTTGCGCGCCAGGTGCAACGCCGGAGCGGACACCATTTCGGCATACGCGTTGGCGGCGCGGGGGAACAGCGGCATTCCGAACACTTCGTCGCCGGGCCTGAACCGCCAGGTGTGCGCGTCTTCGACCACGCCGCTGATGTCCCAGCCGAGGATGAACGGCGGCGTGCCGAGCAGCGGGAACTCGCCCGCACGCAGTCGCGCCTCCAACGGGTTCAGCCCGATGGCTTTGACCCGGACGAGGACCTCGGTCGGCAGGGGACGGGGTGTGGGCGCGTCGACGACGGTAAGTACTTCGGGACCGCCGAGCGTGTGCTGGGTGATGACTCGCATGACACCACGCTAGGTCTGCGATGGGCACCCGCAGGTACCTTGGCGCCATGAGCAGTGTGCGCGCGAGTGGTTCCTTTCTTGCCGATTGCCCGGGACGGCTGGCGGTCGAGTTGATCGCGGACAAGTGGACCGTCGTTGTGCTCTACGGCCTCAGCGAGGGCCCGGTACGCCACGGTGAGCTGGTCGAGTTGATCGGCGGCATCTCGCGCAAGATGCTCACCCAGACGCTGCGACGGCTGGAGACGCACGGTCTGGTCCGCCGTCAGGCATATGCCGAAGTGCCGCCCCGCGTGGAATACGAGCTCACCCCGCTCGGAGCGACGCTGATCGATCCGATCCACATGCTGACCGAGTGGGCGAGGGAGAACGGCGATGCGGTCATTGAGGCGCTGGACGCTCATTCCGAGCCGGCCGGCCGTCACGGCTGAGTCGTCCCGTTGCGCTATGGCCGCAAGATGTCGGCGGGGGACACGGTCGCGACGAATGCGCTTGCTACGGCAGCGAATTCCCTGTCCGCGGTGGCCAGTGCGTCAGCCTGCAGCTGGGTCAGTGCGATGTACTCGGCCTGATAGGTGTCCGGCCAGTTCAACTCGGCGGCTATCCGCCATGCGTGGTCCTGCAGTGATCGATCGCCGAGGAGCCGGATACGCAATCCGCGGATACCGTCGAGGATCTTTCGGCCAGTCCGCTCGTCGATCTCGTCGCGGTGCACCGATCCGTACACCAGGGCTAGAGCCTGCGAGCGCAGCAGCGTGGGGGCTGCCAAGCTGTGGCGCGGCGGAATGGTGGCTCCGCCGGCAGCGAGATCGATGGCCACCTGCGCATCGATGACGAACGTAGTCATATCAGTACTTTCGCATGGACTGATCTGGCCCACCGCGCTGTTCTACTGGTGACCCGCCGATATCCACCGAGCAAGGAAGAAGGGCATGCTTGTGGCCGCCGAACCGTTTGAGGTCAACATCACCGATGCCGAGATCGCGGATCTGCGTGACCGGCTGCGACGGACGCGATGGCCTGAGCCAGAGCCGGTGGACGACTGGTCGCAGGGGGTGCCGCTGGCCTATGCGCAGGAGCTCTGCC
>JBEVHL010000617.1:0-5416 GCA_040511255.1 Mycobacterium sp. | reverse complement strand
TGCCGGGCAGCAAAGAACACGGCGATCGGGTCCGCCAAGAGGCGCCGCGCTACGAATCCGATTGCGTCCAGGGATGCCGCGTCCACCCATTGGGCGTCATCGACGACACAGACAATCGGACGCTCGCCAGCGGCCTCGCCGAGCAGCGTCAGCAGGGCCAAGCCCACCAGCAGCGGGTCCGGCGACTCGCCTGATGAGGCGTCGCGCAACCCCAAAGCTATTTGTAGCGCGTTGTTCTGAGGGTCCGGCAACTTATCGAGGTGATGCAGGAACGGGGCGCAGAGTTGCTGCACGCCGGCATAAGCCAGCTCCATCTCCGACTCGGCGCCGCTGAGGCTGATGACGCGCGAGTCAGACCCCAGCATCAGCGCGTCGGCCAATAAGGCCGTCTTGCCGATGCCGGGCTCACCCCTGACAACCAGTACTCCGCTGCGGCCACGTCGCACCCCAGCCAGCAGCTCGGCTACCAGAAGTTGTTCCGCTTGCCTGCCCACCAGAGCGTGGGTGGGACGAACGTGTGTCCGCACGTGTACATCGTGCTCGCGTCGTGCCCGACGGTGGCCCGATTCGAGTTTCACCATCCGCTTTTGACGGTTACTCGGTTTCGTCACGTTGCGGCCCTTGCACTCAATACAGCAAACTTCGACTGTGATCGATCGGCGACTGTCCTCGCATGAATCCAAACAGACGGAAAGGCCTCATAACGCGGTCGGCAGCCGAAGTCCCGGGGTTTATACGGGTTTAGCAATCCGCCCCACGGGTTGTCGGTCAATCGCTCGTCGGCGCCGCACCCCGATCGAAATCACGGCAAGCAATCCGATGATCGACGTCACGGCAACGAAGTAGTACGGCGACATCAGGTCTCCGGTCCAAGCGACCAGCCATGTCGAGACATACGGGGCGGTGCCGCCCGCGAGTACCGACGACAAATTGGTCCCCAACGCCGTCGCGGTGTAGCGCACGTCTCGGGGAAACAACGGTGGGGTGATCGTGTAGGTGGCGACCTGCAGCGCCGCCATGTTCGAACAGATGAGTACCAACGCGGCAGTAGCCCATCCGAGGTGCCCAACGCCCATCACCAGCAGACAGGGATAGGTGAGGATGGCGTATCCCATCAGGCCGATCGTTGCCACCTGTAACGTGCCCACCCGGTCGGCCAACCGTCCTGCCAACGGCATCAACGCCACCGCCCACAGCGTGACGGCGGCAGAAATCCAATAGACGGCGGACCGCGGGTAATGAAGGTACGTGACCAGGTAGATGCTGAGAAAAGTCAGACTGAAATAGGCAGTCCCCTGAACGCTCACCCCCAGCCCTATCGACTGGACCAGCGCCACCGGGTGGTCGCGAACGGTAGACAACAGCGGAATGCGTCTCCACCCTGCGTCTTCGATGGTGGCATCGATGTCCGGCAGTGCCCGTCGTGCCGCGTAGCAGAGAAGAGCCAACGGCAAGCCGAGCAGAAACAAAATTCGCCAGCCCCAGCTGTCGAGTTGTGCCTTGGTGAGCACGCCTGTAGCCGCTCCCACCGACGCCGCCGCGAGAGCGAATCCACTGTTGATCCCCATCGGCACGAATGCGCCATAACGGGCCTTTCGTCCTGACGGCGCCCCCTCGGAGATCATGGTCGCCGCGCCGCCCACCTCGCCGCCGGCAAAGAAGCCCTGCGCGACGCGGACGACGACCAGCAACGTCGGAGCGACCACTCCAACCATCGCGTAGGTGGGTAACACGCCCATGGCGGCATTAGCGACGCCGATCCCGACGACCGTTGCGAGCAACGCACGCCGACGGCCGTACCGGTCACCGAGCCAGCCGAAGAAAACTCCGCCCACCGGACGCGCCACGTAGGACACCGCGAAAACCGCGAGCACGGCCAGTAGAGACGCCGCACCGTCAGTAGCAGGAAAGAACAACGGTGCGATGATCGTGGCCGCGCAACCGTAGAGGGCATAGTCGTAATACTCGATGAGAGTGCCCAAACCACCTGCGATGACAACCCGACGCATGCCCTGCGTTTCGGTCGCCGAACTCGCTGCTGACGCGTTCAAATGCCACCGGCCAAAGAACGCGCTGCTGAATAGACCCCGCTCATTCCTCAGACCCACTGAACGCACGGTGGGGCATGAGACAAACTGCCAGACGACCAAGTGGCATGGCGGGATAATAACGCCAGGATCGGGCATGGGATCCGTCGCGAAGCGCCTGGTGCTACCGGGGTCTCGACCCGCCCCCGTAATTCTTACCGGACTTCACTTGAGTCCGTAGAAGTATGTGCTCGCGTCGCATATACCTAGTTCGACAGGCACGAACTCGGGAGTGAGGGGCGGGGTTGTCACAGACAGACCGCCCTTCCGCACCGTGGGCCGCCCCCTCGATCGGGCTGAGAGAGCATGGTGATGAAGCGCGCTGCATCGAGCATCACTGTCGGGGATTCAGTGGTGACTGGCGGTCGGCACGACACCTCTGCAATCCGCAGCCATGCCTACGAATTAGCCTGCTACCCAAAACGAGCCCGCATGCGCGCCAGTGATCCCTTCATCGGACGGGATGTCGAGCGACAGCAATTCGCAGAACTGGTCGATGACGCACGCCGGGGCGAAAGCCGCGTGTTGGTGGTCAAGGGTGAAGCCGGCATCGGTAAGACAGCGCTGCTGCGACACAGTCTTGTCGAATCTGCCGATGTTCGCGTCATTCACATCGTCGGCGCGGAGTCAGAGCTTGAGCTGACATATGCAGCGGTCCAGCAAGTGTGCGCGCCTCTGACAGACACGATCGGCAGGCTGCCACGAGCGCAGCGCGGTGCCCTCCGGGTGGCACTCGGCTATGACAGAGGCGACGTGCCAGATCGCCTGCTGGTGGGCTTGGCCCTGTTAACCCTGCTCAGCGAGGCCACTGCCGTACGGGCCGCCGTCTGCGTGGTCGACGATGCACAATGGGTTGACGTTGCCTCACTTCAGGCGCTGGCCATTGTGGCCCGGCGCATCGCCGCCGATCGCGTCGCCATGGTCTTCGCCGTCCGCGATTCATACGACGTCCACGAACTGCACGGCTTGCCGGATATGACACTGACCGGGCTCAACCGCGTCGATGCGGGTGCACTGCTCGCCGCCGGCCTCCCCGGCCGCATCGACGAACAAGTTCTGGAGAATATTCTCGACGAGGCCCAGGGCAACCCCTTAGCTCTGCAGGAGCTGATGCAGGCCGTCAACTCTGACGGTCTAGCTGGCGGGTACGGGCTGGGGCAAGTGACATTGGGTAAGAACGCCATCGAAGGGACCTACCGTCGGCGACTTCAGCAGCTTCCATCCGACACCCGAATGCTGCTTCTCGTGGCCGCCTGCGATCCCGCCGGCCGGTCGGACTGGTTGTGGTCGGCCGCTGACCTACTAGGGATTGACCGGTCCGCTGCGAACCCGGCCGCCGGCGACGGTCTCGTCACCGTCGGTTCGGGAATCCGGTTCTCGCACCCACTGATTCGGGCCGTGGTCTATCACGAGGCGTCGGATCCGGAACGCCGTACTGCCCACGGTGCGTTGGCACAGTCCATTGTCGACGCCCACGCCGAGGAATACCGCGCCTGGCATCGCGCCCACGCCACGGTCACCGCCAACGAGGACGTCGCCCAAAATCTGGAGAGCAGCGCGGAGCGGGCAAGTGCACGCGGCGGCTGGGCGGCCGCTGGCGCATTCTTGGCCAAGGCCGCCGAGCTCACGCCCGACAACGAAGGTCGGGCGCGACGCCTCCTGGACGCCGCTCAGGCGAAACTCGACGCAGGGGCTACCGAACAAACCGCGCAACTGATCGCCCTGGCGCGGAGTCTCAGCGCTGATCCGCTGATCCAAGCCCGTAGCAGCACCATCCGTGCGCGTCTGGCCTATGTCACCAGCCGAGGACGAGAAGTACCTGCCCTCCTTCTCACCGCCGCTCAGCAGATGGAATCGCTTGACCCCCTCGCCGCGCGCGAGATCTATCTGAACGCCTTGAGCGCGGCCACGTTGATAGGTCGGTTCGCCGCAACCGAGCATGATTCAGCCGCAGAGATCGCCCGGGCGGCCCGACTCGCTCCTCGGCCGCCATCGACATCGCGAGCGGTCGATCTGCTCCTTGACGCCGTCATCATCCGCATCGAGCAAGGCGCTGTTGCTGCCGCGCCCATTTTCAGACAGGCGCTGAGTCGATACATGCAGGATCTCTCCGCCGGCCGGGTCACACATGGTGCTCTCGACTTCGTTTGGCGCCCGGCGCTGGATCTTGCTGACCATGACACCTACGACGCCTACACCAGACATTTGGTCGCCACGCTGCGCGCTGCGGGCGCGTTGAGTCAGCTGCCGATCGCGCTCTATACCCGTGCGGGGTCAAACTTGTGGGCAGGAAGGCTTGAGGAAGCAGCGCGATTGATCGACGAGGCCGCCGTTATCGGCGCGGTCACGAGACAACCGCTGCCCAAGGGGATCCTCGTCCAACTCGGTGGCTGCTTGGGTGATGAGCAGTACTGCCACGCCTGTCTCGCCGAAACCATTTCAGCGGCACGTGAGCGCGGAGAGGGCTTCGACATCACGGTCGCTCAGCATGGAATTGCCATCTTGGAGAACGGCCTTGGTCATTATGAGAAAGCATTCGCTGCGGCGTCGGCAGGTCTGCAATACGACGACTTCGGCCTCCGTGCCCTGCTCTTAACGGAACTAGCAGAGTCAGCATCTCGAAGCGGCGCGAGCGAGACCGCGCAAGCGGCCTGCAGTGAGCTCGTCGAGCTCGCACGAATCAGCGGCACCGCGGCCGCCCGTGGCATGGCTTGCCGTGCAAAGGGGTTGGTTGACGACACGGACGCCGAGGGGGCGTTCCTGGAGGCAATTGATCACTTCGAGCGCAGCCCGGTCAGGTTCTTCCTGCATCGGACACATCTCGTATACGGAGAATGGCTGCGACGCGCGAAGCGCCGCGGTGACGCGCGCAAGCATCTGCAAATTGCTTGCGATGAATTGACTTTGGCTGGCGCTAAAGGGTTCGCGCAGCGCGCGCGGAACGAACTGCGTGCGACGGGAATGGTGGTCGCAAACCACGAATCGAACACAGCAGCGGTTCTGACCACGCAGGAGCATCAGATCGCCAAGCTTGCCCGCGACGGCCACACCAACACCGAGATCGCAGCGGTACTCTTCCTCAGCCCCCGAACCGTGGAATGGCACCTCGGTCGGATCTTCACCAAGCTCGGCGTCCGAACGCGCCGAGACCTGCGCAGGATCGCGCTGGAGATCACCTGACTCTGGGTTGTCCTGCGCCCCCGGTCTTTATGGAAGATGCCGACGTCGGTGGTTGCGAGGGTAGGCATGCAGTTGCGACCGCCTTGCGGGGCCCCCTCTCGTACCCGTGCTCATCCCGGGGAACAGATGCTGTCATGATCGCAGGAGCC
>JBEVHL010000616.1:0-3880 GCA_040511255.1 Mycobacterium sp. | reverse complement strand
GTGACGGAGATCGACTGGCTGATGGTCTCCTGCACCAGAACGGTGCGGTCCCGGTTACCGAGCACCGGCCCGACCGCAGGCACCCACTGAGTGACCTGCTGCGGGTTGCGCACGTTGGTGACCTCGCAGCTCGACATGGGACCGGAACCCACCTTGTCGATGTTGACGGTGTAGCCCTGCGACTGCAGATCGTTGATGGTCTGCTGCGCGGTTTTGTCGGCCGACGCGAGACCAGCAGGCGCGGCGAGAACACCGAACGTTGCTACTGCCGCTGCCGCGATTGTCATTGCGGTCCGCATGGCGCCGCCTCCTTGGTAGTAATCAGGCAATTCTCTCACTGATTACATCGTCTGACGGAGCCAATTCGTTCCCAGCGGACATTCAGGCAGTGCTCAGCTCCGCGGCGCGTACATGATCACCGCGACGCCCACCAGACAGACCAGTGCACCGATGACGTCCCAGCGGTCGGGGCGGAAGCCGTCGACGGTCATCCCCCAGATCAGCGAGCCGACGACGAAGACGCCGCCGTAGGCCGCCAGGATCCGGCCGAAATTGGCATCGGGCTGCAGGGTGGCGACAAAACCGTAGGCGCCGAGCGCCACGACGCCGAGGCCCATCCACCACCACCCACGAGATTCCCGCACGCCCTGCCAGATCAGCCATGCGCCGCCGATCTCGAACAACGCCGCGATGACGAACAAAGCAATCGACTTGGTGACCGTCACGCAGCCACTGTCTCACCGAACTGCCCCCGCTGACGGGCTAGCCTGGGCCACACTTCACCAGGGCGGCTATCGAGTCGAAGGCGGTGCATCGATGCACAGCACTATGCAGGACTTCCCACTGACCGTCACCGCGATCATGCGGCACGCCGTCAGCGTGCACGGCGACCGGACTGTCACCACGGCGACCGGCGGCGGATTCCGGCACGCCACCTACCGCGAAGTCGGCGCCGACGCGGCCCGACTGGCCCATGCGCTGCGGCGGCTGGGCATCACCGGTGACCAGCGGGTGGCCACCTTCATGTGGAACAACCAGGAACACCTCACGGTGTACCTCGCGGCGCCGTCGATGGGCGCGGTGCTGCACACGCTGAACATCAGGCTCTCGCCGGAGCAGATCGCCTTCGTAGCGAACGAGGCCGAAGACCAGGTCGTCCTGGTGGACGTGTCGCTGGCCACGCAGCTCGCCGCGGTGCTGCCGCTGCTCGACACCGTGCACACCGTGATCGCCGTCGGCGACGGTGACATCTCCGCGCTTGAGGAAGCGGGCAAAACGGTGCTGCGGTATGGCGAGCTGCTGGCCACGGAGTCGACGGACTTCGACTGGCCGGAGCTCGACGAGACTTCGGCCGCGGCGATGTGCTATACCAGCGGCACCACCGGGAACCCGAAAGGTGTTGTCTACAGCCATCGTTCGAGCTATTTGCATTCGATGTCGACAAATGTCCTGAATGGGTTCGGAGTCGGGTTCGGCGATTCGGTGCTCCCGATCGTGCCGATGTTCCACGCCAATGCCTGGGGCATGCCCTACGGGGCGATGATGGCAGGCGCCGATCTGGTGCTGCCGGACCGCTTCCTGGACGCCAAGTCGTTGATCCACCTGATCGAGACGCAGCGGCCGACCATGGCCGGGGCGGTGCCGACCATCTGGAACGACGTAATGCATTGCCTGGAAAACGATCCGGGCCGCGACATCTCGTCGCTGCGGATGGTGGCGTGCGGCGGGTCGGCGGTGCCGGTGTCGCTGATGAAGACGTTCGAGGAGCGCCACGGCGTGCAGATCCGGCAGCTGTGGGGGATGACCGAGACCTCACCCCTGGCCACGCTCGCGTGGCCGCCGCCGAATGTGTCCGACGATCAGCACTGGGTCCTGCGGGCCACCCAGGGCAGGCCGGTCTGCGGGGTGGAGGCGCGCATCGTCGACGATGAGGGCGGGGTACTGCCCAGCGACGGCGAGACGGTCGGCGAACTCGAGGTACGTGGGCCCTGGATCACCGGGAGTTACTACCTGGGCCGCGACGAGTCGAAGTTCGCCGACGGCTGGCTGCGCACGGGCGATGTCGGGCGGATCGACGCGATGGGCTTCGTGACGTTGACCGACCGCGCCAAAGACGTGATCAAATCCGGCGGGGAGTGGATCTCGTCGGTGGAGCTGGAGAACCACCTCATCGGCCACCCCGCGGTGCTGGAGGCTGCCGTCGTCGGTGTGCCCGACGAGCGCTGGCAGGAGCGCCCGCTGGCCGCGGTTGTCGTCAAGGAGGGTGCGGAGGTCAGCGCCGCGGAACTGCGGGAGTTCTTGGCGGACAAGGTCGTTCGGTGGTGGCTGCCGGAGCGGTGGACGTTCGTCGACGAGGTGCCCCGCACCAGCGTCGGTAAATACGACAAGAAGACCATCCGGGCGCGACACGGCGAGAGTGCCTACGACGTCATCGAAGTCCGCGACTGACCGGGCGCAATCCGAGGTGGTCAAACTCCCGTCGTGACCGGGACGGCTGGTGTAGAACCAGAGTAGAACGTGTTCTAGTTTGGTCGGCTGGAGGAGACATAGATGAGCCTGAAGGTCGTGCAGTGGGCGACGGGCGGCGTCGGTATCGCCGCGATCAACGGTGTCCTCGAACATCCCGAACTTGAGCTGGTCGGCTGCTGGGCGCATTCGGAAGCCAAGAACGGCAAGGACGTCGGCGACATCATCGGTACCGGGCCCATCGGGGTGTCGGCCACCAACGACGTCGAGGCCATCCTGTCGATGGATGCCGACGCCGTCATCTACTCCCCGCTGATGCCCAACGTCGAGGAAGTAACGGCGCTGCTGCGCTCGGGCAAGAACGTCGTCACTCCGGTCGGCTGGTTCTACCCGAGCGAGAAGGAGGCCGCACCGCTGCGGGCCGCGGCCCTGGCGGGCAACGTGACCCTGCATGGCACCGGTATCGCCCCCGGCGGCATCAGTGAGAAGTTTCCGTTGCTGCTGTCGACCATGTCGACCGGCGTGACTTTCGTTCGGGCAGAAGAGTATTCGGATCTACGCACCTACGATGCACCCGACGTGCTGCGATATGTGATGGGCTTCGGTGACACGCCGGAGAAAGCGCTGACCGGGCCGATGCAGAAGTTGCTCGACGGTGGATTCGTCCAGTCGGTCAAGATGGTGGTGGACCAGATCGGCTTCAGGGCCGAACCGACCATCCGGGCCACGCAGGAGATCGCGGTGGCCACCGGGCCGATCGACTCCCCGATGGGCACCATCGAGGCCGGTCAGGTCGCCGCGCGCAAGTTCCACTGGGAGGCGCTGGTCGACGGTGAGACGGTGGTGCGGGTGACGGTCAACTGGTTCATGGGTCAGGAGAACCTCGACCCCGGCTGGACGTTCGGCCCGGCGGGCGAACGCTACGAGATGGAGGTGCACGGCAATCCGGACTTCAACGTCACGATCAAGGGCTTCCAGCCCGAGAGCGTGGAGGAGGGTCTGAAGAGCAACAACGGGATCGTCGCCACCGCAGCGCATTGCGTGAACTCGATCCCTGCGGTCTGCGCCGCCGCACCGGGAATTGCCACCTATCTCGACTTGCCGCTGATCAGCGGCCGTGCGGCGCCCCGGTTGTCGCGCTGACGGGGGCTACAGTTCGGCCTATGGCCAACCCGTACGTGATGGTGCAGTCCCGGGCGATCCCCGTCGAGATGAGTGATGCGTTCGACCGCACCGTGGTGATCGCGCTGACCACACTGCTGCGCAACCGCTACGGTCCCGTCGGCCCGGTCAAGGCGGTGCTGGGCCAGGTCGGGGACTGGAGCACCATCGGGCAGACCAGGACGCTCAAGATGGTCGGCGGCAGGATGGACGAAGAATTCACCATGCTGGACCGGCCGAACACCTTCGGCTA
>JBEVHL010000615.1:0-3817 GCA_040511255.1 Mycobacterium sp. | reverse complement strand
CGTGCCCTGCTCGTTGGCGACCGGGTGGTACCAGGCGTTGGGCGCATACCCGAAATGGGCGGGGTCGAGAAGGTGGTTGTGACAATCGATCTTAGGTTCGTCGAAGATCGTCACACCGCCAGTGTCCAACAGGGCGCAATTGCTCGTCCATAACCCGTCGCGGCCGACTCAAGGAGACGCCTCATCGGTCGAGTACCACTCGTAGACACCGTCTTCGCGGGTTCGTCGTTCGATGAGTCCCTGCCAACGCAGGTAAGCCAAATGGGCGAGTGTTTCAGCCATTGCCAGATTTCGTTGAAACTTCAGCAGGGACTTGGCGACCTGAGCTTCGGCAATCTCATGGACGGTGCAAGGGTGGCTGCGGATCAAGGCGTGAATGGCGTCGAGCCGGCGTTGTTTGTTGCGCATGATCGCGTCGACGCGGCGCCTGCCGTCCGCGAACGCGCGACCGTGTCCGGGCATCACTAGTGCGGGGTCGCGCTCGGCGACCAGCTTCAGGGATTCGAGATAGCTGCGGAGAGGATCCCTGTCGAATCCACGCTCGAATGTGACCGGGGGAGTGACGGCCGGGAGGACGTGGTCGCCGGAGAACAAGAGCCTGTCTGTCTGCGACCACAGGCAGATGTGGCCGAGTGAGTGACCTGGCGTGTGGAGAACTTGCCACTGGCGTTTGCCGATGCTGATGAACTCGTCGCCGTGCAGGCGTGTGGATGCCTCTACGACGGAATGCAGGTAAGGCATCCACGCCATGAGGGTGTCGGCGAAAGCGGGCAGCTCGGCTTTGGGCACCCCGTGGTCGCTGTACGTGTCGCGCCTACGCGCCTGGGCGGTGTCGGGATGCCGGTACTTTTCGCAGTCCAGGTCCGTCATGACGTGCATGTACAGCTCGGCTCCGGTGAGTTCCATCAGGCGCCCGGCCATCCCGTAGTGGTCGATATGGGCGTGGGTGACGATGATCCGCGAGATGTCGTCCAGCACGTAGCCCCGGGTGTTGAGTGCGCGACGCAGCTTGGTCAAGCCGTCGTCGGGCTCGCCGGGGTGCCACATGCCGCAGTCCACTAGCGTCACCGAGTCGCCGTCTTCGACGAGGTAGACGTTGACACTCTCGATGTGGTTGATCCCGATGGGCATCGCGGCTACTCCGATGCCGTCAGGCTGGATGTGACCGCGCAGTTCTCGGCCGGTGGTCACGGGTTGCGGCTCACTCGTGCATCCGCTCGAGGAGCGTGAACCAGACGGTCAGCTCGACGTCGAAAGTTGTGCCTGCGTCGGTGAGGTCACCACTGATCTTGTTCACCTCGAAGCGGGTGATCCCCTCGAGCGTTGTGCACGCCCGGTCCATGGCCTCGTGGACCGCCGCTTCGAACGAGGGGCCTGATCCGCAGATGTTGATCGACTTTCGCACTGCCATCGGCTCCTCCTAAAGGCGTGACCAGAGTCGGCGTTGCCGGCTCACTGCATCCATGGTGGATTGTTGGCGGCCCGCCCATCCGCTATTCCCGCTCATTGGGACATGGACGCGAGGTGGCTTTTTTGGGTTGAGTCGGTGATGCTCAACACTCAATGGTTTTGAGGATTGGAGTCAGGAGGAGGCGGCGGTAATGCGCAGCGTGCACACGGGTGATTCAGATCGCGCTGGCCACCGCGCTCGACGTGACAATGGAGTCGGAACGACTTATTCGGGTTGAGGGACGTCATCTTCGTGTACGGCGCAGCGGCACGGGTCGCGTCCCAGCGCCGGTGTAAATGACGGCGGACTTCGGTTCCTTGGTGGGCATGTTAGGCGACGGCTCCGACAGTTTCGGCGTCGTTGATGTTGGTGTTGGGTTTGCGGATTGGGGTCGGCGGGTCGAGCAGTTGGTGGCGTAGATCGGCCAGTAGCCGGGTGCCGGTCGGTGTCATGGTCATGCCGCGCCAGCCTCGGGAGGCGCGGTCAAGCACCGCCCACACGAGGTTGAGGCAGGATGTCTCGCCGGGGAGCCGGCCGATCACCTTCACGCGGCGGCGGGTCTCGCCGAAGGTGCGCTCGATGAAGTTAGAGTGCCGGATCCGCCGGTGGTGTTCGACCGGGAAACGCAGGTAGCTGGTTAGCTGTTCACGGTCTGCGAGCAGGCACTTGACCGCGGCCGGGTAGGTGCGGGCGTAGGTGTCGGCGACCGCGTCGATACGGTGCTGAACCGCGGCGACCAGCTTCGGCCCGGGCGCCATGCCACCGGCGATCAGTTCGTCGGTGTCGAAGATCGCCCAATAGGCGTCACGCAGCTCGCGCTGCGCCTCGGCGGGCACCTTGGCAAGTAGGTTGCGGCATCGGTGGATCAGACAGCGTTGCCGCAGCGAGCGGGGCAGGCTGGACTCGGCGGCGTTGATCAGCCCGGCCGCGCCGTCGGAGATGACCAGCAGCGGCGGGCGCAGCCCACGCGCCTGGAGTTCGTTGAGGAAGTCGCCCCAGGCGTCGGTCGACTCCGATCCGCCGGCGGCCAAAGCGACGAATACCGGCGCGCCTTCGGTGGTGATGCCCCACGCGGCCAGCACCGGTTCGGCACGGGCACCGGGGTGCATCTTGAACATGGAAGCGTCCAGGAACAGGTAGTCCAATTCCAGCTCGTCCAGGCGCCGAGACGACCAGGCCTCGAACTCCTCGGCGATCGCCTGGCAGACCCGCGAGACCGTCGACTTCGACAGAGCCGCCTCGGCGCCGAGCGCATCGGCCAGGGTGTTCTCCACGTCGCGCACAGACAGGCCACGCACGAACCCGGCGATCACCAGCGACTCCAACGCGTTGGACTTGGTGACGCCCTTGCCGAACAGCTGCGAGGCGAACCGCTCGGTCGTATCGCGCAGCTTCGGCCGCGCCACGGTGACAGGCCCGGCGGTGGTCTTGATCGTCGAGTCGCAGTAGCCGTTACGCATCCCCGGCCGCGCCTCAGCGCAGCCAGCGGCCCGCTGGTAGCGGGCCCGGCCCAAGAACACATCGACCTCGGCCTCCACCGCGGTCTGGATGATCAACCGGGCACCCAAGCGGGCGACGTCCTCGATAATCTCCGATAGCTCACGCGACCCGTCGAACAAGGCGTCGATCTCGCCACGGATCTTCTCGGTAGGTGATACTCGTACTGACACGGGCGTAGTCCTTCCTTCGCTGAGTTGGTAGCTCTTGAAGGAACCTACGTCCGTAGTCATTTACACCGCCGGATGGACACGACCGCGGCACGGGGCCGCCGATTCTGCTGCTCAACGGGATGGGCATGTCGTTGTCCACTTGGGCACCGTTGGATCGGCATCTCGACGGGTTCGACCGTATCCGGGTAGGCACGCCCGGAAACGGCGGAATCCTGGCCCCGCAGCCCGTACTGACGATGCGCAACTTCGCGGCGATGGTCGGCCACCTGCTCGATCAACTCGCCATCGAGCGCGCCGACGTGCTCGGCCTGTCTTTTGGTGGAATGGTCGCCCAGCAGTTCGCCCACGACATGCCCACCAGAGTCCGGAGGCTGGTGCTGGCTTCGACATCATGTGGACTGGGCGGAGCGCCAAGCAATCCGGCAAGCTGGTGGAATGCGATGCTGGCCGACATGTGGCCGACCCCATCCGGATGGGGTCCGCGATGGCTCGCACGCCAGTGGTCCCAGCTCATGCTGCGGGAGTTCGGAGACAGATCGGCAAGTGGTCCGCGGCTGAGTGGATTCGCCGAGCAGATTGTGGCGGCGTCACTGTCCCGACTTCCGCAGTTCGTAGGCACATTTGGGGGTAGCGCGGAGCGATTGTGCTGGTAGGAGGCTTGCAGAGTCACCCAAACGGCGAATTCGTGTAGGCACAC
>JBEVHL010000614.1:0-5774 GCA_040511255.1 Mycobacterium sp. | reverse complement strand
GCCACCCAACTGCAGAACTCGGCTCGGATGAGTTCAGACTCGTCGAGCGGATTCCAGTTGCCGGAAGAAGTTTTCACGGACCGTTCTTTCGCCGATATGGCCAAACAGTTCCTCTCGCCCGATGGCAAGACCGCGCGATTCGCAATCGAATCCAGCGACGACCCCTACGCCGTGGAAGCCATGGAGCTCAGCCGCAAGATCACCGACGTCGCCAACGACGCCCGCCCCAACACCTCACTGGCCGATGCGACGGTATCGATGGCGGGATTCCCTGCCGTCAACTCCGATATCCAACGGTTGTTCAGGTCCGACTTCATCCAGTTGAGCACCACAACCCTCGCCATCGTCGGCATCATCCTGGTGCTGCTTCTGCGCGCTCTGCTGGCTCCGCTGTATCTGCTGGGCACTGTGGTGCTGAATTACGCTGCCGCACTGGGCATCGGCGTGCTGGTCTTCCAGTACGGTCTCGGCCAAGCGATAGCCTGGCAGGTACCGCTTCTCGCGTTCATCATCCTTGTCGCGGTGGGCGCCGACTACAACATGCTGCTTGTCTCGCGGCTACGTGAAGAATCGGAACGCAACATCCGCGTGGGTGTGTTGCGCACCGTGGCGAGCACCGGATCGGTCATCACCTCTGCCGGAGTTATCTTCGCAGCCAGCATGTTTGGGCTGATGGTCGGTTCACTGGCCAACATGATCCAGGCCGGCTTTATCATCGGCTGCGGCCTCCTGCTGGACACCTTCGTGGTCCGCACCCTCACCGTGCCCGCCATCGCCACGCTCCTGCGCGAAGCGAGCTGGTGGCCACAGCAGGCAATGGGTCGGGTACGTCGATCACGCTGACCGTCGCCTCGTGCCTGAGTATGGAACCGTAAGCGCCACCATCGACTACGGCCTACAGAGCAGGGCGGTGGTCACATATCGCCGAAGCACGGGTCGGCCCGTACCACCGGGATGCTGGCGTGGCGCCCGGAAAACCCCACCGTAATGCCAGTGTCGGTGAGATGCACGGTGTCGGCACGGATGCCAGTCGGAAGGCCATTCGTCAGTGTTGACGTCAACGCGTCCAACGGCGACTGCATACTTTCGGGAGGCAGGGTGAAACCGAAACCGGTGACGTCGAGTACGTGCAGGGTCAGCCCGCCGTCGACGACCCGGGGTTGCGCGATGATGCTGCCGAGCCCGCCGTGCAACTCGATGGTGCCGTCCGATGGCTTGGTTGTCACGGCGGTCATCAGACCCCCGAACAAGCGAATGGTGTCCTGCAAGGTCTGCTTAATGCCCTCGTCGGACCAGGAGATTTGGGCGTCCAAGGAGCCGACGGTGCCGCCTGAGTTACCGGTACGCTGCAACCGCAGATCAGTGACATGCATGTACACCTTCATGCCCTTGGCTTCTCGGAACTGATTGCCTGCGGTCTCGATGGAGATGTCGGGGAAGCTGCCGGTCATGAGCTGCAGCAGCAACGGCTGCGCGCCGAACGACACGCTCGCACGGTCCTCGGCGACACATTCGACCAGTTTCTCCAGCGCCGATGTGGCACGGTGTCGCGCGTAGAACTCGCCGCCGATGAGGGCGCTAAAGCCGAGCGCCACCACGATTACGACCATCAGGACGATCGACAATGGGTCACGGAAGACGCGCAGCCCACGCTCATTTGGCCGGGTTTGACGAGGCGGATCCTGCGACTGCGGATGATGCAATCCATGCATGCGATCAACTCTTCTGGCTGATCCACGAACTGGTGAAATGCCGCCTGGTGGTCGCCAAATCCATCAGCTGGTTGGCGATCACTTTTTCAATCTGGCGGCCCACCATCGGAATTCGGACCTCAACCGTGCCCTTGACACTCATCTGCGCGCCGCCGGCGTCTGCGGGGTGCGGGGTGAGCTGCGCGCTGCCCGACAGCGTGACCGGTGTGCCCGGCATGCTCGCGGTGATGGTGCAGGTGGCCTCGCCACCGGCGATAGCGCTCCAACTCTCCCCGCGCGTGATCTGCACATCACTCTTGTAGACACGGGCTACGACGCTCGGCAGTTGGTCTTGCGGCAGCGCAAATGTGCAAGCCACTTCGACGCTGCCGTCGGCACCGACCTGGATCGAATCCAGCGTGGCGTCGGTGCCGTACTCGGCGGCGAGCCAAGCCAGCCAGTAGCGCTCGTCGCCGAACGCCCCAATCAGGTCTTCGACGCTGTCTGGATAGTCGGCAATCATGTCAAATGAACGTGGCATAGCAGGTCTATCTCCTTCCGGTGTGCCGTGACCGGTTGTCGGTACGCACTGAGGTCAGTTGGCTGCTTTGGTAAGTCGCGCGGTGGAGTCGGTGCTGTGGCGGGTCGATAAAGCCCTCGGCGCGCTGCGGCTGGCGGTCGGTGAGAACACTGCTCGGTGTGACCCCGAAGGCCTGCTTGAACCTGCGGCTGAAATGCGCAGCATCGTTGAAGCCCCAGCGGAAGGCCACCTCCGTCACAGTGTCGAATCGATCCGCGCCGGACAGTTCCCGATAACACGCCTTAAGGCGCCGTTCGCGGATCCAGCTGCTCACGGTGGTGCCCGCGTCGGAAAACAACTGCTGCAGCGTTCGGACTGAGATGCCGTGTGCCGCAGCGATTGTTGACGCACACAGCCTGGAGTCGTGGAGGTTGCCTTCGATATAATGTTGCATCTCGACGAGCCGAGAATTGTTGAAAGACGGTAGATCCGGGGCAAAGACCAAGGCCGAGTCCAAGATGTTGACCAGGCCTTGGCACGCGACCGTCAGACCGGCTTCGGACAGCTCGTCGAGCTCGCGATTTATCGCTCTGAGCTGGTCGGCGGCGATGGCCAGCAGGCCCGAACCGGGGCCCGCGGACAAGGCGCCGCGCGGCTGTGCAGCCACGTCAGCCAGTCGCTTCGGAGTTCGGTCGCGCGGCAACACAAGATAAAGCTGCGCGTGCGGCTCCATGACCTCAAAGGCATGCGCTGTTCCGCTTTCCCACACGACGAGCTGACCCGGCTCCAGTATGAATTCGCCGCCCCACAGATAGCGGCAGCGAACCCGCCCGGACAGGTTCACAAGCACACCGACGAACGCATTGCCGCTTGCCGCCGAAGCTGGGCGGTACCCGGCAAGCTTCCCCGCCTGAAGCTCGCCGACAGTCAGCGCTTGGGCCTTGCGGTACCGAACCGACAAGTCCACGCCGCTCTGCGGCGGGTGAGTCAGCGCCCACGCGTAATTCAAATCGGACAGCTTGCCCTCAGAGGCGTCGCGCGCCTGATCATGCGGCAAACCGTGGGTAGACCAGGTCCCGGCGGTACTCATCTGTCCCCCTCGTAAGCGATGTGCTGATCGAACGCGCGGCAAGGAGATAGGGGCAAGCTCGCGTGCCGCCAGGCAGACCAAAACAACGAATGCGTAAATAGTGACCAAAATAACGAATGCGTAAATAGGCAAGCGACCTCGCGCGAATGAGCAAGCGGAGATCACCGTCGCGCCGACACAATGACATCGGCGCGCAAAGGGGCACGCTCTACCCGTATCCGAGTGCTACGAAAGGTTGCCCGATGCCCGCCGACCCCCGCACGCTCCGATGAGCGCCCTGTTACGCGCCGTCGCGACGCTGAACTCGCGCTACCCGGCGCGACGAATCCTGATCACCGGAGCGACGAGCGGTTCCGGTGAGGCGCTCGCTCTGCTCTTCGGCCGCTACGGCTGGCGCGTCGCCGTCACGGGCCGCAACCGCGAGAGGGTTGCTCTTTCCGCGAAGAAGGTTCGGGCAGCGGGGGGACAGGTGCTCGAGATCGAGCTGGAGGTGACGCGATACGAAGACTTCGAGCGCGCGGCGCGCCAGGTCGCCGAAGCCTGGGGCGGGTTGGACATCCTGGTCAACAACGCTGGTGTTGCCAGTGCCTCGTCGATCGAAGACGGCTCTATCGACTCCTGGCACCGCATCATCGATGTCAACACGTTCGGAGTGGTGCACGGCTGTAAGGCGTTCACGCCGATCCTGCGGGAGTCGGGTGGCGGCCACATCGTCAACGTCGCCTCGGTCGCCGTGTTCGCTTCGCTGCCCGAGATGGGCAGCTACAACGTGAGCAAAGCAGCTGTCGTGTCGCTGTCGGAGACACTCGATGCAGAGCTCGCCCCCCACCACATTGACGTGACGGTCGCCTGCCCGAGTTTCTTTCAGTCCGAACTCGCCGCGGAAGGCAGGATCGTGGCGTCAGAGAACGACCCGATGGCCGAATTCCTCAGGCGCGAGACGGAGACCACCAGCCGGTCCGCCGAGGACGTGGTCGGTCGCATAGTCGTGGACATGGCCAGGAGGCGGCTGTACTCGCTTCCGAGCGCAGACGTCCGTGCTCACTCGATTGCCAAGCGGATGTCGCCGGAGCTCTCGCGCCGGCTGATGGCGTTCCTTTACGCGCGCCGCTTGTGGAAGTTCGCCGGGGTAAAGGGTTGAGCAACCGATGAGACGACTAAACGGCACCGACGCGTTGATGCTCCGCCTCGATCGCGGCAATGCGTACAAGCACACGTTGAAGATCTCGATTCTGGATCCCTCAACGGATCCGCAGGGGTGGTCGCGACCGCGGATGCAGCAAGTACTGCGCGAGCGAATCCACTTGCTGCCGATGTTTCGCCAGCGCTATCTGCCCACGCCTCTCGGGATCCACCAGCCGATCTGGGTCGACGACCCCGAGTTCGACCTCGACGCGCACGTGCGTTACGTGGCCTGCCCAGCGCCGGGCGGGATGCGGGAATTCTGCGCGCTCGTCGAGCAGGTGTACGCCAATCCAATGGACCGCAACCGGCCGCTGTGGCAAATGTGGGTCGTCGAGGGCCTCGAAGGCGGCCGGGTGGCGCTCGTGACGCTCTTCCATCACGCCTATACCGACGGCATCGGCGCCATCGAAATGATGCAGAACGTCTTCAACGAAGCCCTAGAGGACACTCCCCGCGGGCCCGCGGCGTGGGAGCCTGGCCCGTTACCATCGCCATCGCGCCGCCTGGCATGGGCGCTGCGTGACCTGCCGGCCCTGCTGCGGAAGGTACCGCTCACGGCTCGAGCGATGCGCGAGCGCGCTCGGATCGAACGCGAGATCGCCCGCACCCGCCCAGGTCTGTCGCCGTCGGCGTTCGACCATCCTGCCGCCGGTCCGTTTCAACGCAGATTATCGCGAAACCGCCGGTTCGCGTGCGAAACCTTCTCGCTAACCCAGCTGACGGAAATATCCGCCGCCTTTGGCGTAACGATCAACGATGTGTTTCTGTCGTGTGTGGCGGGCAGTGTCCGACGCCTTCTCACAGACGCGGGGTCAGCGCTGGATGCGCCGATGGTCGGCACGATGCCGCTGTCGCTCAAGCCACTTGACGAGCGCCCCACGCCGGCCAATTACTCCTCGATGGATTACGTCTGGTTGCATGCAGAAATTGCCGATCCCATCGAGCGGCTGCGTGCGAGCAGCGCTTCGGCGCAGGCGACGAAGGAGCACTTCGCGGCAACGAAGGACGCCGACATATCCAAGGTCGTCGAAATCATGCCCGGGCCGCTGGCATCGGCGCTGGTTTCGGCAAGCGAGAAGACAAACGGTCGCTACAGCGCGTTCAAAAACATCGTCGTGTCGAACGTTCCCGGTCCCCGGCGCCCGCTGTACCTGAGCCAATGGAAACTTGATCGATGGTTCTCCACCGGTCCGGTCGCGCAGGGGGCGGCGCTGAACTTCACCGTTTGGAGCTACGGCGATCAGTTCAATCTGTGCGCTCTCGGCGACGCCGAGGCCGTCCCCGATGT
>JBEVHL010000613.1:0-18795 GCA_040511255.1 Mycobacterium sp. | reverse complement strand
AATTCCTTTGCCTTGACCAGGAATTCGAGATGACCGGCAACATCGTGCAACGGTGCCGCACTGCGCGCCGACCGGCGCAGGATCACCGCACCTTCCAGCGATGCGATGCACATGGTCGCCAGTGCGTCCGCGTCGGCGCCGGCGAATACGTCGCCGCCGAAGGCCTGCGCCAGGGGGGTGCGCCACCGCGCGAAGATCTCACCCGCCACCGCGGTGAGTTGCGGGTCGTCCTCTGAGGAGCCGACTGCGGCCGCCACCACCGGACAGCCTGCGGTGAAATCGCTCTCGGACAGTAGGTGATCCCAGAACTGGACGAACTTCCGCAGCAAGGAGTGGCCGCCGTCGGTGGCCGCGTTGTCGATCTTGACGGCGATGGCGTCACCGGCGAACCGCAGGGCTTCGGTGAGCAACTGATGCCGGCCGCCGGGGAAGTGGTGATAGACCGATCCTCGCGGGGCGCCACTGCGGGCGAGGACGGCGTCGATGGTCACCCCCGCGGCGCCGCACTGCTGCAGCAACTCGGCCGCGCTGACCAGCATGCGGCGCCTGGTGGCGCCGCGTTTGGTGGGTACGGCGACGTCAGGCGGCATGTGGATGATGCGAAGGCTGCCTGAGATGAGTGGACGGCCACCAGGCCGGTCTGGCCGCGGCGTACCGCAGCACCCGTCTGCGCTGGTCGGGGACCTGGCTGGTGAATCGGTACCCAGCGATGTTGACCTCGATGTCCCACATCGTGCGCCTCCTCGGAATATGAACATGAGCATATAACTCTCGGGCTGGCCAAAACAAGAGCGACGGTGAACAGCGGCTTTACTGTCGGTTCAACTGCCGATTATGTGATTCAGCATAGTTCCTGTCTGTGCGCGGCTGCCGAGGATTACCCTCGCCTGCATGGGGCACTACAGGAGCAATGTCCGCGACCTCGAATTCAACCTCTTCGAGGTACTCGAACTGGACAAGGTGCTCGCCGCCGGCGCCTTCGGGGATCTGGACGGCGAGTCGGTCCGCGAAATGCTGGCCGAGGCGGCCAGGCAGGCCGAGGGACCCGTCGCGGAATCGTTCGCCGACGCCGACCGGCACCCGCCCACCTTCGATCCCGACACCCACGTCGTCAGCATCCCCGAGTCGTTCAAGAAATCGCTGCGGACCTGGCAGCAGGGCGAATGGTTCCGGATCGGCCTGGACGAGAACGTCGGCGGGGTGGCCGCACCCCAGATGGTGGCCTGGGCGATCAACGAATTCGTCCTCGGCGCCAACCCGGCCGCCTTCCTCTACATGGCTGGACCGGTGTTCGCAGGCATCCTGCACGATATCGGCAACGACCAGCAGAAGCATTGGGCCACACTGGCTGTCGAGCGGAACTGGGGCGCAACCATGGTCCTCACCGAACCCGACGCCGGTTCCGACGTCGGGGCGGGGCGCACCAAAGCCGTCGAGCAGGCCGACGGCACCTGGCATATCGACGGGGTCAAACGCTTCATCACCAACGGCGACACCGACGACATGTTCGAGAACATCCTGCACGTCGTACTCGCCCGGCCCGAAGGCGCCGGACCTGGCACCAAGGGGCTGAGCCTGTTCCTGGCACCGAAGTACCTGCCCGACCCGCAGACCGGTGAGCCCGGCGCTCGCAACGGTGTTTTCGTCACCGGCCTGGAACACAAGATGGGACTGAAGGCATCGGCCACCACCGAGCTGACGTTCGGCCAGCACGGCGTCCCGGCCACCGGCTGGCTGGTCGGCGACACCCACCGGGGCATCGCGCAGATGTTCCGGCTCATCGAATATGCCCGAATGATGGTGGGCACCAAGGCAATCTCGACGCTGTCGACGGGCTACCTGAACGCACTGGACTACGCGAAGACCCGCATCCAGGGCGCCGATATGACCCAGATGACCGATAAGGCCGCCCCGCGGGTGTCGATCATCCACCACCCCGACGTCCGCCGGTCGCTGCTCACCCAGAAGGTCTACGCCGAGGGACTGCGCGCCCTGTACCTCTACACCTCGGCGCACCAGGACCCCACGGTGGCCGAGATCGTCTCCGGCGCCGACGCCGAGATGGCCGACCGCGTCAACGATTTGCTGCTGCCGATCGTCAAGGGCGTCGGCTCCGAACGGGCCTATCAGTGCCTGACCGAAAGCCTGCAGACCTTCGGCGGATCGGGCTTCCTGCAGGACTATCCGATCGAGCAGTACATCCGCGACGCCAAGATCGACTCGCTCTACGAGGGCACCACCGCCATCCAGGCGCAGGACTTCTTCTTCCGCAAGATCGCCCGCGACCAGGGGGTGGCGCTGTCGCATGTGGTCGGGCAGATCGAAAAATTCCTGCACTCCGACGAAGCCCGGCCCGAGTTGGCGCCGAGCCGTGCGCTATTGGCCACCGCGATGGAAGACCTGACCGCGATGGTCACCGCGATGACCGGCTATCTCATCGGTTCGCAGCAGAATTCGCGGGATCTGTACCGGGTGGGCCTGGAGTCGGTGTCATTGCTGCTGGCCGTCGGCGATGTGCTGATCGGCTGGCTGCTGCTGCGCCAGGCCGAGATCGCACTGACCGCGCTGGACCAGCACCCGTCCGCCCGCGATGTCGAGTTCTACCGTGGAAAGGTCGGGGCGGCAACATTTTTCGCGAAGAACATGCTGCCGCGGCTGAGTGCGCAGCGCCGCATCGCCGAGTCCGTAGACCTGGCGATCATGGATCTGGACGAAGCGGCCTTCTAAGAGACCTCGATGACCATTGCGGCGCCCATACCGCCGCCAGCGCACATCGACAGCACGCCGATACCGCCACCGCGGCGGCGCAACTCGTGGATGGCCGAGGTGACCATGCGGGCGCCGGTCGCCGCGATCGGGTGGCCGATGCTGATACCGGAGCCGTAGACGTTGACCAGTTCCTCGTCCAAGCCCAGCTGGCGGGTGCAGGCGACGGCCTGGGCTGCGAACGCCTCGTTGATCTCGAACAGCGCGACGTCGGCGATCTTCAGCCCGGCCAATTCCAGGGCCTTCGGGATGGCGTAGATGGGGCCGCTGCCGGTGCGCCGCGGCGGCAGGCCGACCTGTGTCCAGGACAGCACGTTGGCCAGGACGCTCTGCTGGGTGTCGGGGGCGGCCAGGGCCACCACGGCGGCCGCGTCGTTGGTGCCCGAGGCGTTACCCGCGGTGACCGTGAAGCCCTCGATCTCGGGGTGCAGCACCTTGAGGCCGGCCAGCGATTCCAGAGAGCTGTTGCGGCGTGGATGCTCGTCCTCGGCGAAGGTGATGAACGAACCATCCGCTTGGGGTACCTGGATCGGGACGATCTCGTCGACGAACGAGCCGGCGTCGATGGCCTTGACCGCACGCTGATGGCTGCGCAGTGCCCAGGCGTCCTGATCTTCGCGGGTGATGCCGTACTCGACGGCACAGTTGTGAGCGACCGTGATCGACATGTCGAACGGCGGGGCGTCCGCGGTGGGCGGGTTGGACATCGGCGACCAGCGCTCGTAGTCGTCGGCTTCCTTACCGGTGGTGAACGCCTTGCGCTTGGTCAGCACCGGCATGGTCGACAGCGACTCCATGCCGCCGGCCAGGATGGCCCGACTCATGCCTGAGGCGATCTGACCGGCGCCGAAACCGATGGCCGCCAGGCTGGAGGCGCACTGACGGTTCACCGCCGCGCCGGGGATGTGGTCGAAGCCCAGATCGACGGCGATGTAGCGGGCGCTGTCACCGCCGCCCTGCAGGCTCTCGGCCAGGATCAGGTCGTCGAAGTCGGCGGCGTCCAGGCCGGAGCGGTCGACGGCCGCCGCCACGATGGGCTTGGCCAGCTCGATCGCGGGCATGTTCGCCAGCGTCCCCTTGCGGGACGTGCCGATAGCGGTGCGGGCTGCTGCGACGATCGCGGCCTTGCTGGTGGTGGCCATCAGTTCTCCCTGATTCCCGGGTTGAGAGGCGACTTCTGATTTACAGAGAACGATATTACCGTAACGCCGACCGGTATCGCGATCCAGATAGAACTGGCTGCGACCTCCACTCGGGAGAAGTCGCAGCCAGCTCTATCTGAAGCGCTCGAATTACTCGGGCTGGTAGCCGAACGGCAGCAGCACGCTCTTAGCCTGTGTGTACTGCTCGATGCCCTCGATGCCGTTCTCGCGGCCGATGCCGGAGTTCTTGTAGCCGCCGAACGGGGCACCCGGATCGAAGGCGTACATGTTGACCGCGTAAGTGCCCGTGCGGATCTGGGCGGCGATCTTCATGGCCTTGTCGTTGTCGGTGGTGTACACCGAACCCGCAAGGCCGTAGGGGGAGTCGTTGGCGATGCGCACGGCGTCGTCCTCGGTGTCGTAGGCGATGACGGCCAGCACCGGGCCAAAGATCTCCTCCTGGGCGATCACCATCGAGTTGTCCACGTCGGCGAACACCGTGGGCTGCACGAACCAGCCGCTGTCCAGGCCCTCGGGGCGGCCACCGCCGGTGACGATCCGCGCGCCCTCTTCCGTGCCCTTCTTGATGTAGCCCTCGACGCGCTCACGCTGGCGCTCGGAGATCAGCGGGCCGATCATCGCGCCTGCGTCGTCGGACAGCCCGACCGGCATGGCCGCGACGGCAGCGGACAGCTTTTCGACGACCTCGTCATAGCGCGACCTGGGTGCCAGGATTCGGGTCTGCCCGACGCAGGCCTGGCCGGTGTTCATCAGCCCGGAGAACACCAGCATCGGCAGGGTGGAATCCAGGTCGGCGTCTTCGAGGATGATGGCGGCGGACTTGCCGCCGAGTTCCAGGGTGCACGGCTTGAGCTTCTCGGCGGCGATCTTGGCGATCTCCTTGCCGACCGCGCTGGACCCGGTGAACGTGAACTTGTCGATCTCGGGGTTGGCGGTCAGCGCGCGGCCGGTGTCGACGCCACCGGGCACCACGGAGAGCACGCCCTCCGGCAGGCCGGCCTCGGCGAAGATCTCGGCCATCGCGAACAGCGACAGCGGGGTCTCGGCGGCCGGCTTGACGACGATGGTGCAGCCGGCCAGCAGGGCGGGGCCGAGCTTGTTGGCGGCCAGGAAGAACGGCACGTTCCAGGCCGTCACGGCGGCGACGACGCCGATCGGCTCACGCAGGACCATCGTCGTGCCGTACACGCCGTCCCGGAAATCACGCCAGGTGAACTTGTCGGCGGCACCGGCGAAGAACTGGAACGCCGACATTGCGGCGCCGTACTGCATCATGTCGACGATGGTCGGCGGCTGCCCGGTCTCCGCGGCCAGCAGGAACTTCAGCTCGTCGGCGCGCTCTTCCATCAGCTTGACGGCGGCGCCCAGCACCGCCGCCCGCTCCTGCGGCGACATCTTCGGCCACGGGCCCTCGTCGAATGCCTTCCTGGCGGCCGCGCAGGCGGCGTTCACGTCGGCCTCGGACGCCAGCGGCACCTTGCCCACCAACTCGCCGGTGGCGGGGGAGTGCACTTCGATGACCTCGGACGTAGCCGGCGCTACCCACTTGCCGCCGATGAACAGCTGATCCCATTCGGTTTTGAAAGCCGTGCTCTGCGTCATGGCGCCACCCTACCTATCTGGATGCAAAACGAGAACATGTTCCAGTCAAGTAATTATCCGGGCGAAAGCACCAGCACGAGATTGCTCACCAGAAACTCGCGCAGGACCGGCACCGACGTCAGCCACCACGCCCATCGCGGGTGGTAGCGGGGGAATGCGGCGACCAGCGTGCCGGTGGCGGCCGCCCAGTCCAGGCCGTCCGCAGCCGAGACGGCGAACAGTGACGAGCCGTAGTTGTTCTTGGGCGGATGACCGTGTTTGCGGGTGTAGCGCGCGGCCGCCCGCGCCCCACCGAGGTAGTGCGTCAAACCCATTTCGTGGCCGCCGAACGGGCCGAGCCACACCGTGTAGGACAGCACGGCCAGCCCGCCGGGCCGGGTGACCCGCAGCATCTCGGCGCCGAGGCGCCACGGGTGCCGGACATGTTCGGCGACGTTGGACGACAGGCAGATGTCGACGCTGGCATCGGCGAACGGCAGCGCCATGCCGGAGGCGCGGACGAACGTCCCGGCGCCGCCGTCCTGCCGCGGCGCGGCGTGCATCTCACGCGGATCCGGTTCCACCCCGACGTAGTCCACGCCGCGCAGCGCGAAGGCCTCGGCGAAATAGCCGGGACCACCGCCGACGTCGAGCACGGTCCGGCCGGTGACCGAGGAGCCGGTCAGGCCTTGCCACAGATCGGTGACCATGGCGGCGGTGTCCTCGGCCAGCGCGCCGTAGAACCGGGCGGGCGCCGTCTGTTCGTGGCGGAACTCCCCGAGTAACCGCACCGACCGGGCGAGCGTCGCCCGCGTGCGGATGGCGTCGGTCACTGACATCCGAGCCACCCTACAAAGCCAGATACCCTCAAGGGCGATGTCCACCGCCACCAGCCACCAGTCCGACGGTCTCCGTTCGGTGCTGTTGTTGTGCTGGCGCGACACCGGCCACCCCCAGGGCGGCGGCAGTGAGGCCTACCTGCAGCGCATCGGCGCACAGCTGGCGGCGTCCGGCGTCGCGGTCACGCTGCGGACGGCCAGGTACCCGGGATCGCAGCGGCGCAGCGTCGTCGACGGCATCCACATCACCCGCGGTGGGGGGCCCTACACCGTGTACATCTGGGCCGGGCTGGCGATGGTGGCCTCCCGGTTCGGGCTGGGGCCGCTGCGGCGCGTGCGCCCGGACGTGGTGATCGATACCCAGAACGGCCTGCCCTTCCTGTCCCGGCTGGTGTTCGGCAGGCGCGTGGCGGTGCTGGTGCACCATTGCCACCGCGAACAGTGGCCGGTCGCGGGTCGGGTGCTGAGCCGGTTCGGCTGGTTCGTCGAGTCGAAGTTGTCGCCGTGGGTCCACCGCGGTAACCAGTACGTGACGGTATCGCTGCCGTCGGCACGTGATCTCGCCGAACTGGGCGTCGGCCTGGATCGGATTGCCGTGGTGCGCAACGGCGTTGACGAGGCGCCTGCGGTGACGTTGACCGCGGCGCGGTCGGCCACCCCGCGGATCGCCGTGCTGTCCCGGCTGGTGCCGCACAAACAGATCGAGGATGCCCTGGACGCGGTTGCTCAGCTGCGCGGCACCGTTGCCGGCCTGCATCTGGACATCGTCGGCGACGGGTGGTGGCGTCAGCCGCTGGTCGACCATGCCGCCGCACTCGGCATCACCGACCTGGTCACCTTCCACGGCCACGTCGACGACACCGCGAAACACCATGTGGTGCAACAGGCCTGGGTGCATCTCCTGCCGTCCCGCAAAGAGGGCTGGGGGCTGGCCGTGGTCGAGGCCGCCCAACACGGCGTGCCGACCATCGGCTACCGGTCCTCGGGTGGGCTGACCGACTCCGTCGTCGACGGGGTGACGGGCGTGCTCGTCGACGACCACCCCGAGCTGGTCCGGCGGCTGGCCGACCTGCTCGGCGATCCCGTGCTCCGCGAGCAGCTCGGCCGCAAAGCGCAGCTGCGCAGCGACGACTTCTCCTGGAGTCAGAGCGCCGATGCGATGCGCAGCGTGCTGGCCGCCGTGCACGACGGTCAGCGCGTCAGCGGTCTGGTCTGAAGCACTAGGCCCGCGGCCATCCCGGCGGCGCCGATCAGCAGCGTGGCCAGCCAGATCAGATGCGCCACCGACACTTCGCGGCGCCGCTCACCGGTCGCACCCGCCGCGTCACCGTCCACCCGGTACAACGTCAGGTCCGCATCGGAGTAGACGACCGGCAGCTGGCGCAGAGTCGTTGCCGCCGAAGCGGTTTCGCCACCGGTGCCGGATTCCACCACCACCCACCCGACTCCGGCGTCGGACAGTCGGGCCGGATCGGCCCCGGCCAGGAGCAACTCCTGCACCGCGCGGGCGTTGGCGCCTTCACCGAGGACGGTGTGGCCGGAGATGGTCAGGTCACCGGTGGTCAGGACGTCGGCCCGGATCCAGCGGGGTAGCGGGTCGAGCACCGGCGCACTGCCGGACCAGGAGAACTGCCGCATCGAATCGGCGGGTAGCACCGCGACCGGCCGGGGATCGGCGTTGATCTCCGCGGCCACCGCAGCCCAGGCCGGCGGATAACGCACCGCCCGCACCTGGCCACCCACTCCCCAGGCCAGGTCGGGCAGGGCCAGCACGATCACGGCGCAGCAGGCCACCGCCGCGACGGCCGACGGCAACCTGGGCCGGAACCGGTTCAGCGTCAGTACCGCCCCGGCCGCGCAGAGCGCATAGCCGGGCATCGCCAGCGCCACCCACTTCTGTCCGTCGCGCAGCACACCCAACCCGGGCATGGTCTCGACCACCGCCCGCACCGCGGTCAGACCGGGCCCGCTGGCCATCACGGCGGGCCCCAGCACCGCGACCGCGGCCAGCACCAACAGCGGCACCGCAGCGCGCCGCCGCACCACCACCGGCAGCCCGGCGGCCACCACCGCCAGGAAGAGCAGCGTGGCCATCACCGCGAAAAGTGTTGAGCGCGAAGCGGGTACGGCCTCGGCGTTCCAGATGCCGCCGAGACCGGCCAGGCTGCCGAGGGTGCCGAGACCGGGCTCGGCCCTGGCCGCAAACGCCCCTACGCCCGGTACCCCGGACGCCTGGTAGGCCGACAGGGATGCCGTCACGGCCGAGGCGACCAGCCAGGGCAGTGCGGCCAGCACCGAGAATCCGGTCGCCGCCGCCGCACAAAGCCACCGCGGACGGCCGGTCCCGGGTGCGGCCACGCTCACCATCGCCAGGACAGCCGCCAGCAGCAGGCCCGTCGGGGTCAGTCCGGCCAACGCGATCCAGAACGCCAAGGCCGACAAACCCGCCAACCCGCCCGCTTCGCCCGACCGCAACCGCACCACCGTGTGCGCGATCCACGCCAAGCTGCCGTAGCCGACCAGCAGACTCCAGTGCCCCTGCAGCAGCCGTTCGGCTACATAGGGATTCCAGATCGCCACCGTCGCCGCCACGAACTGCCCGGCCTGCCCGGACTCGGGCAGGACGTCGGCCGCCAACCGTGCAGCACCCCACCCGGCCAGCCACAGGCCCGCCACCAGCAGGGCCTTCACCAGCACCCCGCCGTCGAGCACCTGGGTGGCCAGGGCGAGCGCGAAATCCTGCGGCAGCGCGCGCGGGGCGGCCTCGGTCAGCCCGAGGGCGGCGTCGGAGAAATACGACCGCGGTGTCGACACCGCGTCCCGCAGCAGCAGATACCCCGGCGCCAACAGGGGCGCCGTGACGATGACAGCCAGCGCCAGGGCGTATCCCGGCACCGCCCAGCGGCGTGTCCGGGACATCGGCTACTTGCGGTCGGGTGGACCGGGATCTGGATGCAGGTCCGGCCGTTGCGCCGGGATCTTCTCGGTCTCCGCCTCGGCCGCAGGCATCGGGCCGGTGTCGGGGTCACGCCTGCCGAAGATGCCGCCGTCGCCACGGTCCAGGCCCGGATCGATCAGAGCGGACTCGGCCCGCACACTGAACGTGCCCAGCAGCACACCCGCGACCAGCGAGACCAGCCCGGCAGCGGTGAACGTGATCGGCAGGATCCGCGACCACAACGCCACCCGGTCGCGCTCGTCGCGGGCCGCGGAGACCTGAGCCTCCACGGTTTCCTCGTTCGAGGTCAGCGTGTAGTCGGCCAGCGCGAACTCCGGCTTGAGGGCGTCGCGGGCGTAGTAGTGGTTGGCGCGCTCTTCGGTTTTGACGATGGTGCCCGAGACCGGGTCCACCCAGAAGGTGCGCTGCGCCGCGTAGTACCGCGTCATCGTGATCGGCTCGTCCGGATCACCGGGCAGGCCCCACAGCGACGCGCGGGCGGTGACTTCGCCGTCTGCGTCGTCGTCGAACAGCGAGGAGTACTTCAACGGTTCGACGAGCTCGCCGCTGGCGTCGTAGCCGACGTTCTGCTCGAACTTGTAGGTGGTCAGACCGTTGACGTCTTCTTCACCTTCGTAGTTGGCGTCGTAGGCCTTCTGGGCGATCGGATCGAAGAACGGGTAGGTCTTCTTCTCGGTGCTGAAGGGGAACCGGTAGGCCAGGCCCTCGTGCGGCAGGGCGATGTTCGTCGGCGGCTTGGTGTCCTCGATGGTGCGGGGTTTCTGCACCGCGCCACCGGGGTGGGTCTCATCGGAGACCGCCATCGCGGTGCTGCGGTTGACGGTCACGGAGTCGACCAGCGCCAGCAGCAGCCCGTTGTCCTGCTGCTTGTCGGTCCGGCGCACGGTGGTACCGACCTGCAGCGTCACCACGTCGGCATTGGAGGGTGCCTCGACGCTGAGCTGCTCCTGCGAGACCAGCGGGACATTCTTCTCGATGACGAACCGCGTGCCCAGCAGTGATGCCGGGTCCAGCGCGGTGCCGGTGCCGTCGCTCACCAGCGTGGTGTCGATATCGAGCGGGATCTTCTTGATCTTGCTTGCGGTGTACGTGGACAGCAGCAGAGCGGCGATCAGTAGGGCGGCCCCGAGCCCCAAAATCCCGCATGCGGCGATACGCAACATGACTGCACGATTCAAGCTGCCGTACCTTCCTTCCGGTCCAGGTAGCGGAGGCAAACCCGTTGGACGACCCTAACAGCCCAACGTAAGCAGCAGATCTTGGTCCTTTCCGGCCACACCGGCACACTGGGTGGCGTGAACGACGCACAGGTCGGCGGTCGGCGCAGTTTCCTGCCCGCGGTCGAAGGGATGCGCGCCTGCGCGGCCATCGGCGTCGTGATCACGCACGCCGCATTCCAGACCGGACACTCCTCCGGGGTCGGTGGACGGCTGTTCGGCCGCTTCGACCTGGCGGTCGCGGTGTTCTTCGCACTGTCCGGGTTCCTGTTGTGGCGCGGGCACGCCGCCGCGGTCCGGGGGCTGCGGCACACGCCGGCGACCGGGCACTATCTGCGGTCGCGGATCGTGCGGATCATGCCGGGCTATCTGGTGGCGGTGGTGGTGATCCTGTGCCTGCTGCCCGATGCGGACAACGCCAACCTGACGGTGTGGCTGGCCAATCTGTCGTTGACCCAGATCTATGTGCCGCTGACGCTGACCGGCGGCCTGACCCAGATGTGGAGCCTGTCGGTCGAAGTCAGTTTCTATCTGGTGTTGCCGGTGCTGGCATTTCTGGCGCGACGGCTGCCGGTGCGCGCCAGGGTGCCGGTGATCGCGGCCGTCGCGGTGGCCAGCTGGGGCTGGGGTTCGGCGATCGCGGCGGTGGGCTATCACGCGCCGGTCGGCGTCAACCCGCTGAACTGGCCGCCGGCCTTCACGTCGTGGTTCGCCGCCGGAATGCTGCTCGCCGAACTGACGGTCAGCTCGGCCGGGCTGATGCACCGGCTGGCTCGACGCCGGGTGCTGATGGCGGGCATCGCCGTCGCGGCCTATCTGGTGGCGGCCTCGCCGGTGGCCGGCCCCGAGGGGCTGATCCCCGGCACCGCAAGTCAATTCGCCGTCAAGACAGCGATGGGTGCCGTGCTGGCCTTCGCCCTGATCGCGCCCCTGGTGCTCGACCGCCCCGACACTGCGCACCGGATCCTGGGTAGCGCGGTGATGGTGACGTTCGGCCGGTGGTCCTACGGCCTGTTCGTCTGGCACCTGGCTGCACTGGCGATGGTGTTCCCCGTCATCGGCGAGTTCGCGTTCAGCGGCCACCTGCCGGTGGTGCTGGCACTGACGCTGGTGTTCGGATTCGCGATCGCGGCGGTCAGCTATGCCCTGGTCGAGTCGCCGAGCCGACAAGCGCTGCGGCGATGGGAGTATCGCGCGGCGCGGCCCGCGCCGCCGCTGGACAGCTCGGTCAGCGATGCACCCGAGCCTGTTGTCGCGCAATGACTTCGGCGCGCACAGCCGACCGGCGCGCCTTGCCTGCGTCGTCGCGCAGCGGGGTGTCGACGAACTCGACTGACCGCGGCACCTTGTAGCGTTCCAGGCGTTGCCGCAGGAACTCGGTCACCGCCGACTCGTCGAGCGCGGCGGCTGTCTGCACCAGTGCATGGGGCACCTGACCCAGATCGCCGTCGCGGTCAGGGATCCCAACTACCAAGCAGGACAGCACATCTGGATGTGCACTGAGCGCGGATTCGATCTCGGCGGGTGCGATGGTCACGTAGTCACCCACCCCGACACCGAGTTCGGCGTAGGCGCGGGCCAGCCGGTTGGTCGAAGCGTCGAGTTCGGACCTGGTCAGGGTGCGGCCCTCGGAGGTGACGGCAGGCGCGTCGGGCGCCTGTGCTGCCAGCGTCGAGATCTGCACGCCGATCGGCGGCGTCGGTGCGGTCATCACAGCCGATGCTAGGGCGAATCTGCTTCTGGTTCGGCGGAATCGGCCGGTCTGCCCCAGATCACCAGCGATGCGGCCAGCAGACCCACGGCGATCAGGGCCAGCAGTTGCACGCCGGCAGAATGGCCGGCGTACCCGTCCACCGCTCGCCAGGGGTGCCGCGCCAGCACCGCACCCGACAGGATGAACGCGCAGGCGGTCCCGCCCAGGGTGACCCTCTTGAACCAGGTCGGGCGGTCGCGCAGGAGATACAGCCCGGCCGTCGCCGCGGCGAACACCAACGCACCTGCCACGCCTGCGATCAGCGCGCCCGCCACCACCACGGGCGCCGCCACCCACGGGCCGGAGGTCCACGGCCGCGCAGGCACATCGACGGAGACGCGGCGCCGCACCGGGAGCAGGGCCATCAGCAGTAGTACCGGCAGCAGGGCCAGGCCGCCGGCCAGCCCGGCGCGGTAGAGCGTGTTGGAGCCGAAACTCAGCGTGATCGTCCCCGCCGTGTCGGCAGGCACCACCCAGCCCTGCTGCCAACCGTTGACCGTGATCGGTGTCAACGCGGAGCCGTCGGCGGTGCGGGCGGTCCAGCCTGGGCTGACGCTCTCCGGGACCACCAGCACCCGCGCGGCCGGGGCGCCGGGGATCGTGATGTCGCGGCGATCGGCCGTCCACGTGCCGGTCTCGACGGGAGTCTCGGTGGCCCTTGGCAATTCGGCTGCCTGCGGGGTGGCCAGGGTGGCCCCGTCCACGGTGAACTCGGCGCGGGGGCTGATGATCAACTCCTGCTGTCCGGCGGGCAGCGCGACCGGATCTCGCTCGCAGGGCTGCGCGGCGATGGGTGCGCCGTCGAGCAGGGCACCGACGGTGGTGCGGATCGAGGTCTGCAGGAACCGCCCGGCCACCGCGATCACCGGCCCCTGACCGCACGCGATGGTGATCGCCCTGGCGCGGTTGGCGGCCGCGTCAGGCGCACCGATCGGAGTGCCGTCGGGACCGAGCGCCACCACCTCGGCCAGGCCCGGTGGTTTGACCTGATCGAAGCCGAGTGCAGTGCGGTCGATGACGTCATCCCAGTCCAGCAGGCTGATCTTGACGGTGTCGGTCACCCGCGGTTTGACCGAGATGGTGGTCGGGCCGTCGGCACGGAGTTCGCGGACCTGGGGTCCGTCGCCCAGGTCGACCGCCACCAGTCGAGGGTGGGTGGGCAGCGGCGACGCGCTGGGTGTGAGTCGCAGCGCAGCCACTTCAGTGGGCCGGGGCAGGGTCAGTTTCAGCGACGGCGCGACGCGTTGTGCGACCCCGCGCTGCGGTGCGGTCCAGGCCGTCTGCGGGTCGCCGTCGGTCGCGGCATAGGCCGAGCCCAGGACGTCGATGACATCGGAGTCGCCGTCGGCGCGGGTGGTACCGGGCTGGCGGATCAGATCGGCCAGCTTCGGCCCCTGCCGCGGACGTACCCACACCGTCGGCGTCACCCGCACCGGCTCGGGAACGGTCAGTGTCCGGCTGAAGTTCACCGGTTCCTCCGGCGCCAACGCCATCGATGCCGCGCAGTGCACACCGTCGGGGGATCGCGCGCAGCCCGGCCGGCCCAACAGCTCAGAACCCAAGTCCCACTCCGCAACCCGCGATCCCGCCGGTGGCCCCGGCACCAGCACGGTGTGCCGCAGGCTGACCGGCTGGGCGAAACCGTTGGCGTCGTACTGCGTGATCGACAGGTCGGTGATGCCGAACTGGACGCCGCTGGAGCCGTCGGTGGTGCCCACTGCGGTGATGCGCACCCACGGCGTCTCACCGAAGGGCAGGGCCACGCTCAGCGGGGTACCCGGTTCGTCGACGTGCAGGGTGCTGGTGCCGTTGGCGGTGGAGATTTGTACCCGGTCCACCTGCGCGCCGACCGCTGTTGCGCTGGGGGTGATCGTCAGCGTCGCGTTGGTGACCGGGTGGTCCAGATCGACCTGCAACCACTGACCCACCGCCGCCTGCAACGCATTCGACACCCAGCTGGTTCCGCTGTCACCGTCGATGGCCGCGGCCGGCCCCGTCGCCGGCGCCACGTTGGGCAGCGCAGTCGAATCCGCCGCGGAACTGGACACCGTCAGCCGGCCGCCGGACCAGCCGCCGTAGACCAGCTCGGCGCCGGGCACCGGATAGTCGGGCACCCGGTTGTAGGTATGGCGTTGGTCGCCCTGTGCGCGCACCGCCGACGAATGGTCGTCCACCCGACCGTAATCGGTCTCCCTGGCCACGGGGGTGTCGGTGACGGTCACCACCGGGGACGCCAGCCCGGCGCGCGTCGCGTCGGCGGTCAGCAACGTCGGACCCTGAGGCGGCTGACCGAGGAGGCGACGACGCTCGTCGAGGCGCAGCAGCACCTCGGGCCCGCCGTCGACCCTGGCCATCGTGTCGCTGGCGGTCAGGTACGGCGCGCCCGGGTTGCCCGGGCGGTCGACCCGGTAGATCTCCACCGCCGGATAACGCGGCCGCAGGCCGCTGTCGGTGATGAAGCCCTTCAGCGTTCCCGGACCGACCGGCTCGCCGAACTGCGCCGCCTTCTCCAGCCCCGGTGAGCCGTCGATGGCGCGGTGCACCAGGATCGGGCGCGCCGAGCGGGACGTGTCCGGATCCAGGTCATTACGCACCACGACGTACGAAATGCCTTGCCGGGCAAGGGTGTCGGCCAGGCCGGGGGACGGCCTGCCCGCCGCGAACAGTCGCTGCACCGAGTCCAGCGCCCGGATGGTCTGCGGCGGGTTCAGTGGGATGGAATCGCGGATTCCCCACGGGCTTTCACCGAGCACCTGCAGCGGCTCGTCGTGGCTGGTGCCCCAGACCTGGGTGGCGAACGGCGCCCCGGGGACCACCAGCACCCGGCCCGGTTCGGGAGTGCCGGTGTTGTGCTCGGTCAACCAGTCGGCGGCCTGGCCCCAGTAGTCGGGGATACCGGTGAACGCACCCGGCGGGGTCAGCCGTCCGGTCCAGGCGATCGACGTGCTGACCGTGAGCGCGGCCAGTACGACGATGCCGACCGCCACCCGTTTGTCGGTTTCGGGGTGGGCGAAGGCGTGCGTCCAGACCGGTCTCGGCACGCTGCCGGGCAGCGGTATCCGGCCCAGCAGATGCGCCAGCCCCAGCACCAGCGGGATCCGGATGACGGGCTCGAGCTTGTGCACGTTGCGCAGCGGCGCGCCGCCGGCATCGAGAAACACCTGCACCTGGTGGGCGAACGGCGAGCCGAGCCCGCCCGAATAACCCACTGCCAGTAGGACAACGCCGATCAGCAGCATCGTCACCAGTCGGCCGCGGGCAGGCATCGACCGCAGTGCCAGCCCGGCCAGACCCGCCGCGGCCACCAGGGTGGTGGCCAGGATGGCCGTCGGCCCGGTCACCAGCGAGGAGCCCGCAGTGGCTGTCGGGGCGACGAACGGCGCCCAGCTGTCGGTGCCGCGCAGCATCTCGGTGAGCGATGTCCACTGCGTCGTCACACCGGAGGATTCGATGAAATCCAGGAACGGCGGGCTGATCCGGCCGAGGAGCAGCAGCGCGACCACCCACCACAGCACCGCAAGCACGCTGGCCGGTAACCACCACGCGGTGAACCGCAGCCACTGCCGGTTGGGCCGGTGACAGGCCCACCAGATGATGGCAGGCAAGCAGCCGGTCAGGGTGGCCACCGCATTCACCGCGCCCATCAACGCCAGCGCCAGCGCGGCGCGGGCGGCCAGCACCCGCAGGGATCTGCCGCGCCGACCGCCGTGCTCCTCCTCATCGCTCGTGCCTCGCTCTGCATCGGTCGCACGGCCCCAGCCGCCGCGCAGCGCCAGGATGACCGGCAGCAGCACCCAGGGCGCCAGCATCATCGGCAGGGTTTCCGAGGAGATCGAGCCCAGGGTGGTCAGCACCCGCGGCGACAGCGCGAAGGCGGCCGCGGCCAGGATCCGCGATGGCGTGGTTCCGATGCCGAGTGCCTCGGCGACCCGCAGCAGTCCCCAGAATCCCGCGGCCAGCAGCAGCGCCCACCACAGCCGCTGGGTGATCCAGCCGGGTAGCCCGATGGCGTCACCGGCCAGGAAGAACGCCCCGTGTGGGAACAGATAGCCGTAGGCCTGGTTCTGGGCCTGGCCGAACGGCAGTTCGCTGTTCCACAGAGTGGCTGCGCGCGAGAGGAACCGCAGTGGGTTGGCGGTGAGATCGAGTTTGGTGTCGGGCGAGATCAGGCCGGGGGACTGGGCGAACGTCAGTACCAGGGCGATCGCGCCGACGAGCCACAGCCAACGGCGGGACAGCGCCGGTTGGGCCGGTAGAGACAAATTGTGGCCTAGCGACCTAGCCGCGGTCGCCGTACTCGACGCGGTTCAACACCGACGAAGCGGGATCGCCCGCGACCAGCGGCGGCTTGGTGTCCTGTTGCACCATCAGCGTCACCCCGAAGACCCCCGCTGCGCCCAAGAGCAGACCGACCACCAGGCTGGCGACGGCGGGCACGACGAACCGGGTCATGGAGGCTCCTCGCTGGGTGGACGGGACGGCTTGGTCGCCCGCCAACCTAGCACGGCACCGACGGGGCCTTGCATGTTCGCCGGCGCAATCCGCCATGACAGCATGGGGCATGGCCTTCTGGAGAGTGACCGCCCGCACGCTGGTGTCGCTGGCGGCGCCGATCGCCCTGCTGGTGGCGTGTTCGTCGGCGTCGCAGACCCCCTCGGCGTCGTCGTCGCCGGCTCCGTCGTCCAGCCCGAAGCCGGGCGCTCCCGCACCGGCCGCCTGCGGCGACGTCCTGGCCTCGATGTCCACTCGCGACAAGCTGGCCCAGCTGCTGATGGTCGGTGTCACCGGTGCCGATGACGCCCGCGCAGTGGTGGCCGACTATCACGTCGGCGGCATCTTCATCGGCAGCTGGACCGATCTGTCGATGCTCACCGACGGCTCACTGGCCGAAATCGCAGGCACCGCGGTACCGCTGCCGCTGGCGGTCAGCGTCGATGAGGAAGGCGGCCGCGTGGAGCGGCTGTCCTCGCTGATCGGCAGCCAGCCGTCGGCGCGGGTGCTGGCCCAGACCAAGACTCCCGACGAGGTGTACGGGATCGCGCTGGCGCGCGGGCAGGCGATGCGGAAACTGGGGATCACCGTGGATTTCGCGCCCGATGCGGACGTCACCGAGGAAGCCAACGACGAGGTGATCGGCGACCGGTCCTTCGGCTCCGATCCCGCGGTGGTCACGCAATACGCGGGTGCGTACGCCCGCGGCCTGCGCGACGCCGGGCTGTTGCCGGTGCTCAAGCACTTCCCCGGGCACGGCCACGGCTCGGGCGATTCGCACACCGGCGGCGTGGTCACCCCGCCGCTGGCCGACCTGCAGAACAACGACCTGGTGCCCTACCGCACCCTGACCACCGAGGGCCCGGTCGCCGTGATGGTCGGGCATCTGCAGGTACCCGGCCTGACCGGCACCGACCCCGCCAGCCTGAGCCGGCCTGCGGTAGATCTGCTGCGCAGCGGCGGCTACGGCGGCCCGCCGTTCAACGGGCCGGTGTTCACCGACGACCTGTCGTCGATGGCTGCCATCAACGCGCGCTACGGCGTCGCCGATGCTGTGCTGCGCAGCCTGCAGGCCGGGGTGGACGTCGCGCTGTGGGTGACCACCGACGAGGTGCCTGCCGTGCTGGACCGGTTGGAGAAGGCAGTGGCGGCCGGTGAGCTGGCGATGCCTGCCGTCGACGGTTCGGTGCTGCGGGTGGCCGCATTCAAGGGACCGAACCCCGGCTGTTGACGCTGCGGTCCGCATCGCAGGCCTGCATTGCTTACTCTGGAGTCAGATCTGGGGAAGGGATGACTGCGCCATGGCAGGTGGGACCAAGCGGTTGCCGCGCGCTGTCCGTGAGCAGCAGATGCTCGACGCTGCCGTACAGGTGTTCTCCGTCAACGGCTATCACGAGACCTCCATGGACGCGATTGCGGCCAAGGCCGAGATCTCCAAGCCGATGCTCTACCTGTACTACGGCTCGAAAGAAGACCTGTTCGGAGCCTGCCTGACGCGCGAGCTGGGCCGGTTCGTCGAGGCGGTGCGGGCGGACGTCGACTTCAAGTTGGCCCCGAAGGACATGCTGCGCAACACCATCCTGTCGTTCCTGAGCTATATCGACGCCAACCGGGCGTCGTGGATCGTGCTGTACACCCAGGCGACCAGTTCCCAGGCGTTCGCGCACACTGTGCGGGAGGGCCGGGAGCGGATCATCGACCTGGTGGCCAGGCTGCTCAGCGCAGGCACCCGTAATCCCGAACCGGGCGCGGACTTCCACATGATGTCCATCGCGCTGGTGGGTGCAGGCGAAGCGGTGGCCACCCGGGTCAGCGCGGGCGATGTCGATGTCGATGATGCCGCCGAGTTGATGATCAACCTGTTCTGGCGCGGGCTCAAAGGCCGGGGAACCGAGCGCGACACCGTCGAGATGTCCGCGGTCAAAGCCGGTCAGGCATCTCGATCGTCGACGTGAAACCGGTTACCGCCCTTGCGTTTGGCGCTGTACATGGCGTCGTCGGCGGCACCGACCAGCCGCGCGATCAA
>JBEVHL010000612.1:0-9074 GCA_040511255.1 Mycobacterium sp. | reverse complement strand
GCTGCCCGGTTTCCCCCCGGCCCTCTGTACACCCACAAAACCCCCAAACCCCCCGCCACCGCCGCTTTTTTGAGCGCGGCCCTCGCCCGTGTTTGACGTCTGGTCCGCCCAGGTCAGCGCTTGCTGAGGCTCTTGGCCTGCTTGCGGGCGACCTTGGCCTGCTTTTTGGCCTGCTTGCGCGAGGTCTTGGCCAGCGCTTCGCTCTGGCTACGGGTGGCGTTGGCCAGTTCGATGCCCCGGTCACGGGCGACGTCGGCGAATTCGGCACCCCGGTCACGTGCCAGTTCGGCGAAATCTGCACCACGCTTCTGTGCCACGTCGGCGAAGTCGGCACCGCGGTCACGCGCCACCTCGGCGATATCTGCGCCGCGCCTCTGGGCGACCTCGGCGAGCTCGGCTCCACGGTCACGGGCGATGCTGGCGAAATCGGCGCCGCGATCACGGGCCAACTCGGCGAATTCGGCGCCGCGGTCCTTGGCCAGTTCGGCCAACTCCGAGCCGCGCTTCTGGGCGACCTCGGCGAATTCGGCGGCCAATTCGGCACTGCGATGGCGCGCGGCCTCCAGCAGCGGCGCGCCCTTCTCGGCGGCCACTCCGGCCAGTTCGCGGCCGCGCTCGGCGCCGACGTGCAGACCTTCCTGCAGTCCCTTGCCCACCTTCTCGGTGAGTTCGCTGTCGATCAGCGGCGATGAGCTGCTACCGACGGGTAGCGCTGAAGAAACGGTGTTGGTCAATTTCGCCGCGGCCCGGCGACCGCGCCAGCCCAACGACGGCTTACCCGCGGTGTCGGCGGAGGCGATGATCAGCCCGCCGAGCAGGCTGAGGTCGGTGAGGAATTCGCGTCGCTTCTGCGCTTTGGCTGCGGGATCGACCTCGGACCAGAACATGTGGGCACCGAGGTTCGCCGGGATGACGGTCGCGGCCAGTGCGGCAGACGCCAACCGAGGGACTTTTCCGGTGGCCAGCAGCACGCCGCCACCGATCTGAACTGCAGCGGTGATCTTGGCGAAAGTTTCCGCATCGGTCGGCACATTCGACCCCACCGGCTCGGGAAGTTTCTGCAGCCCTTCCAGGGTGGGGCGGGCGGCGTCAGCGGCAGGTTTGGGACTGCGCAACGCCTCGACACCCTGACCGATGAATACGGCGGACAATAGCGGCCTGGCGACTTTCCGTAGCAACATGAGCCGGGTGTTCCCCGACTTCCGCGGGCGCAAACCCGCTTTGAAAATCGGCTCAGCCAGCGCGGTAGCGGAGCAGGACAATGCCAGACCGAAAGCTCATCGGCGGGCCGTCGAGTTCCAACGTCTGGACACCTCCGGCAGGGAACAAACCGCGCCCGCGGCCCTGGACGGCGGGATAGATGGACAGCCGGTATTCGTCGACCAGGCCCTCGGCCACCAGTGCGTGGGTCAGCGTGATGCTACCGGTGACGACGATGTCCTTGCCGGCCAAGGATTTCAATTCGCGCACCGCGGCCATCGGATCACCGGACAGCACAGTCGAATTCGCCCACTGCGGATCGGTGAGCGTCGAACTCACCACATACTTGTGCACGTTGTTGAGGTAGTCGGTGATGCCGGTGGTGTCATCGGTCTGCTGCGGCCAGTACGACCGGAAATCTTCGAAAGTCTGCCTGCCGAGCAGCAGAGCGTCGGACTGCGCGTCCTGGCGGTGGGTCTCGGCGAGCATCTGATCGTCCTGCAGCTGTGGATCGAACCAGTCGTCCAACATTTCGATGGACCCGTCCAGGGTGATGTTCTGCGTGATCACCAGCTTGCGCATCGTGTCTTCCCTTCGTCGTGTCTGAAGAGACAGACGAACCGGGGCGAGGCGACTCAGTGAACCGCTGGTCAGGTGGTGCGACCGGAGAGCAGTATCTCGGCCAGATGTGTCGTGGTGGCTTGGCCGTCGGCTTCGCCGCCCTTGCCGCCGAGGGCGTTCATGATCGCCAGCGTGTAGCGCTGACCGGGCCCGGCGAAACCGACCGAATTGGTCACCCAGCCACCCTGTTCCTGTGACCAGCCGTCCTTGTTGCCCGGCGCCATCGCCGGGCCCGCGCCCCAGACACCCCACTGCTGATTGGGATCGACGTTCTGCAGCTGGCGCACGATGCTCGCCGTGTCGGCGGGATCCAGCCGGGTCAGCGTGTAGTTGATCAGCCGGTCCAGGTCATTGGCGGTGGTCTTCTGAAAACCCCAGTACGGATACACGCTGCTGAAGCCGCGCTGCGGTACGAAGTCGGTCAGGCCGTAGCGGGGGAAATCCGCGTTGAACACGGTGTGATCGGGTCCGCTGTATTTCGACCAGAGCGAGTCCGCGGCGTCGTCGTCCGACGAATGCAGCATGGCCGCAATCAGATTCTGGTCGGCGGCGGTGAGATCGAGCGTCCCGGCGTAGTGCCTGCTCAGCAAGTCCACCACCATGGCCAGTTTGATGGTCGACGCGGTCCAGATCAGCTCCCCGGCGTGCGCGTTGCGGTACTGCGCTCCGGTGCTGCGGTCGCGAAGGACGTAGCCCACCACGCCGGGGCGGGTGGCCAGGTAGGTGTCGGCCGCGGCGATGCGCTGTTGCAGATCACAATCCAGTTGCCCCGGCGCCTGCGTGCAGGCCGCCGCGGCGATCGGAGCGGTGATGACCGCAGGCAGGGCCAGCGACACGACGGCGACCGCGGTGCTCAGCGCACGCAAGAGGGGGCGAGTCACCCCCACAAGCTACGTCAACAGCAGGCGGGCGGATTTCTCCAGCAGGTCCGCGATCTGTTGATACGTCGCGTAGCCCATGCCCGCACGGACCAGCGCGCCGGCGTAGATCAATTCGAGTGCGGCGATGACGTCGGGATCGCTGTGCGCGGCCAGGGCCACATCGAGCCGGTGGTAGATCTCCAGACCGATCCGCAGTCGCAGGTGTTCGACATCGGGATCCCTGCCGAGCAACGCGTTGGTCACCGCGCCTGCCAGTTCGGGTTCGTCGGCGACCAGTAGCGCGATATGGCGCAGCACCGCGACCACCCGTTCGGTGGGATCGGGGGAGTCATGGGGTGGCTCCGGGGTACCGGCCAGGCGGCGCCAGAACACCTCGGCGACCAGATGCTCTTTGGAGGAGAAATAGGTGTATGCGGTGGCCGCACCGACACCGGCCTCCGCGGCGACCATCCTGATGGTCAGGCCGGCGAAACCTTCCCGGCTGAGCACGTCGACGGCGGACTTGCCGAGGCGGTCAACGGTATCGGCCTGTTTCGGCGTCAGACGGCGACGGGTCGCCTCCTGAGCTACCGGATCGGACACGTGTCCGGACGCTACTACAACCGGGTGCACCCGGCAACCAAGCGCGCTGGCCATCGGTACCGCCGACGGGTTAAGTTGCCTTCATGACCGAGACCGACGCAGCCCCGGCCGCGCAAACCCCAGCTTCCTCCACCGAGCAGACCGATCGGCTGTTCGCCCTCGCGGATCGCGTGATCGGTTTCATGCCCGCCGACGAGGGCCGGGCGCTCTTCGACGCGGCGGTCGAATATCTCGGCGGCGGAGTGGGTGTCGAGATCGGCACGTACTGCGGCAAGTCCACCGTGCTGCTCGGTGCGGCGGCCCTGAGCACCGACAGCGTGCTGTACACCATCGACCATCACCATGGCTCCGAGGAGCACCAGCCGGGCTGGGAGTACCACGACACCTCGATGGTGGATCCGCACACCGGGCTGTTCGATACCCTGCCGACCTTCCGGCACACCTTGGACGCTGCGGCCTTGCCGGACAATGTTGTTGCGGTCGTAGGCAAGTCGACGGTGGTGGCGCGGGACTGGCGCTCGCCGCTGAACTTCCTGTTCATCGACGGCGGCCACACCGAAGCGGCCGCGCATCGCGATTTCGAGGGCTGGGCGCCGTGGGTGCAGGCCGGTGGCGCACTGGTGATCCACGATGTGTTCCCGAACCCTGACGAAGGCGGGCAGGCGCCGTTCCAGATCTACCGCAGGGCAATTGACAGCGGTGATTTCCGCGAGGTGTCGGCGACCGGCACCCTGCGGGTGCTGGAACGCGCCAAAGGCGAAGCGGGGCAGGGCCTCAGCGCTTGATGGTCCCGCTCCTCGACGCGCTCGTTCCTCGCCCGTCATCGTCGTCGGTCAGCGCTCCCGCGACGTGACGCATTCACAGTCGTAATCACCTTCGAGACCGCGCGGCAGATCGATACCACGGAAGATCCCGCTGCCCGCGGTCGCGTCGGACAGGGCGTCGGCGGCCAGCACCATGGCTGCCCCGGTCCAGGTGGTCCGTTCGACCGGCCACCGCTTACCGTCGGAGAAGACCAGGCCCGTCCAATACGACCCGTCGCGCTCACGGAGATGCTGCATGTTGGTGAACTGTTCGAGGGCCTCGTCGCGGCGGCCGAGGGTGTCCAGAGCGAGCACCAGCTCGCAGGTCTCGGCGCCGGTGACCCAGGGCCGGTCGTCCACGCACCGGATACCGATTCCGTCGACCACGAATTCGTGCCAGCGCGCGTCGATCCGGTTCTCGGCGGCCTCGCCGCGCAGCGCTCCGCCCAGGATCGGGTAGTACCAGTCCATCGAATGGTGTGGCTTCTCGGTGAACGACTCCGGGTGCGTGCCCAGCGCGTGGCCCAGCCGCCCGACGGCGACCTCCCACTCAGGTTGCGGCTCACCGAGATGGTTGGCCAGCGCCAACGCACACCGGATACTTTGATAGATGCTCGACGACCCCGTCACCAGGGCTTCCTCGACGCGACCCAAAGGACTTGAGCCCCAACAAATCTCGCCACCGCCCAGTTGAAGGCCGAGGACGAAATTGATCGCCGAACTCACCATCGGCCACATCATCTCGGCGAAGGCGTCATCGGCGGTGACGAGCACGTAATGCCAGACACCGGTGGCGATGTAGGCGCAGAAGTTGCTGTCACTGTTGGGATCTTCGACCACCCCGGCCCTGAACTGGATCGGCCAGGATCCGTCGGGACGTTGTTCGCGCCGCGACCAGGCGTACGCGGCGCGGGCCGGTTCGAGCAGACCCGCTGTGGTCAACGCCATGGCGCACTCCACGTGATCCCACGGGTCCGTATGGCCCTGCGCCGACCATGGGATGGCGCCGGAGGCCTCCTGGGTGTCGGCGATGGACGTGGCCGTGGCCAGGCACTGCTCTGCGGTGAGCACGCCCGGCACCGCCGGGATGTCACCCGGCAGCATGACCCGAGCTTGCCAACGTGGATGGTTTTTCGAAATACAGGGCGACGCTCTTGCCGATCAACGGGTTGAGCGCCGCCTCAGCGGCCTTGGTCGCCAGCGGGCGGGACATCATGTCCCACACCAGCAGCTTGTGGTAGGCGGTGACCGCGGGGTGTTTCGTCTTCTCCACTCCGACAGCACATTTCAGCCACCAGAACGGTGAGTGCAGGGCGTGGGCGAAATGGGTGTGCTTGAACTGCATGCCGCGATGCTCGATCTTGGCGCGCAACTCGCTGGCCTGGTAGATCCGGACGTGGCCACCTTCGTTCGCGTGGTACTCGTCAGACAGGAGCCAGCACACCTTCTCGGGCAGCCACCGCGGGACGGTGACCACCAGGGTGCCGCCCACCTTGAGCACGCGCACCAGTTCGGCGATCGCCGCTTCGTCGGCAGGTACGTGCTCGAGGATTTCCGACGCGATGACGACGTCAAAGGTGCCGTCGCGATAGGGCAGCGCCAGAGCATCACCGGCGCGGGCTTCGGCCTGCGCGGTGGCGGGTACCTCGCCCGCCTCGGCCATTGCCTCGAACATCTTGGCCACATCGGCCAGTTCGGTCACGTCCTGGTCGAAGGCGATGATGTCCGCGCCACGCCGATAGGCCTCGAAGCTGTGTCGCCCGGCGCCGCAACCGACGTCGATCACCTTGGTTCCCGGGCCGATATCGAGCCGGTCGAAATCCACTGTCAGCATGAGGCCTGCCGTTCGATCGCTCGTTCGTAGACGTTGACGGTCTGTGCCGCAACGGATTCCCAGCTGTAGACGTCGAGTGCGCGTCGTCGTCCCGCCGCGCCGAGGCGGGTGCGTTTCTCGGGGGAGTCCAGCAGTTCACCCAGTGCGGCTGTCAGCTCCTCCACGTTGCCTGGGGCAACCAACTCGGCGCAGGCGCCGTCGTGGCCGAGCACCTCGGGCAGCGCGCCGGCGCGACTGGCGACGATCGGTGTGCCTGACGCCATCGCCTCGACCGCCGGTAGCGAGAACCCTTCGTAAAGCGAAGGGATGCAGGCGACTTCAGAGGATGCCAGCAGGGCGGCGAGCTCAGCATCGCTGACTCCGCTGGAGATGTGCACGATATCGGAGATGCCCAGCTCGGCGATCAGCTTCTCGGTGGGGCCCTTGCTCTCCAGCCTGGCCACGAGTTGCAGCTCGACGTCACGTTCGGTGCGCAGCTTGGCCACCGCCTGGAGCAGGTTCGACACTCCCTTCAACGGGACGTCGGCGCTGGCGATTGCGATGATGCGGCCCGGGACGCGCGGCACCTGGGTGGGCGCGAACACCTCGGTGTCCACTCCCAGCGGCACGATGTGCAACTGATCGGGCGTGACCCCGAAATCGTCGGCGATATCGGTGGCCGACGTGCTCGACACGGTGAGCAGATCGGGGATGCTGCGGGCCACCTTCTTCTGCATTTCGGCGAAGCCGTACCAGCGGTGCACCAGCGGCTTGCGCCACCAGCGGGCGGCAGCCAGGTCCAGGACGCGGTCCCGGGTGATCGGGTGGTGCACGGTGGCCACCACGGGCAGGCCCGACGCGGCGATCTTGTGCAGGCCGGTACCCAGGCTCTGGTTGTCGTGCACGACGTCGAACTCGTTGCGGCGCGCGGCCAGCAGCCGGGCGGCCCGCAGCCCGAAGGTGCGGGGCTCGGGGAAGCCTGCGGTCCACATGGTGGCCAGCTCGAGGAGGTCGATGCGATCTTTGATTTCGCTGGGGCGCGGCACCCGGAACGGGTCGGGTTCGCGGTAGAGGTCCAGGCTGGGCACCTCGACCAACGTCACCCGGGGATCGAGACCACCGGGGTAGGGCGGCCCGGAGAAAACCTCCACGTGATGGCCCAGTTCGACGAGTCCACGGCTGAGGTGGCGGACATACACGCCCTGACCTCCGCAGTGCGTCTTGCTCCGGTAGGACAGCAGCGCGATTCGCAGACCTCCCATACCTAGGTCTTACCCGGGACCGGCGTGGAGGGGGACCCGTGAATCCCGCTGTTTTTTCTGGACATGTGTCCAGACCTTAATTCGCCCGGCTAGGCAGCGCAACGCGCCAGGTTGTTCGGCGCGCTTTGCCGGGGCGGGTGAGACTGGCACGGTGATCCAGGATTGGGAGCTGCTCGCAACGGGTGTTTACCGCTGCAGGCTGGCATTTCTTGATGTGACGGTAGGGCTGGTCCTCGGTCGGGACGGGGCGCTGCTGATCGACAGCGGAACGACCTTCGACGAGGCCAACGCGATCGATGCCGATGTGCGGCAGTTCGACCAGCGCGGCGTGCGCTACCTGGTGCTGACCCACGACCACTTCGACCACGTGCTGGGTTCCGCGGTGTTCAGCGACGCCGACGTCTACGCCATGCCCGCGGTCGCCGAGACGATGGCCCATCGGACCGACTACCTGCGGTCCCACGCGCTGAGTTACGGTGCCGCCCCAGCGGACATCGACGCTGTGGTGGCGGCCATCCGGGTGCCGCAGCGCCTGGTGGGGCAGGCCGACATCGACCTCGGTGACCGCACGGTCGAGGTGGCCCATCCCGGTATCGGCCATACCGATCACGACCTGATCGTGCGAGTCCCCGGGTTGTCCGAGACCGACCCGACGGTCCTGTTCTGCGGTGACCTGGTCGAGGAATCCGGCGATCCGTCGATGGACAAGGGGTCCGATGTCGAGCAGTGGGCGGCGACGATGGATCGGCTGTTGGCAGCGGGCGGTCCGGACGCGGTCTACGTGCCCGGTCACGGCGCCGTGGTGGACGCCGACTTCGTCCGTCGGCAGCAGGACTGGCTGCGCACGGTGAACCAGGACAACGCGGCACTGTGACGTAGGTCATTGCCGTTCCGCGTAAGTTAGGTAACCCTGCACTAACTGTTCGCGATTTTTTTGGGGGTGGCCTCTTGGCCCCACGTTCTGCCACCGGTTCGCATGTTGCCGATTGATCCCCATGCCGACAAGAGTCGGCGGGCGTGGCTGGCCTGCCCGCACTGCGATCATGGCGCGTCCTGCCCCGACTGTGCGGGCGGACGCAACTGCAGCACGCACTGGCAGTACCTGTTGAGCAATCAGGGCACGGTGGTGCATCTGCAGTGCCCGACGTGCGCGCACCTCTGGTCGACCGACACCCGCCGGCGGCAGGTGAGGCGCGCGGCCTGACTCACCACCCGGTGGTCAGTACCCGGTCCAGCATGTCGACGAAGAAGTCGGCGGACGTCGTCGAGATGCACATCGGCGGCTTCATCTTGAGCACACACAGGTGATCACCCGTGGGCTGCACGATCACCCCGAGTTCGCGCATCCGCTCGCAGATGGCGGCGGTCTCGGTGACCGCGGGTTCGAGGGTCTGGCGGTCCCTGACCAGTTCCACGCCCATGTAGAGCCCGCTGCCGTGCACGGCGCCGATCAGCGGGTGGCGCTGGGCAAGCTCGGTCAGCCGTGACCGCAGATGTTCACCGACCTCGAAAGCGTTGCGCTGCAATTCTTCTCGCTCGATGATGTCGAGTACGGTGAGGCCGACGACGCTCGATACCGGGCTGCCGCCCGCTGAGGAGAAGAAGTACCCCTGGGTGCGGTAAGCCTCGGCGATGGCTTTGGTGGTGATCACCGCACCGAGCGGTTGACCGTTGCCCATCGCCTTGGCGACGGTGACGATGTCGGGCAGCACCCCCTGTTGCTGGAATCCCCAGAACCACCTGCCGAGCCGGCCGTAGCCGACCTGCACCTCGTCGGCGATGGCCAGCCCGCCCCCGGCGCGCACCGCGTCGTAGACGGCGGCCAGATAACCGTCGGGCAATCGCACCCCGCCGGCGTTGCCGTAGAACGGTTCGCAGATGAAGGCGGCAGGCGAATTGCCCTGTGCCACCA
>JBEVHL010000611.1:0-8336 GCA_040511255.1 Mycobacterium sp. | reverse complement strand
TCGGTCTCGATGACGATGAACGGCGCGGTGCTGCCCATCCTGGCGCTCTACGTGGTGGCCGCCGAGGAACAAGGCGTGGCGCCGGAGAAGCTGATGGGGACCATCCAGAACGACATCCTCAAAGAGTTCATGGTCCGCAACACCTACATCTATCCGCCGAAGCCCTCGATGCGGATCATCTCCGACATCTTCGGCTACACCAGCACCAAGATGCCGAAGTTCAACTCCATCTCCATCTCCGGCTATCACATCCAAGAGGCCGGTGCGACAGCCGATCTGGAGCTGGCGTACACCCTGGCCGACGGCGTCGAGTACATCAAGGCGGGGCTGGACGCCGGCCTGGACATCGACAAGTTCGCGCCGCGGCTGTCGTTCTTCTGGGGCATCGGCATGAACTTCTTCATGGAAGTCGCCAAGCTGCGGGCCGGCCGGCTGGTGTGGAGCGAGTTGGTGGCGCAGTTCGATCCCAAGAGCGCAAAATCGCTGTCGCTGCGCACCCATTCGCAGACGTCCGGTTGGTCGCTGACCGCGCAGGACCCGTTCAACAACGTCGCGCGCACCTGTATCGAGGCGATGGCGGCCACCCAGGGACACACCCAGTCGTTGCACACCAACGCCTTGGACGAGGCGCTGGCGCTGCCGACCGACTTCTCCGCGCGGATCGCCCGCAACACCCAGCTGCTGCTGCAGCAGGAATCCGGCACCACCCGCCCGATAGACCCATGGGGCGGTTCGTATTACGTGGAGTGGCTGACGCATCAGCTGGCGCAGCGCACCCGCGCCCACATCGCCGAGGTGGGAGAGCACGGCGGGATGGCGCAGGCCATCGACGAGGGCATCCCGAAACTGCGCATCGAGGAAGCGGCGGCCAGGACGCAAGCCCGGATCGACTCGGGCCAGCAGCCGGTGATCGGGGTGAACAAGTATCAGGTCGACTCCGACCACGAGGTCGAGGTGTACAAGGTCGAGAACAGCCGGGTGCGCGCCGAGCAGCTGGCCAAGCTGGCCCAGCTGCGGGCCGACCGGGACGACACGGCGGTACAGGCTGCGCTCGCCGAATTGACCCGTGCCGCAGGCGCGCACGGGGTGGCCGGCGAGGACGGGTTGGGTAACAACCTGCTGGCGCTGGCGATCGACGCCGCCCGCGCCTACGCCACCGTCGGCGAGATCTCGGATGCGCTGGAGAAGGTGTACGGGCGCCATCAGGCCGAGATCCGGACCATCTCCGGTGTCTACCGCGACGAGGTGGGGAACAGTCAGAACGTGAGCGCTGCAACGGATTTGGTGGAAAGCTTCGCCGAGGCCGACGGCCGCAGGCCACGCATCCTGGTCGCCAAGATGGGGCAGGACGGGCACGACCGCGGGCAGAAGGTGATAGCGACGGCGTTCGCGGACATCGGATTCGACGTGGATGTCGGTTCGTTGTTCTCCACCCCCGACGAGGTGGCCCGTCAGGCCGCCGACAACGACGTGCACGTCGTCGGTGTCTCCTCCTTGGCCGCAGGACATCTCACGTTGGTGCCCGCCTTGCGTGACGCCCTGGCCGAGGTGGGCAGGCCCGACATCATGATCGTGGTCGGCGGTGTCATTCCGCCGGGCGACTTCGACGAGTTGTACGCCGCGGGAGCCACCGCGATCTTCCCGCCCGGCACCGTGATCGCCGATGCCGCGATCGGCCTGCTGCGCAAGCTCGCCGAGCGCTTGGGGTATGACCTGCCCTGATGGCCCTATCCAGCGCGAACACCGTCGCGGAGCTCGCCGAGGCCACCCGCCACGGGAACCGATCGGCGCTGGCGCGCGCAATCACGCTGGTCGAGTCGACCAGGGCCGATCACCGCGAGAAGGCTCAGCAGCTGCTGTTGGAGCTGATGCCTGACGCCGGTAGTGCCATGCACGTCGGCATCACCGGCGTTCCCGGCGTTGGTAAGTCGACGTCCATCGAGGCGCTCGGCATGCATCTCATCTCCCACGGTCACCGGGTGGCGGTGCTGGCGGTCGATCCGTCGTCCACTCGGACCGGCGGGTCGATCCTCGGGGACAAGACCCGAATGGCCCGTCTGGCTGTACATCCCGACGCCTACATCCGGCCGTCACCGACGTCGGGCACCCTCGGCGGCGTGGCCAGGGCCACCCGCGAAACGATGGTGCTGCTCGAGGCCGCCGGGTTCGACGTCATCCTGGTCGAGACCGTCGGGGTCGGGCAGTCGGAGGTCGCCGTGTCCAACATGGTCGACACCTTCGTGTTCCTCACGCTGGCGCGGACCGGCGACCAGCTGCAGGGCATCAAAAAGGGCATCCTAGAGCTGGCAGACATCGTGGTCGTCAATAAGGCCGACGGTCGGCACGCAAAGGAGGCCGAGAAGGCCGCCCGGGAACTTTCCGGCGCCATCCGGCTGATCTACCCCCGCGACGTGCCGTGGCGCCCGCCCGTGCTGACGATGAGCGGTCTGGAGGGCACGGGTCTGACGGAGCTGTGGGAGACCGTCCTCACACATCGCCGGGTGCTGACCGAATCCGGCGATTTCGAGGCGCGACGTCGTGCGCAACAGGTGGACTGGACCTGGTCGATGGTTCGCGACACCGTGCTGGATCGGGTCTTGACGCACCCCGATGTGAAAAAAATTCGTGCCGAGGTTGAGCGCCGTGTGCGGGAGGGCGAATTGACGCCGACCCTGGCCGCCCAGCAAATTCTTGAAGCCGCAAACAAAGGTGCCAGTTAACAAATTAGTAACGGTTGCTGTGTTTGCGGCTCCGGGAGGTGAAACTGACTTCTTGTGACCCAAGCAAATGCTCGGGAGCGTGACGTAGCGCTCCCGTCCGGCGTTCATGGAGACGCCGACCCCGCCTTCGCCTGCGCGGTGCGTAGCTTCGCCGCCCTCTTCCCACACCGGCGCTTCGGCGGCGGTGCCCTGGCCGTCTACCTGCACGGTGAACCCGTGGTCGACATCTGGACCGGGTGGGCCGACCGCCGGGGGAGGCAGAAATGGACCGCCGACACCGGCGCCATGGTGTTCTCGGCGACCAAGGGGATGGCCTCGACGGTGATCCATCGCCTGGCCGACCGGGGCCTGATCGACTACGACGCGCCGATCGCGGAGTACTGGCCGGAGTTCGGCGCGAACGGCAAGGCCGACATCACCGTCAGGGAGATGATGCGGCACCGCGCGGGACTGTCCCAGCTCAACGGCCTGACCAGGGCCGATCTCATGGACCACGTCCTGATGGAGGAAAGGATGGCCGCCGCGCCCGCTTCGCGCCTGCGCGGCAAGCCTGCGTATCACGCGCTCACCTACGGCTGGCTGGTCTCGGGTCTGGCCCGCGCCGTCACCGGCAAGGGTATGCGCCAGCTGATCCGCGAAGAGCTGGCAGAACCGCTGGATACCGACGGTTTGCATCTGGGGCGGCCACCTGCCGAGGCCCCGACCCGCGCTGCACAGATCATCTCGCCGCAGCTGAACATCCAGAACCCGTTCTTCAACCTGGCCGCGCCGAAGCTGGCCGCCCTGCCGCTGTCGGCGATCTTCGGGGCGATGTACTTCACCGGGATGAAGAGCGTGATCCAAGGCGATACGCCCCTGCTAGACGCCGAAATCCCGGCCGCCAACGGCGTCACCACGGCACGGGGCCTGGCCCGGATGTACGGCGCGATCGCGAACGGGGGAGCGTTGGCCGGCACCGACGGCGCAGGCGCCACCCGGTTACTCTCCCGTGATCTCACGGCCGGCCTGGTCGGCAGGCGCAGCCTGCGTCCGGATCGCAGTCTTTTCATGCCGATGGCGTTCCACCTGGGATATCACTCGCTACCGATTCCGGGGCTGATGCCAGGCTTCGGCCACGTCGGCCTGGGCGGCTCGCTGGGTTGGGCGATACCGGAGAGCGGTCTGGCTTTTGCATTCATCCACAACCGGCTCTTGACGCCGTTCATAGCCGCTGATCAGGCTGGATTCGTCGCGACCGCGGCCTTGATCCGGCGTGGGGCCGCGCTTGCGGAGGCTCACGGCTACCGCAGAACAACCGCGTTCGGCGCCGGGTTTTCGGGTCGAAGGATTTCGCTGGTGCCCGCCGCGGAGTATCCCGAGGCGACCGCCGGATTGTAGCGGCGGGCCTCGCGAAAAGGTAACCGAGATATCGGCGCAGCGACGGCGAGATCTCGCCGATATAACGGAACCTGAGGTTTTCCTGAGTTTGCGGCGTTGCTGATTCGCGGGGTGCCGAGTGTGATCGTGTTGATGAATACGTTTGTGGCAACAACGCTGTGAACGGACTGTCAGTGCCGCCGGTCCGGGGTTCGCGGGCACCCTGCCCGCAGTCACCCCTGTCACGGAAGCAACAAGACCTGATCAGTCGGTGTAACCTTCTCGCCGAGGCACTGAGCTGCAACGATGCAGCGCGCCACATGTACAGACAAAAACATGGGCCAGCAGCGGTGTTTTTGACCGCCCCGTTAGCGGGGTGCCGCTAAGCTACTGGTTCACATCGGTAACAGTGGTTCGTGGCAAGGAAGAGCTGGCGAGAGTTTGCAAGTGCGGGACGCATTTGCCTGCACCCGAATCCGAACCAGCAGTAACCGGAATCACGTCGCAGAAGAGGTGAGCAGCCTTGGGGCACACAACGGTCACTCCCGTTGCAGTCATCGGCATGGCATGCCGGCTGCCGGGCGGGATTGATTCCCCCCAGCAGTTGTGGGAGGCGTTGCTGCAGGGCCAGGACCTGGTCACCGAAGTGCCACTGGACCGCTGGGACGCCGACGAGTATTTCGACCCCGAGCCCGGGGTGCCCGGCCGATCCGTTTCCAAGTGGGGCGCGTTCATCGACGATGTCGCCGGGTTCGACGCCGACTTCTTCGGAATCAACGAGCGCGAAGCCCTGGCGATGGACCCGCAGCACCGGCTCTTGATGGAAACCTGCTGGGAGGCTGCGGAACACGCCGGTCTGAGCCCGGCCGGCCTGGCCGGTTCGTCCACCGGTGTCTTCGTCGGAATGTCCCACGACGACTACACCCTGGTTACCCGCGACGCGGGATCGTACGACCAAGCCTACGCGTTCACCGGCACGCCGTTTTCGATGGCCTCCGGTCGGGTGTCGCACGCGATGGGACTGCACGGTCCCGCCATGACGCTGGACACCGCCTGCTCGTCGAGCCTCTACACCGTCCACACCGCGTGCCGCAGTCTGCACGAGGGCGAGAGCGATCTGGCGCTCGCCGGTGGCGTCATGCTGATGCTGGAGCCGCGGAACTACGCCTCGGCCTCGGGCCAGGGCATGCTGTCCCCGACCGGACGCTGCCACTCGTTCGACGTCGAAGCCGACGGTTTCGTCCGCTCCGAAGGCTGCGGCATCGTCCTGCTCAAACGGCTCCCGGACGCCATCCGCGACGGCGACCGGATCCTGGCCGTGGTGCGCGGCACCGCCGCCAACCAGGACGGCCACACCGACAACATCCTGACGCCGTCCGCGACCGCTCAGGCCGAGGTGTTCAAGTCGGCACTGGCCGCAGCGGACGTCGATCCGGCCACCGTCCAGATGGTCGAAGCGCACGGCACCGGCACCCCGGTCGGCGACACCATCGAGTTCAACAGCGTCTCCTCTGTTTATGGCAACCACGGGGCGGTCGCGCTCACCTCGGTCAAGAGCAATTTCGGGCACGCCGAGTCCGCGGCGGGCGTGCTGGGACTGATCAAGACCGTGCTGTCCGTCGAGCACGGCGTCATCCCGAAGAACCTGCATTTCAACCGCTTGCCCGACAATCTGGCCGCCATCGAGACCGGCCTGTTCGTGCCGCAGGAGAACACCCCGTGGCCAGAGGTCGAGGGGCCGCGTCGCGCCGCGGTGTCGTCCTACGGGATGTCCGGCACCAACGTGCATGCGGTCGTCGAACAAGCTCCCACGGTCACCACAGCGGAGGACACCTCAACCGGGTCCGCACCGGCGAGCCGGCTCTCCTTCCCGATCTCGTCCACCTCCGCCGACGAACTTCGCCGCAGCGCACAGCGACTGGCGGACTGGGTCGAGGCGCCCAATGAGGTCCCGCTGGAGGATCTCGCGTACACCCTGGCCCGCCGCCGTGGGCACCGGCAGGTGCGCAAGGCGGTCATCGCGGAGAACCGCACCGAACTCGTCGACCGGCTCCGCACGCTCGGCAGCAGTGAAGATCCGCTGCCTGCCGCGGTCGGCCGGGACGATCGCGGCCCGGTCTGGGTGTTCTCCGGACAGGGCTCACAGTGGGCGGCGATGGGCGCAGGACTGCTCGCCGCGGAACCCGTGTTCGCTGCCAGCATCGCCGAAATCGAACCCCTGATCGCGCACGAGTCCGGCTTCTCGGTCACCGAGACGCTGCTGGCCGCCGAGACGGTCACCGGTATCGACCGGGTGCAGCCGACCATCTTCGCCATGCAGGTCGCGATGGCGGCGACCATGCGGGCCTACGGCGTGCAGCCCGGCGCCGTGATCGGCCACTCCCTGGGTGAGGTTGCGGCCGCGGTGGTTTCCGGCGCGTTGTCCCTGGAGGACGGCGTCAAGGTGATCTGCCGTCGCTCGTGGCTGTGCGTCGAGCTGGCCGGCGGCGGCGCGATGGCGTCGGTGGAGCTGCCCGCGCAGAAGGTGCGCGAAGAACTCGAGCAGCAGGGCATCGACGACGCCGTGGTGGCCGTGGTCGCCTCCCCGAAGTCCACCGTGATCGGTGGCGCGCCCGCGACCGTGCGCCGGATGGTGGCGATCTGGGAGCAGCGCGATGTACTGGCCCGTGAGGTGGCCGTCGACGTGGCATCCCATTCGCCGCACGTCGACCCGATTCTCGACAAGCTCGCCGAGGCGTTGACGGACATCACGCCCCTGACTCCCACGGTGCCGTACTACTCCGCCACCCTGTTCGACCCCAGGGAAGAGCCGTACTGCGATGCCGACTACTGGGTGGACAACCTGCGCCACACCGTCCGCTTCTCGGCGGCGGTGCAGGCGACGCTGGAAGACGGCTTCCGGGTTTTCGCCGAGTTGTCCCCGCACCCGCTGCTGACCCGCGGCGTCGAGCAGACCGCGGCCAGCCTCGACATCCCGGTGGCGGCCCTGGCCAGCATGCGGCGCGGACTGGAGCAGCCGCACGGCCTTGGTGACTTCCTCGGCGACCTGTACGCCGCAGGTGCCCAGGTGGACTTCTCTCTGCTGTATGCCGACGGCGACCTGGTGGACGCCCCGCTGCCCACCTGGACCCACCGCAGCCTGCTGCTCAAGGCCGACGGCGCCGACAGCGAGGCCCGCGGCGCGCACCTCGTCGCCGCGCACCCGCTGCTCGGCGCGCACGTCCGGCTACTGGACGAACCCCTGCGCCACGCCTGGCAGGCCGAGGTCGGCATCACGGCACTGCCGTGGCTGGTCGATCATCAGGTCAACACCGTGCCTGCGCTGCCCGCGGCGGCGTACTGCGAGATGGCCCTGGCCGCGGCGGGCACCGCCTTCGGCGAGGCGGCCGAGGTCCGCGACATCAAGTTCGAGCAGATGCTGCTGCTCGAGGGCGAGACGCCGGTGAGTGCCGTCGCTGCGGTCGAGGCGTCGGGCTCCTTCGACTTCGCGGTCGAGACCGACCAGGACGGCACCCGTGAGCGCCGCGCCAGCGCGAAACTGGTTGCCGCACAAGACGATGGCACCCCCGCGCCGTATGACATCGACCGGCTGCTGGCCGCGCACCCGAATCACGCCAAGGGTGACGAGGTGCGCCGGTGGTTCGACGGCCGCGGTGTGCAGTTCGGGCCTGCGTTCACCGGACTCGTCGCCGTCAACAGCGGCGAAGACCAGGCGAACACGGTGCTGGCCGAGATCGGTCTGCCCACCTCGATCCGCACCCAGCAGGCCACCTACGGGGTGCATCCTGCGCTACTCGACGCGTGCTTCCAGTCCGTCGCGGCCTACCCCGGCGTGCAGTCGACCGGCTCCGGCGGTCTGCTGCTCCCGCTCGGTGTCCGCAGCCTGCGACTGCACGGCTCCACCCGCAAAGCGCGTTACTGCCTGACCACCATCACCTCCATCGGGGGCGCCGGGGTCGAGGCCGACATCGAGATGCTCGACGACGACGGCGCGGTGCTGCTCTCGGTCAGCGGGCTGTTGATGGGCAGTGGGATGTCCGACGGTCACGACGAGGATCGGCTGCTCAACGAGCGCCTGCTGGCGATCGAATGGCGCCGCCAGGATCTGCAGGAGACGGCCCACACCACCGCGGGCACCTTCCTGATCGTCACCACCTCCGACGACGCCGATCTGCTCGGGTCGCAGTTGATGGACGCCTTGAAGCTCAGGGATGCCGAAGTGACCGCCATGTCCTGGCCGGCCCACGCCGACCATCCGGC
>JBEVHL010000610.1:0-23151 GCA_040511255.1 Mycobacterium sp. | reverse complement strand
TCCTCGCGGCGCCCGCCGTGGGTTCGTTCCTGGCCACCGTGGTCACGCCTGCCGCGGTGAAACGGTGGGGCCGCTACGCCGCCTCGAACAGTGCGCTGTTGGCGTGCGCGGTGATCCAGCTCGCGGGTGCGGGGCTGCGACTGCCGGTCATGGTGGGGTGCGGGTTCCTGCTCGGCGCCGCGGGACAGGTGGTCAAGCTCTGCGCGGATTCCGCGATGCAGATCGACGTCGACGACGCCCTGCGCGGACACGTCTTCGCCGTGCAGGATTCGCTGTTCTGGCTGTCGTTCATCGCCGCGATCACCGTGTCGGCCGCGGTGATTCCCGCCGACGGCCACGAACCCATGCTCGCGGTGGCGGGTTCCGGGATCTACCTGGTGGGGTTGGCGATCCACGCGCTGGTCGGCAGGCGCGCTGCGCCACCGCTCGGGGTGGTGGACGCGCCGGGCTAGGGTGGCCCGATGGCCGATGCGGGTCCCATTGTCGACGATCTGGCAGCCGAGAGCGACGAGCTCGACGCCCTGGTAGCGCCGCTGTCGGCCGGGTCGTGGGCCACGCCGACACCCGCCCCTGGCTGGACCATCGCCCACCAGATCGGCCACCTGCTGTGGACCGACCGGGTGGCGCTGCTGTCGGTCACCGACGAGCCGGCGTTCCGGGTGGTGGCGGCTGCGGCCGCGGCCAATCCGAACGGCTTCGTCGACGAGGCTGCCGAGGAGCTGGCGTTGGCCGCCCCGGACGAACTGCTGACCGACTGGCGGGCCATCCGCGCCGAGCTGCACGCGCAGCTGCGGGTGGTGCCCGACGACCGCAAGCTGTTGTGGTTCGGTCCGCCGATGAGCGCACCCTCGATGGCCACCGCGCGGCTGATGGAGACGTGGGCGCACGGCCTCGATGTCGCCGATGCGCTGGGCGTCGCCCGGCCTGCGACGGCCCGGCTGCGGTCGATCGCGCACCTGGGAGTGCGCACCCGCGACTTCGCGTTTACCGTGCATCGGCTGACCCCGCCGGCCGAGCCGTTCCGCATCGAGCTGCGCACCCCCGACGGCGGGTGCTGGACCTGGGGTCCTGCGGATGCGGCTCAGCGGGTGCGCGGCAGTGCGCTGGACTTCTGCCTGCTGGTCACCCAGCGACGGCCCACGGCGGAGCTCGACGTGGTGGCCGACGGTCCCGATGCCGTGCGGTGGCTGGAGATCGCGCAGGCGTTCGCGGGCCCGCCCGGCAGGGGTCGCTGAGCCCCGGCGAGCAGACGCATCCGACCCTCGACACGCCGGGCGGAAGGGGTTGGTTGCGTCTGCTCGCGGTTCAGAGGTGGGAGGCGTCGTCGGCCGCGCCGTCACCGTCGGCGTCCACCAGTTTGATGTCCCAGTGCCCGTCACCGTCGGTGTCGACGAAACCGGTTCGGCCGTCCCCGGCGATGACGCGATCAGCCAGACCGTCGGCATCGGTGTCGAAGATGCGGTCCTCGACCTCACCGTCGCCGTCGAAGTCGATCAGTGGCCCGCCGGTGTATTCGGTGCCGTCCAGGCCGAACCAGCGCAGCTGCCCGCCGTCCGCAGAGCCGCTGCGCGTCACCCGGTCCACCGGAACCGACCACGTCCCCGAGCCGTCGTCGGTGAACCAGCTGTCGTGGGTGCCGTCGTCGTCGACATCGAGCAGCGCGTGATCGGCGGTGCCGTCGTGGTCGAGGTCGGCCAGGGCGTCGTCGCGCAACCCGTCGCCGTCGAAGTCGAGCCCGACGGCATCCAGGGTGCCGTCACCGTCAGCGTCCAGATCGGGCGGCCCGGTCCACATCGATGCGGTGCCGTCGCCCGTGCCGAAGCAGTAGTCCATACCTGATCAGACGGTGGGTCAGCCTCCGGCGTTCCGTTGGGTTTCCCACCAGGCCAGCAGCTCGGCCTCGGCCACCTCGGGCGGCATCGGACCGCGGTCGAGCCGCAACTCCTTGAGGAACCGCCACGCCTGCCCGACCTGCGGGCCGGCCGGGATGCCGAGCAGTTCCATGATCGCGTTGCCGTCGAGGTCCGGCCGGACCCGCTGCAGATCCTCCTTGGCGGCCAGCGCGGCGATCCGCTCTTCGAGGTCGGCGTAGTTGGCCTGCAGCCGGGCGGCGCGGCGTTTGTTGCGGGTAGTGCAGTCGGCGCGCACCAACTTGTGCAGCTGCGGCAGCAGCGGACCCGCGTCGGTGACATAGCGGCGGACCGCGGAATCGGTCCACTTCCCGTCGCCGTAGCCGTGGAACCGCAGGTGCAGATAAACCAGCTGGGACACGTCGTCGACCATCTGCTTGGAGTACTTCAGCGCCCGCATCCGCTTGCGGACCATCTTCGCGCCCACCACCTCGTGGTGATGGAAACTGACCCCGCCGTCGGCTTCGTGCCTGCGGGTGGGCGGCTTGCCGATGTCGTGCAGCAGCGCCGCCCAGCGCAACACCAGGTCAGGACCTTCGGACCCCTCCAGGTCGATGGCCTGACGCAGCACCGTCAGCGAATGTTGGTAGACGTCCTTGTGCTGATGGTGTTCGTCGATGGCCATCCGCATGGCGCCCACCTCGGGCAGCACCTGCTCGCCGAGCCCGGTCTGCACCATCAGGTCGACACCGGCGACCGGGTCGGCCCCCAGGATCAACTTGTCCAGCTCCGCGGCGATCCGTTCGGCGGTGATCCGCGACATCTCGGGCGCCATGTCGGCGATGGCCGTGCGTACCCGCGGCGCGACGGCGAAACCCAGTTGCGCGACGAACCGGGCCGCCCGCAGCATCCGCAGCGGATCGTCACCGAAGGACACCTCGGGTGCCGACGGGGTATCGAGTATCCGGGCCTGCAGCGCCGACAATCCGTCGAGCGGATCGAGGAAGTCGCCGATCCCGCCCGGCCTATCGGGGTCGATCCGCACCGCCATGGCGTTGACGGTGAAATCGCGGCGCACCAGATCGTCGTCGAGGTTGTCGCCGAAGCGCACCTGCGGGTTGCGCGACACCCGGTCGTAGGTGTCCGCGCGGAACGTGGTGATCTCGACGCGCTGCTCGCCGCGCACGGCACCGACGGTGCCGAATTCGATGCCGGTGTCCCACAGACCATCCGCCCACGGCCGCAACAGCTTCAGCAGCTCGTCGGGCCTGGCATCGGTGGTGAAATCCAGGTCGGCACTCAACCGGCCCAGCAGCGCGTCCCGCACACTGCCGCCGACCAGATAGAGCTCACGGCCGGCCGCAGCGAACACCGCGCCGAGGCTGCCCAAAGAGGCGCCGTGCTCGCGGAGCGCCACCTGGGCGCCCGCCAGCAGCGCGGCTTTCGCTTCTTCCCCGTCTACCTCAGGCACGTTCGATGACCCTAATGCGCACGCGCGCACCGCACCTAATACAGATGCTCCTGTCCGGCTACCGGCGAGTGGGCCCTGAAGGTGTACCGGTGCCAGCTACTATCGCTTGGGTGTCGGACGGCGAACAGGCCAAACCACGACGGCGCCGGAGTCGGCGCCGTGGTCGGCGCGCCGCGGGACCGCCACAGGCCGACGTCGAACGCCCCGCCAGCCACCTCAACGCCCAGGCCGAGAATTTAATCCCGGACGCTGCCGCAGCCGCCGCGGAGCGGCCACCGGCCCAGGCCAAACCCGCGCGCCAACGTTCGCATCATAAGGGTCCCGACCGACTTCGCACCGTGCACGAGACGTCCGCAGGCGGGCTGGTGATCGACGGTATCGACGGACCCCGCGAGGGGCAGGTCGCCGCACTGATCGGCCGCCTCGACCGGCGCGGCCGCATGCTGTGGTCGCTGCCCAAGGGCCACATCGAACAAGGTGAGACCGCCGAGCAGACCGCCATCCGCGAAGTCGCTGAGGAGACCGGCATCCAGGGCAAGGTGCTCGCCGCGCTGGGCAGCATCGACTACTGGTTCGTCACCGAAGGCAGCCGTGTGCACAAGACCGTGCACCACTATCTCCTCCGGTTCTCCGGCGGCGAACTGTCCGACGAGGACATCGAGGTCAGCGAAGTTGCCTGGGTGCCGGTCCAGGACCTGCCGTCACGGCTGGCCTACGCCGACGAACGCCGACTCGCCGAGGTGGCCGGCGAGCTGATCCGCAAGCTGCAGACCGACGGCCCCGGCGCGCTGCCCCCGCTGCCCCGCAGCGCCCCGCGCCGCCGCGGCCAGACACATTCACACACTCGCAACCGTCGCCCCGACGAATCAGCACCCGGTCGGGCGAACGGCTGCGGACCGGCGCCGTGACGGCCGCTGCGCGTGGGGGACGTCGCCAACTGGTGGCGGCACGGATCATCGGGGTCATCGCACTGCTGGCTGTCGTCCTGCTGCCCGCTGCACTTCCGCAGGCCGCGGCGGGCGAGCCCGGGTCAATGCCGTTCCTCGTCGTGCGGATCGACCGGGTGACCCCCGATGTCGTCACCACCGGCAGCGGCGCCGCCGTCACCGTCACCGGCACGGTGGCCAACGTCGGTGACCGCCCCATCCGTGATGTGGTGGCCCGCCTGGAACACGCCCCGGCCGTCAGCTCGTCGGCGGAGCTGCGCACCGCACTGGACGGCGACAATTCGCAGTTTTCCGCGGTCGGTGAATTCGTCACCGTCGCACCGGAACTGGGCCGCGGCCAAGAGGCGAAGTTCATCCTGTCCTATCCGTTGCGGTCGGCGACCCAGCCCGCGCTCGGCTTCGAGACACCCGGGGTCTACCCGGTGCTGGTCAACATCAACGGCACCCCCGACTACGGCGCCCCGGCCCGCCTCGACGACGCCCGCTTCCTGCTGCCGGTCGCCGGGTTGCCGCCGTCCGAAACCCCCCCGGATGCCGCTCCCGACGGGGTGGACGGCGTCATCGCGCCGGACACCAGCCGACCCGTGCAGATCACCATGGTGTGGCCGTTGGCCGATCGACCGAGGCTGGCCCCCGGAGTGCCCGGCGGCAGCACCCCGGTGCGGTTGATGGACGACGACCTGGCCACCTCCCTGGCCGCGGGCGGGCGGCTGGACACCCTGCTGGCGGCGGCCGAATTCGCCACCAGCCCCGAGGTCGATCCCGACGGTGCGGTCACCCGCGCGATGTGTCTGGCCGTCGATCCCGATCTGCTGGTCACGGTGAACGCGATGACCGCCGGGTACGTGGTGTCCGACTCCCCCGACGGGTTGGGTACCGCCAGCCACCCCGGTGCCGGGCAGGCCGCCGCGACGGGTTGGCTGGACCGGTTGCGGGCCCTGGCCGGCCGGATGTGCGTGGCGGCCACGCCGTACGCCGAGGCCGACCTGGATGCCTTGCAGCGCGTCGGCGACACCGGGCTCAGCTCGTTCGCCACCACCGGCGCCGACGACCTGGTCGACCAGATTCTGGGCGTCGCCGCCACCCGCGGGGCCACCCTGGTCGGTGACGGCCCGCTGACCAGCCGGGTGGTTGACCTGCTCAACGCCCAGGGCCCGACGGTGGCCATCGCCGCGGCCGATTGCACCGCGCAGAACGCCGAGACCGGGGAGTCACCCACCGCCGACCTCACGCCGCGACGGGTGTCGCCGCAGGTGGTGACGGTGCCGTTCGACCCGACGGTCGGCGCCGCGCTTGCCGCATTGGGCACCGACCCGACCTCACCGAGCTACCTCGACGCGTCGCTGGCCGTGCCGATGCACCACGACTCCCCGATCGCCCGACGACAGGACGCGCAGGGCTCCATGCTGTGGCGCGGGCTGCACCCCGAGACCGAACCGCGCAGCCAGATCCTGATGCCGCCGCTGACCTGGAACCTGCCCCCCGAGGATGCGCAGGCGGTGTTGACGACGCTGGCCACCACCATCCACGCCGGGCTGGCGGTGCCGCACCCGCTGCCCGCCGTGATCGCCGAGGCCGCCGCGCTACCCGGGCAGCAGGAGTCGGCGCCGACCGCCGAACCCGCGCCGCAGGGCCGGTTCGACGATGAGGTCGTCAGCGAGATCTCCGGTCAGGTGAGCCGGCTGTGGGGTCTGACGGCGGCGATGACCACCAACGAGCAGACCGGGTTGACCGGTGTCGCCTATACCGCCCCGCTGCGGGAGGACATGCTGCGCGCCCTGAGCCAGTCGCAGGCCCCCGAGGCCCGCAACGGCGTGGCCCAGCAGCATCTCGGGGTGGTCGGCAACACCATCGACGACTTGTTCAACGGCGTGACGATTGTGAACCCCGGCGGGTCGTACACGCTGGCCACCGAACGTAGCCCGCTGCCGCTGGCGCTGCGCAATGACCTGGCGGTGCCGATCCGGGTGCGGTTGCAGGTCGACGCTCCGCCGGGGATGTCGGTGACCGATATGGGTGAGCAGGAGCTGCCCCCGGGATTCCTGCCGCTGCGGGTGCCGATCGAGGTGCACTTCACCCAGCGGGTGGCGGTCGACGTGTCGCTGACGACGCCGAGCGGGCTGGCGCTCGGTGAGCCGGTGCGGCTCTCGGTGCATTCCAATGCCTACGGCAAGGTGCTGTTCTTCATCACGCTGACCGCGGGCGCGGTGCTCTTCGGGTTGACCGGACGGCGGCTGTGGCACCGGTTCCGCGGCAAGCCCGACCGGGCCGACCTCGACCGTCCCAGCGCGCGCCGGACATGAGCACCGCAGGCCCGCGGGTGCCGCCGCCGCCGCCGCCAGCGCAGCGCCGCCCGGTGCCGCCCCGCCCCATCCGCGCCGAACTGTCCGACGCGGCCGTGGTCTCCCGGTCCTGGGGCATGGCGCTGGCCACCCTGGTCAGCCGGCTCACCGGCTTCATCCGGATCGTGCTGCTGGCGGCCATTCTGGGTGCCGCGCTGTCCAGTTCGTTCACGGTGGCCAACCAGCTGCCCAACCTGATCGCCGCGCTGGTGCTGGAGGCGACGTTCACCGCGATCTTCGTGCCCGTGCTGGCCCGGGCCGAACGCGACGACCCCGACGGTGGCACCGCCTTCGTCCGCCGCCTCGTCACGTTGGCCACCACCCTGCTGCTGGTGGCCACCGTGCTCTCGGTGGTCGCCGCACCACTGTTGGTGCGGCTGATGCTCGGCAGCCACCCCCAGGTCAACGAACCGCTGACGGCCGCCTTCGCCTATCTGCTGCTGCCCCAGATCGTCTTCTACGGCCTGTCCTCGGTGTTCATGGCGATCCTGAACAACCGCAACGTCTTCGGCGCACCGGCCTGGGCGCCGGTGATCAACAACGTGGTGGCGATCGCCACCCTGGGCGTGTATGTCGTTGTCCCCGGCGAACTTTCGATCGACCCGGTACAGATGGGCAACGCCAAACTCCTGGTGCTGGGCATCGGCACCACGCTGGGGGTGTTCGCCCAGACCGCGGTGCTGCTGGTCGCGATCCGCCGCGAGCGCGTCAGCCTGCGCCCACTGTGGGGTGTCGACGACCGGCTCAAACGGTTCGGCGCAATGGCCGCGGCGATGGTGCTGTACGTCCTGATCAGCCAGATCGGCCTGGTGGTCGGCAACCAGATCGCCAGCACCGCCGCGGCGTCGGGCCCGGCCATCTACAACTACACCTGGCTGGTGCTGATGCTGCCGTTCGGCATCATCGGCGTGACGGTGCTGACCGTGGTGATGCCGCGGCTGTCGCGTAACGCCGCCGCCGACGACACCCCCGCGGTGATCGCCGACCTGTCGTTGGCCACCCGGCTGACCATGGTCACGCTGATCCCGATCGTGGCGTTGATGACGGTCGGTGGGCCGGCGATCGGCAGTGCGTTGTTCGCCTACGGCAAGTTCGGCGAGGTCGACGCCAACTACCTCGGCCTGTCCATCGCGTTGTCGGCGTTCACGTTGATTCCCTATGCGCTGGTGCTGGTGCAGCTGCGGGTGTTCTACGCCAGGGAGCAACCGTGGACACCGATCGCGGTGATCGTCGTCATCACCGCCATCAAGATCGCCGCGTCCGTGGCAGCGCCGCATCTGACCGACAATCCGGAACTGGTCGCCGGATTCCTCGGGCTGGCCAACGGTCTCGGCTTCTTCGGAGGCGCCATCGTCGGGTACTTCCTGCTGCGCCGCACGCTGCTGCCCCGCGGTGGGCCGCTGCTGCACATCACCGTGGTGCGCACCATCCTGGTGACCATCACCGCGTCACTGCTGGCCGGGCTCGTCGCGCATGTGGTCGATCAGCTGCTGGGGTTGGCGGCCCTGACCGTGCACGGCGGCGGTGCCGGTTCGCTGCTGCGGCTGTTCGTGCTCGGCGTGATCATGCTGCCGATCGTCGCCGCCGTCCTGCTGGCCGCCAAGGTGCCCGAGGCGGTGGCCGCGGTCGCCCTGATCCGTCGCCGGTTGGGCCGCACCGAATCGGTAGCCGCCGTCGCGGCCGCCGCCACCGACACCAATACCGGGCACGCGCCAGTCACGTACTCTGAGCACAGAAATCTGGCCGCGCCGGGGCGCTCGAGTGCCCCCGGTGCCGGTCAGTACGGGCCGCCGGCACACGTTGCCGGTGCGGGGATCGGGAAAGGATCGGCGGTGACTGACGAACCCTTTGGCGGCCCAGGCTCAGACGTCGGGGTATCCCCGACCACCAGGATCCCGACGGCAGGCCCGCCCAGCGCTCAGGCTCCCACCGCAGCAGGCGACTTCCAGCCCGACGTACCCGACGACCTGCAGATCGGCAGCGTGCCGCCGCCCGCTCCCCCGGTCCGTCCCACCGTCGACATCGCGGGTGACCCGTCTCGCGAGCCCATCGCCTTCGACGCCCCGCGCGAACCGGCGATGGACACCACCGCACCCGAGGACGACGTCCACCTGATTCCCGGCGCCAGCATCGCCGGTGGCCGCTACCGGCTGCTGGTGTTCCACGGCGGCCCACCCACCCTGCAGTTCTGGCAGGCACTGGACACCGCCCTGGACCGGCAGGTCGCCCTGACGTTCGTCGACCCGGACCGCACCCTGCCCGACGCCGAGTTGCAGGAGATCCTGGCCCGCACGCTGCGGCTGAGCCGGCTCGATCGCCCGGGTATCGCCCGGGTGCTCGACGTGGCCAACACCGGCGCCGGTGGCCTGGTGGTCTCGGAGTGGATTCGTGGCGGCTCGCTGCAGGAAGTCGCCGAGACCTCCCCGTCACCCATCGGCGGCGCCCGCGCCATCCAGTCATTGGCTGCGGCGGCCGACACCGCGCACCATGCCGGCGTCGCCCTGTCGATCGACCACCCCAGCCGGGTGCGGGTCAGCATCGAAGGCGATGTGGCACTGGCCTTTCCGGCCACCCTGCCGGCCGCCACCCCCGAAGACGACATCCGCGGTATCGGCGCCGCCCTGTACGCGCTGTTGACCAACCGCTGGCCGCTCCCGGAGTCCGGCACGCCCAGTGGTCTGCAGCAGGCCGACCGCGACGCCACCGGCCAACCCGTCGAGCCCCGCTCGATCGATCCCGAGATCCCGTTCCAGATTTCCGCCGCGGCCGCCCGCTCGGTGCAGGAGGGCGGCGGAATCCGCAGCGCCCCAACACTTCTTAATCTGCTGCAGCAAGCGACGGCACAGGCCGACCGCACCGAACTCATCGAGCCCGTCGACGCGGTGCCCGCCGAGCAACCTGCGGCCAGGCCCGGCTCGCCCGAAGAAGTGGAGACCAAGGCGCGCAAGCGCAAGGGCCTGCTGATCGGGTTGGGCGTCGCGGGCGCCATCGTGGTGGTGGCGCTGGTGGTGCTGGCGTCGGTGCTCAGCCGCATCTTCGGTGATGTCGGCGGCGGTATCGACGCCGACCAACTGGGCCTCAATCCATCCACCTCAGGCACGCAGGCACCCAGCACCGCCGCCGGCAACACGGTGAAACCTGTTCGGGTGACGGTCTTTTCACCCCAAGGTGAAGCCGACGAGCCCGCGGAGGCCGGTAAGGCCATCGACGGCGATCCGGCCACGGCCTGGGGCACCGACACCTATTCGGACCCCAACCCGTTCCCCGGGTTCAAAAACGGTGTCGGGCTGATGCTCGAACTGCCGCAACCGACCACCGTCGGCGCGGTCACCCTGTCGGTCACCAGTACCGGCACCTCGGTGCAGATCCGCGCGGCCGGCACCCCCAGCCCGGCCAGCCTGGAGGACACCACGGTGCTCACCCCGCCGACGCCCCTCAAGACCGGCAGCAACACCATCCAGGTCACCGGCGCCGCCCCCACCTCGAACCTGCTGGTCTGGATCACCACCCTGGGCACGGTGGACGGTAAGAGCCGCTCCGACATCTCCGAGATCACCATCAAGGCCGCCTCCTGAGTTTCTGTGCACAACCGGGTCGTAGGTGAAGTGCTGACGACCGGCCGCCTGGCTACCGTCCGGGCATGGTCAACGTGGGGCGCGCAGCAAACACCGATCTCAGCGATGCCGAACTGCTGGCCGCCCACGTCCGCGGCGACCGCTATGCGTTCGCCGAGCTGTTCGGGCGCCACCAGCAGCAGCTGCACCGGCTGGCCTCGATCAGCTGCCGCAACCCCGAGGACGCCGCCGACGTGCTGCAGGACGCGATGCTGGCGGCCCATCGCCACGCCGCGACGTTTCGGCATCACGCCACCGTCGGAAGCTGGCTGCACCGCATCGTGCTGAACGCCTGCATCGACCGGCTGCGGTGGCACCGAAACCACGTGACCGTGGCCGTCGACGCCGAACAGCACGCCATCAGCGACCGGACCGCGCAGGTGGAGACCGCGATCGTGGTGCACCGCGCGCTGCGGCGGCTGACCGCCGAGCAACGGGCCGCGGTGATGGCGGTCGATATGGCCGGCTATTCGATCGCCGAGGCCGCCCGCCTGCTCGAGATCGCCGAGGGCACGGTGAAGAGTCGGTGCGCCAGGGGCCGGGCGCGGCTGGCCGTGGAGCTCAGTCGGCTCGACGAGGACCGCCGGAGTGCCTAGTGGCGTGTGCGGGAGACTGTCGGGGTGGTCCGCCAGCCCGCCGCGCACTCGATACGCCCCCGCGAGCACAGGCTGCGGCTGGTGGCGGCGGCTGCCGGAGTGGTCGCGATCGTCGTGGCCGTCGCCGTGGGCACCGCGGCGCTGCTGCGCTCCCCCGCCACCCCCGTCGCGAGCACCATCACCACCGCCAACCGCATCACGGTCACCCTGCCGCCCGCGGCAATCCCGCTGTCCGGCCCGCAGATTGCCGGCCTGCTCGGCGCCGCCCCCGACTTCGGTGGCCTGGGCGATCCGGCCCGCCGGTCGTCGTGCCTGGCCGGCCTCGGCTATCCGGCGACGGCGCCCGTCCTCGGGGCCGCCCAGGTGCAGATCAACAACCGTCCCGGGGTGGTGTTGGTGCTGGACGGCGACTCCGCAGGCATGCTGACCGCGCTGGCAGTGGCACCGAATTGCAGTTCTGCAGGCACCGGATTGCTCGCCGACACCGCGGTGGCGCGGCCCTGATTCGACTCGCCTGTTACCGGGGACACTGCCAGTGCGCACCTGGGAACAGCCGGGCATACCCTGGTGTTTAAACCTCTGCTAGCACCGGCAGCGTCCGGCCCGCTACGCATGCATAGAAAGGTCCGTATGACCGCCGCAACGACTGTTCACGACGTTATCGTCGTAGGCTCCGGCCCCGCCGGATACACCGCAGCCATCTACGCCGCTCGCGCCGAGCTCTCCCCCGTGGTTTTCGAGGGCACGTCCTTTGGCGGCGCGCTGATGACCACCACCGAGGTGGAGAATTTCCCCGGCTTCAAGACCGGCATCACCGGCCCCGAATTGATGGACGAGATGCGCGAGCAGGCTCTCCGCTTCGGCGCCGATCTGCAGATGGAAGACATCGAGTCGGTATCCCTGGAGGGACCCGTCAAGACGGTCACCACGTCCGGTGGTGAGGTCTACCAGGCCCGCGCGATCATCCTCGCGATGGGCGCCGCTGCTCGCTATCTCGGCGTGCCCGGGGAGCAGGAACTGCTCGGCCGGGGCGTCAGCGCCTGCGCCACCTGTGACGGCTTCTTCTTCAAGGAGCAGGACATCGCCGTCATCGGCGGCGGTGACTCGGCCATGGAAGAGGCCACCTTCCTGACCCGCTTCGCGCGCAGCGTGACGATCGTGCACCGCCGCGACGAGTTCCGGGCCTCAAAGATCATGCTCGAGCGCGCCCGCGCCAACGAGAAGATCACCTTCGTGACCAACACGCAGGTGCTCGCCGTGGAAGGCGAAGGCACCGTGAACGGGCTTCGCGTGCGCGATTCGCTGACCGGCGAGGAGTACACGTTGCCGGTCACCGGCGTGTTCGTCGCGATCGGCCATGACCCGCGCTCTGCGCTGGTCAAGGATGCCGTCGCGCTGGACCCCGAGGGTTATGTGCTGACCCAGAAGGGGTCGACGTCCACCTCGGTCGACGGCGTGTTCGCCGCGGGCGACCTGGTCGACCACACCTACCGGCAGGCGATCACCGCCGCCGGGATGGGCTGTTCGGCGGCCATCGACGCCGAGCGCTGGCTGGCCGACCAAGACGACGAGCACGACGCACCTGCCGACCAAACCATCGTCACCGACCTGATAGGGGCCCAATAATGACCGCAACCGAGCACGCGACCGTCGTCGTATCCGACGATTCGTTCGCCCAGGACGTCCTGTCGAGCAGCACGCCCGTGTTGGTGGACTTCTGGGCCACCTGGTGCGGCCCGTGCCGGATGGTGGCCCCGGTGCTCGAAGAGATCGCCGCCGAGAAGGCCGGTCAGCTGACGGTGGCCAAGCTCGACGTCGACTCCAACCCGGAGACCGCCAGGGACTTCCAGGTGGTGTCCATCCCCACCATGATCCTGTTCAAGGACGGCGAGGCGATCAAGCGGATCGTCGGCGCCAAGGGCAAGGCCGCGCTGCTGCGCGAACTATCCGACGTCCTCAACTAGCCGCCTGAGCTGGGGGTTTGCGGCGACCACGCCGGTCGGCGCAGATCTCGGTTTCCTGACAATCCGCTGGTATGCGTGCCTGGCGTTTTCCTGATTCGGGAGCGCGTCTGCGACAATATTGCCAGTCTGACAGTCGTTACCGGCCGTCGACCAAGTGACCGAAGGGCCCCTGCTTATGTCGAGTCCGCACCACGGCGACCCCGAGGACGTGCTGCGCCTCGGCGTCCGTGCCAGTGCGGTGACGGAGATCCGGGCCGCTCTTGCCGCCCTGGGTCTGGTCGACAGCCCCGAGGATGACCTGACCACCGGCAGGCACTTCGCCGTCGACGTGTTCGACGCCGATCTGGACCAAGCGGTGCGGGCCTTCCAGCAACGCCGCGGCCTGTTGGTCGACGGGATCGTCGGCGAAGCCACCTACCGGGCCCTGCGGGAAGCGTCCTACCGGCTGGGTGCCAGAACACTCAACCACCAGTTCGGCGCCCCGATGTACGGCGACGACGTGGCCACCCTGCAGGCACGACTGCAGGATCTCGGGTTCTACACCGGCATGGTCGACGGACACTTCGGCTTACAGACGCACAACTCTCTGATGTCGTACCAGCGCGAGTACGGGCTGTCCTCGGACGGTATCTGTGGCCCGGAAACGTTGCGCTCCTTGTACTTTCTCGGTTCCCGGGTCACCGGCGGATCACCGCACGCCATCCGCGAAGAGGAACTGGTCCGCAACTCCGGGCCGAAGCTGACCGGTAAACGGATCATCATCGATCCGGGTCGCGGCGGCAGCGACCACGGCTTGATCACCCACGGTGCCGACGGCCCCATCAGCGAAGCAGACGTGTTGTGGGACTTGGCAAGTCGTCTCGAAGGCCGGATGGCAGCCGTCGGCATGGAGACCTTCCTGTCCCGCCCCGCCAACCGCAGCCCCGGTGACACCGAGCGGGCGGCCACTGCCAACGGCGTCGGCGCCGATCTGATGATCAGCCTGCGCTGCGCCACCCAGGCCAGCCCCGCGGCCAACGGCGTCGCCTCGTTCCACTTCGGCAATTCACACGGCTCGGTGTCAACGATCGGCCGCAATCTTGCCGACTTCATCCAACGGGAAGTCGTGGCGCGCACCGGTTTACGCGACTGCCGCACCCACGGCCGCACCTGGGATCTGCTGCGGCTGACCCGGATGCCCACCGTGCAGGTGGATATCGGGTACATCACCAATCCGCGGGACCGCAGCATGCTGGTGTCGACGCAGACCCGCGACGCGATCGCCGAAGGCATCTTGGCGGCGGTCAAGCGGCTCTACCTGCTCGGCAAGAACGACCGGCCCACGGGTACCTTCACCTTCGCCGAGCTGCTGGCCCACGAATTGTCCGTGGATCAGGCCGGCCGGCTCAGCAGTTCTTAACGCGCGCACTCGCTCCGGCCAGGGTCGCCCCCATCGGATGCTGCAGGTGCGCGCTCTCGAGCAGCCGCTCCAACGCTTCTTCGACCTCAGCCTTCCAGCCCAGACCCTTGTCCAGCTCCAGCCGCAGCCGGGGAAAATACCGGTGCGGTGCGACGACCGTGAATCCGACGTCCTGCAAGAAGTCGGCCTCGATCATGCACTGGTCAAACGAGCAGTCGCCCAACGCCTCCACCACCGGCAGCAGGGTCGGGTCGGTGGTCGGCGGGTCGAGTAGCTCTGCGGCTTCGGCGGTGCGCCCGAACGCCTCCAGGGCCCGGACGCCGCGGCGGACCAGTTCGGCGACCACCTGGGCGATCAAGCTGTTCGGCAAGCCGTCCGCGGCCTGTCCGGGTTCCACGCCCATCGACGTCAGGAGCACCGCGTCGGCGCTGACGGGGCCGGTCGGGAATTGCAGGGCCCGCGGCACGGCATGCGGCGGGGCGTAGAGGATGTACCCCTGGCACGGGGCGTCGCTGTTTGCTTCCGTGTCTTGATCACGTGCCGCCGACGTAGCGATCTGTCCGCACGATCCCCACTCCAGCATCACCATCGACAGCCAGGCTTCTTTTTCGAATTCCGGGTCGGCCAGGTGATCCGCCCGGCCGACGATCGCCGGATCCACTTCCCAGAACACACAGCGCCGGGCGTGCTTGGGCAGCTGCTCGAAAGCTTCGAGCCGCAGGGGCGTAATTCGAGCAGACACTAGGTTCCCGATCCTCGGTGCATTGCAGTCATCCGCAGCAGCTCTTCAAGAATACGAGAGTTGCGCCGGAAATCACCGCCCGCGGGTGGACGGACGGCTCGGCCGGCCGGCGGCCGGTGCTGGCCCTCCCCCGCTACCAGTCTTTGGCCGAAATGCACTGTCCTGCAATGCGATTGCCAGGTCAGCAATGAGGTGGACATGGTGGCTGTCACAGTGACGTAATTACCGGGTATCAGTGGTCGTCTGGTTCATGCGCCCGAAGTGTCCATGAGTTCGACAATTCGCTGGAGGTCCTCGACCGACCCGAACTCGACCACGATCTTGCCTTTTCGTTTGCCAAGGCTCACCGTGACGCGGGTATCGAACGTCCCGGACAGCCGCTCAGCAACGTCTTGCAGGCCTGGCATCTGGATCGGCTTGCGCCGGGGTGCGCTCGGGGTGACCGCTTCTTCGCGATTGGCCAGCGTCACCGCTTCTTCGGTGGCCCGGACCGAGAGGCCCTCGGCCACGATCCGAGCGGCCAGTTCTTCCTGCGCCTCCGCACCCGCCTCAAGCGCCAGCAGCGCCCGGGCATGACCCGCGGACAGCACCCCGGCCGCCACCCGACGCTGAACCGGAACCGGCAATCGCAGTAGTCGGATCATGTTGGAGATCAAGGGGCGCGAGCGGCCGATCTTGATCGCCAGTTCATCGTGGGTGACGCCGAATTCGTCGAGCAGCTGCTGATAGGCGGCCGCCTCTTCCAACGGATTCAGCTGCGCCCGGTGGATGTTTTCCAGCAGGGCGTCCCGCAGCAGATTGTCATCCGCGGTCTCTCGCACGATCGCCGGAATGGCACTGAGGCCCGCCTCCTGCGCCGCGCGCCAGCGCCGCTCCCCCATCACCAGTTGATACTGCAGCGGCGCACCGGGTGCACCGGCCGGCATGGCGCGCACCACGATCGGCTGCATCAGGCCGAACTCTTTGATCGAGTGCACCAACTCCGACAGTGCGTCTTCGTCGAAAACCTGCCGGGGCTGCTTGGGGTTCGGCTCGATCAACGACGGGTCGATCTCGCGGTACACCGCCCCCATCTCGTTCACCGGCGCCGGCGGACCACCCATCAAAATATCCGTCGCCGCGGAGCCCATCCGGGGTCCGAAACCGGTGGAGTCTTCGTCGGCAGGACCGGTCGGAATCAGCGAGGCCAACCCGCGGCCGAGGCCACCTTTGCGACGCGACGGCTGAGTCATGCGTGTCCCTTCGCCGAGGACGCCCCACGCTCCGCGAGTTCGCGGCTGGCATCCATGTAGCTCATTGCGCCCCGGGAACCCGGGTCGTAATCGATGATCGTCATGCTGTAGCCCGGAGCTTCGGACACCTTGACGCTGCGCGGAATCACTGTGCGCAGCACCTTGTCACCGAAGTACCGGCGCACCTCCTCGGCGACCTGATCCGCCAACTTGGTCCGGCCGTCGTGCATGGTCAGCAGGACCGTCGAGACGTTCAGGTTCGGGTTGAGATGGGCCTTCACCATCTCGATGTTATTCATCAACTGCGACACCCCCTCCAACGCGTAGTACTCGCACTGGATCGGGATCAGCACCTCGGGCGCGGCGACGAGCGCGTTGATGGTGAGCAGGCCCAGCGACGGCGGGCAATCGATGAAGACGTAGTCGAAATCGGAGCCGTCCAGTTCGGCCAGCGCCGTCCGCAACCGGTTCTCCCGTGCCACCATGCTGACCAACTCGATCTCCGCGCCGGCCAGGTCGATGGTCGCGGGCACGCAGAACAACCGCTCGCTGTGGGGACTGCGGCGCAGCGCCTCGTGCAACGGGATCTCGCCGATCAGCACTTCGTACGACGACGGGGTGCCGGACTGCCTGCGGTCGATGCCCAGAGCGGTGCTGGCGTTGCCCTGCGGGTCGAGGTCGATGACCAACGTCTTGAGCCCCTGTACGGCCAGCGCCGCCGCCAGGTTCACTGCCGTCGTGGTCTTGCCCACGCCACCCTTTTGATTGGCGATCGTGAACAGCCGCCGATGGGTGGGCCGCGGGAGCTTGTCCCGGGTGTGCAGCACCCGCGTTGCGCGCTCGGCGGCCGCGCCGATCGGGGTGTCGAACTCTGCCGATCCGCTCCATGTTTCACGTGAAACATCGGCCGCGGACTTGCTCGGCCGCGCGCTGGTCTCCCGTGGATCCGTCCCCTGGGGAATGCTCATCGGTCCCTCCTGCCCGAAGGCTGTGACGACCGCCGACCGCCCGGCGAGCGCTTCCCGCGGTGCGCGACGACCACGGTGGCCGGCGGTGTCAGATAGTTCACGCCACATTGGACCACCCTGGCATCGGCTGCGCCTAACGACGCCATCACCCGCCGATGCTCATCGAGTTCCGCCTGCGCCCGCTCCCCCTTCAGCGCCAGCATCAGACCGTCCACGCGCAGCAACGGCAGACTCCATCGGGTCAGCTTGTCCAGGGCCGCGACCGCGCGGGACGTCACGATGTCGAACTCCCGGTGCTCCAGCCGCATGCCGACATCTTCGGCCCGGCCGCGCGCCACGGTCACGGTGCTCAGCCCCAACTCGTCGATTACCTCGCTGAGGAAGGTGGCCCGACGAAGCAGCGGCTCAACCAAAACGATGGGCAGATCCGGGCGGGCAATGGCGATGGGGATACCGGGCAGTCCGGCCCCGCTGCCGACATCGGCCACCCGCAGCCCGTCACCAATCAGCTCGGCCACGGCCACGCTATTGAGGATGTGCCGGTCCCACACCCGGTCCGCTTCGTGCGGGCCGAGCAGGCCGCGTTCTACGCCGACGGTGACGAGGAGGTCGGCGTACCGCTGCGCGGCCTCGAGCTGAGACCCGAACACCTCGACTGCTGCCTCTGGTGCCGCGGCCGCTCCGTCATGTTTCACGTGAAACATCCTCTGGTCTTGAACGCGGAACGGCAAGAACTACACGGCTGTAACTCTGGGCAGTCAGTCGGGCAGGATGACGACGCGCCGCGACGGCTCAACGCCCTCGCTCTCGCTGTGTACGCCTTCAACTCCGGCGACCGCGTCGTGCACGATCTTCCGCTCGAACGGCGTCATCGGCGCAAGCTGCTCACGCTGACCGGTCTCCAAGACCCGCTGCGACAGCTTGTCGCCCAGGGCGGCCAACTCTTCGCGACGCCGGCGCCGCCAGCCCGCGATGTCCAGCATCAGCCGGCTGCGCTCGCCGGTCTTCTGGTGCACGGCCAACCGAGTCAGCTCCTGCAGGGCGTCGAGCACCTCGCCCTTGCGCCCAACCAGCTTCACCAGATCCTCGCCGCCGTCGATGCTCACGATCGCGCGGCTGCCCTCAACGTCCAGGTCGATGTCACCGTCGAAGTCCAGCAGGTCGAGCAACTCCTCCAGATAATCGCCGGCAATCTCGCCTTCGGCCACCAGACGATCTTCGGACTCCACCGGCTTTGCGGCGTCCTCGTCAGCGGCGGCGTCCTCCGCCACGGCTTCCTCGGCAACCAGATCCTCGGTCACCTGGGTGGGGTCGTCGGTCGCCTCGGTGATATCGGTGTTCGTCATGTGCTATCCCTCTCAGATCAGATACCGGTCTTCTGGACCGCGCATCGCGTGCCCGCGTCGGCGGCGGGCGAAATCTCAACGCTTACGTTTCTTGGGTCTCGCGCCCGGTCGGGGTGTCTGGTTCTTCGGGCCGGCTTCTGAGGCAGCGCCGTTCGCGGACGGATCCACGGCCTGACCGTTCGTGCCCGCGGAGTCGGTCGCAGACGACTCCACTATCTCGACACCGTCCTGTGCGACGTCGGGCACGGCCGGGGCGCGGGTTCCGGTGCCCGGCTTCTTTTTGGGCTTGGCGCCCGGCGCGGGAGCGTTGGAAGCACGGCGTTCGATCGCGTCCTGCTTCGCCTCTTCCTCTTCCTTCTCGATCCGGCCGAAGACGTAGTGCTGCTGACCGAAGGTCCAGATGTTGTTGGCGAACCAGTACAAGATGATGGCCAGCGGAAGGAACGGACCGCCGACGGTGACACCGAGCGGGAAGACGTACAGCGCGAGCTTGTTCATCATCGCGGTCTGCGGGTTGGCCGCGGCTTCCGGACTCTGCCGGGCGACCGACGCGCGGCTGTTGAAGTAGGTGGCGACACCGGCCAGGATCATGATCGGCACACCGACGGCGATCACCGCCGCGCGGTTGAAGTCGGTGAAGGCGTCCAGGCCGGTGGTCTGGATCATGCTGGCGCCCAGCGGTGCACCGAAAAAGTTGGCGTCCAGAAAGTGCGCCACGTCCGAGGCACTGAAGACATAGTTACCGGTGGCCCGGTTCTGCTCCACCGAGAGCTGCAACTGCCCAAAGCCGCCCTGGGTGCGGTTGAACGAGCGCAGCACGTGATAGAGACCGAGGAACACCGGGACCTGAGCCAGCATCGGCAGGCAGCCCAGGATCGGGTTGAACCCGTGCTCCTTCTGCAGCTTCTGCATCTCTAGGGCCATCCGCTGCCGGTCCTTGCCGTACTTCTTCTGCAGTGCCTTGATCTGTGGCTGCAGCTCCTGCATCTGGCGCGTGGTGCGAATCTGCCTGACGAATGGCTTGTAGAGGATGGCGCGAAGGGTGAACACCAGGAACACCACCGACAGCGCCCAGGCGAAGAAGTTGCTCGGGCCCAGCACGAAGGCGAACGCCTTGTACCAAACCCACATGATCGCCGACACCGGGTAATAGATGACGTCCAGGCTGAACCAATTAAACATAGGACTCGTTCCTGCCGCCGTTGGCGGCATCACTGTCAGTAGACCGGTCTTCGCGCTCGGGTATCGGGTCCCATCCTCCCCGATGCCACGGACCACATTTCAAAAGGCGGACCGCTGCCAGCCAGCTGCCCCGAATCAGCCCGTATTCCGTCAATGCATCGACGGCGTACTGACTGCACGTCGGGGTGAAGCGACAGGTCGGCAACCGCAGCGGTGAGACCGTGTGCCGGTAGAGCTGAATGAGGAAGACGAGGACCCGCACCGGGAACCGCCGTCGGGCGCGCACCGGTTCCTCGCCGGTCATCAGCGGGAGCCGGACATGGTGTCGTGAGTGCGTTGCAGCGCTTTGCGCAGCTGCTGCTCGAGGCGGGCCGAGATGGCCCGGCTGCTCCCCGGCAACGCGCGGATCACCACCCGCTCGCAAGGATCCAGTTCAGCCACGATCGTCTTGGCCACGTGACGCAACTGCCGGGCGACCCGGTGGCGCTGCACAGCCGACCCGACCGATTTGGAGATCACCAGACCGATCCGCGGTCCTTCGGGGTCGACGTCGTCGCGGCGGACATGCACGACCAGGTCGGGCTGAACAGCCCGCACTCCGTACTTGACCGTCGCACCGAACTCTGTGGACCGTGTCATCCGGTACTGCGCTGGGAGCAACGTCCCGACTACCTGTACCGAATCAGGCAGTCAGCGAGCGACGGCCTTTATTCCGTCGGCCGGACACGATCGCGCGTCCCGCGCGCGTGCGCATCCGCAGCCGGAAACCATGCACACGTGCACGGCGCCGATTGTTCGGCTGGAAGGTCCGCTTGCCCTTGGCCACGGCTGTGTCTCCTCATTGCATCTGGCCTCACATCCGCCACGCACATGAACGTTGTGCGCGGGCGAACACGATGGCCGTTGGTAAGCTCATGCGTCTTGCTCGTAACCGGTTGCGAAACTTCAGGGTGTCCGTGAAATTCCGGAGATTCCCCGGATCGCAGCCGTGTCGCCGACGTTCGGGCGACTGCTCGAGGGTACTGACGCGAGTTCGCTGGGTCAAACCCGTCGTCACACCGTCGCAGGCGGGCCCCGATCCACCCTCGCCACGCCAAAAGATTCACTGCAGCAACAACCGTCACGCGTCTGCCAGGCGACTGCCAGGAACCTTTACGAAATGTTGTAGAACGGTTGGCACTCCGACATAAAACTGTTAACTTCTGCTCTTGTCGCTTCCACCAGGAACGGCGAAAAGAATCAAGCGAGGATGCGGGGTCGCCCACCTTGAGGTGAGCCCCACATGCCGTCGCCGGTACGCTGCCAAACGAGGCCAGCTGTCCTATCCACACCTGTGGATAACTATGTGGACAGTTGGTCGCCGTTCCATTGGGCGTCCCATGCCCTCGAGTCAAGGGGGATGTGTTCGTTGACTGATGACCCCGGTTCTGCGTTCGCCACCATGTGGAGCGAGGTCGTCTCCGAACTCAACGGCGACCCCTCGCCGGACCTCCCCGATTCGGCTCCCAACAGCGACAGTCTCACCCGAGCACTGACTCCCCAGCAAAGGGCGTGGCTCAAGCTGGTTAAGCCGCTGACCATCGTCGAAGGCTTTGCCCTTCTCTCGGTTCCGAGCAGCTTTGTGCAAAACGAGATCGAACGGCACCTCCGTATCCAGATCACCGACGCGTTGAGTCGGCGGTTGGGTCAGCGCGTGGAACTGGGTGTCCGCATCGCCCCGCCGTCGGACGACGATGGCGCCGACGCCGCCATTGCGCTGCCGCCCCAGACTTTCGCAGGCGACGACAGCGACGAAGTCGACGAGGACAGCGAGGCATTGGCCAGCGCGCACGAGAGCTGGCCGTCGTACTTCAACGAACGCCGACGCAATGCGGGCACCCCCGCCACCGAAGGCAGCAGCCTCAACCGCCGCTACACCTTCGACACATTCGTCATCGGTGCCTCCAACCGGTTCGCGCACGCCGCCGCACTGGCGATCGCCGAAGCGCCGGCCCGCGCCTACAACCCCTTGTTCATCTGGGGTGAGTCCGGCCTGGGCAAGACCCATCTACTGCACGCCGCGGGTAACTACGCCCAGCGCCTGTTCCCCGGTATGCGCGTCAAGTACGTCTCGACCGAGGAATTCACCAACGACTTCATCAACTCGCTCCGTGACGACCGCAAGGTCGCCTTCAAGCGCAGCTACCGCGATATCGATGTCCTCCTGATCGACGACATCCAGTTCATCGAGGGCAAGGAAGGTATCCAGGAAGAGTTCTTCCACACCTTCAATACCCTGCACAACGCCAACAAGCAGATCGTCATCTCCTCCGACCGGCCGCCCAAACAGCTCGCCACGCTCGAGGATCGGCTGCGGACCAGGTTCGAGTGGGGCCTGATCACTGACGTCCAGCCCCCCGAGCTGGAGACCCGCATCGCCATCCTGCGCAAGAAGGCACAGATGGAACGTCTCGATGTCCCCGGTGACGTGCTTGAGCTCATCGCCAGCAGTATTGAACGCAATATTCGTGAGCTCGAGGGCGCGCTGATTCGGGTGACGGCGTTCGCGTCGCTGAACAAGACCCCGATCAGCAAGGCGCTGGCCGAGATCGTGCTGCGGGATCTCATCGCCGACGCCAGCACCATTCAGATCAGTTCGGCCACGATCATGGCCGCGACGGCCGAGTACTTCGACACCACCGTCGAAGAGCTCCGCGGGCCGGGTAAGACCCGCGCGCTGGCGCAGTCCCGGCAGATTGCCATGTATCTGTGCCGCGAGCTGACTGACCTGTCGCTGCCCAAGATCGGCCAGGCGTTCGGCCGGGACCACACCACCGTGATGTACGCGCAGAAGAAGATCCTCAACGAAATGGCTTACCGCCGCGAGGTCTTCGATCACGTGAAGGAACTCACCACCAGGATCCGGCAGCGCTCCAAGCGCTGAATCACCGGTCTGCCGGGGTCCGCACCAGAAAATCTTTTGGAAAAACTTCTGGCCCAGCCGTATCACCAGTCACACAAAATCGGTGTGGATGCGCCTGTGCACAACCTGCCCACGGACCGCCGACAACCTGTGACAACAGCGGACAGCCGCGATCCGTCCACAGCCCGACGCGATCCCCCCGACAACCATCCACCGACCATCCACAGGGCCAAAACACTCTGGGCTGCGACGACAACCTGTCATCCCCAGTTCGCACAGCCCCTAATACTGTTGCTTGTCTATCTCTCTAGATTCTTCATTGAACACAGGACTTGGGGACAGGGCTCCGCACACGGCCTCATCGTGATTCCAACCAGCGGGTTGTCGGCCCGATCGATTAGCTTTCAAGATGACAAGGATAGCTCTACGGTGGTGCTTCGACTGCAGTTGCGAACACCGTGGCGCGGCAGGGGTTGGAAGTGTCATGGCCGGTAATCGCTGGTTGAGGCTTGTGGTGAGTAGTAACGAAGGGACGCTTTTGCCGTGGCGACGACAACAGTTGGCCTGACCGACTTGAAATGCCGCCTGGTCCGTGA
>JBEVHL010000609.1:0-3093 GCA_040511255.1 Mycobacterium sp. | reverse complement strand
GATACCAGCACGCCTGGGTGGTGGGGTCGCGCTGGTCAAGGAGGTCGAACAGGGCGCGGACGTTGGTCTTGGAACGAGAACTCGCCCGTTCGTGGTCGAAGCACAACACGAGGTTCTTCACGGACATCACGTTTACTGACGCCCCCGACGGTGTCGTGCGTAGCCGACTACTCGAAAGCGAGCGAGGCGGGAGGCGGGCTCACCCATCAGCCTTCAGCCGAACAGGGCGCCCGTGGGGCCGCGGGAGTGCGTTACCGGAGGAAGTCAGCGGCAGCAAGATGCAGATATAGCAATGTCATAACGATCTGCTGCGAGCACCGAAGATTCGGAGTACTACCAGTTGAGCGCACGAAATGTTCGCGTTAATTACGTAGTTGTGCAATTATGGCAACCATGGCACCGCTACCAGCTACCCGATGGGACACCCCGCTGAATCACCGTGGGCACTGCCAGTGCGGGTGGGAAAGCAAACGGCGATGGCTTCGTAGCAGCGCTGTGCTGGACGTTCTTGATCACTGCGCTGTGACGGGGCACGAGCCGGCACTGGCACGGCCCTCGGCCAGTGAGCGCACTACTCCGTCGATTCTGGTGTGACGGGCTAGCGTCCGACCAGCCGTGTCTCGATTTACCGGCTCCTTAGCCGGGCTCGTTTCTCGCCCCGCATCGTCGACCGGCGGGGTCTAGATCGGCCGGCTCCTCAGCGGGGCTCGTTCCTCGCCCCGCATCGTCAACCGGCCGTCAGCCGCCCATCAGGGTGCGCCACTGGTCGAGGTTCGACGCGCGGTAGACGTAGTTGGTGCGTTTGACGTTCTCCAGCGGCGCGCTCGGTTCGGCCGAATACCAATGTCCCGGGAACACCGTCGGGTCGCCGGACAGCTTGGACAGCTGCTGCAGGCTGCGGAACATCTCGTCGACGTTGCCGCCGGGGAAGTCGGTACGTCCGCAGCCGTCGAGGAACAACGTGTCGCCGGCGACAAGCCGTCCGTCGAGCAGAAAGCACTGGCTGCCCGGCGTGTGGCCTGGGGTGTGCAGCAGTTCGATGTCGATGTCCCCGACAGCGACCTTGTCGCCGTGCTCGTGGGCAGTCAGGTCCGACAGCGGGATACCGGTGATCCGAGAGACCCATTCCGCTTCGTGGGTATTGACATGCACCGGCACGCTGACGCGCTCGAGCAATTCGGCCAGACCCTTGAGCTCAAAACCCATCATCGACCCGCCGATGTGATCGGGATGGTGATGAGTGACCAACACTCCCGACAACGTCATACCGTCGCCTTCGAGTGCGTCCAGCAGATCGCCCGCGGCGTAGGCGGGATCGACGACGAGGCACTGCTTGGTCTCGCGGTCGCCGATGAGGTACGCGAAGTTGCGCATCTGGGTGGCGATCATGTCGCCCTCAGCGAAATCTCGGCCGGACAGCAGCTGCCGGAAGTACAGGCGGTCGTCAACTCCTGGGCTGGCCATTCGTCCACAATATGGTGCTAGGCGGCCCCGGACTGCGTGGGGTGGGTTCGGCGGTGGGTGTGACCAGCGGTTTGGTGCTCAATTGGGCGAGGCTGTACCCTTTTCAAGGCCCACGGCTCGAAAATTACGCGGGTCGAGTGGTTTGCAAAGGTTATGCCCCCTTAGCTCAGTCGGTAGAGCGTTTCCATGGTAAGGAAAAGGTCAACGGTTCGATTCCGTTAGGGGGCTCGATGGACGCCGAGCTGGCTGGCGGCGCCCGAGCACATGGCGGTGTAGCTCAGTCGGTTAGAGCGAACGACTCATAATCGTTAGGTCGCCGGTTCGAGTCCGGCCATCGCTACCAGAACACACAACGAGAAGCCTGAAAGAGAGCGTCCGACGTGGCCTCAAGTACAGACGTACGGCCGAAGATCACCATGGCCTGCGAGGTGTGCAAGCACCGCAACTACATCACCAAGAAGAACCGCCGCAACGACCCCGATCGGCTGGAGCTCAAGAAGTTCTGCCCGAACTGCGGACACCACCAGCCGCATCGTGAGTCGCGCTAACCCGCGTAAAGGTAGGCAGGCCTGACGGTATCGCCGGGCCTGATCAAGCTTTGATGAGGGTGACTAGGTAGGTTCGAGTCCGTGGCGCTGTCGGGAAACATCGTTGGGATGCACTATCGCTACCCCGACCACTACGAGGTGGGTCGCGAGAAGATCCGCGAGTACGCGACCGCGGTCAAGAATGAAGACCCGGCGTACTTCGAAGAGGACGCCGCGACCGATCTCGGCTACCCCGGTCTGCTAGCACCGCTGACGTTCATCTCGGTGTTCGGGTACCAGGCGCAGTCGGCGTTCTTCGCCGAAGCCAACATCGGCATCACCGACCGCCAGATTGTGCAGGTCGATCAGGAGCTGATTATTAACGCTCCGATCCTCGCAGGTGACAAGCTGTTCTGTGACGTGTACGTGCACTCGGTGCGACAGGCCCATGGCACCGACATCATCGTGACCAAGAACATCATCAGTAACGAGGCCGGCGACGTCGTGCAGGAGACGTACACGACGCTCGCGGGGCGTAGTGAAGAAAACGGAGAGAGTGGCTTTAGCAATGGCACTGCGTGAGTTCAATTCGGTCAAGGTCGGAGACGAGTTGCCGGAGCGGACCATCCCGCTCACCCGTCAGGACCTGGTGAACTATGCCGGCGTGTCCGGCGACCTGAATCCGATCCACTGGGACGACGACATCGCCAAGCAGGTCGGGCTCGACACCGCCATCGCGCACGGCATGCTGACGATGGGTCTCGGCGGCGGCTACGTCACCGCGTGGGTCGGGGATCCCGGTGCCGTGTCGGAGTACAACGTCCGGTTCACCGCCGTGGTGCCAGTGCCCAATGACGGCGTCGGCGCCGAAATCGTGTTCAACGGCCGGGTGAAATCCGCCGACCCGGAGTCGAAGACCATCGCGATCGCCATCTCCGCCACCACGGGCGGCAAGAAGATCTTCGGCAGGGCTGTCGCCACTGCGAAGCTGGCCTGAGGGTATGCCGCTCAAAGCTGACCTTCTGGGGATGATTCACGAACATCCCGACTACTTCGTTGTGGGTCGCGAGAACGTGCGTCAGTTCGCACGGGCGATCAAGGC
>JBEVHL010000608.1:0-4043 GCA_040511255.1 Mycobacterium sp. | reverse complement strand
CCCCGGCTGGATCGGCGCACCAGTCGTAGGGCCTCGGTCGCCGAGCCGACGGCGGGAATTAGCGTGTCGCGATCTCCCACTCGAAGGAGCCGGTTCACCGCGTAGCTGGCGAGCAGCGCCCATGTTGTGCCGGTGCGGGCGCATTGATCGTTAAGCGCGATCAGTGCATGAAGTCCGTCAAGGGCGATGAAGTCGACCTCGGCCAGGTCGACTATCAGTGCGCCGCAGTCGGATGCCAGCTCGCGGACGTGGTGGCTCACGTTGTCGACGTTCAAGGCGTCGATCTCGCCGCTGATCGATATCAGGGTGAGTCCGGTGTCGGTCTTCGCCCTCAAATGGGCGAGGCGGGAATCGAAGGACGTGCTGCCGCTGTGAGGTGGTGAAGCATGGTCGTTGTCGATGTGTGGTGCAGGCATGTATCAGCCCTCGCCGATTTACTGCTGAGTGGCGGAAAACGCCGAGCACACGAACGGGCCTGAATCGCAGCCACCTTTGGTGGACGCAGCACATTTCTCAGGCTGGTATCTCAACCTCAAAATGTTTATCGCGGCGGGTGGTCAGCGCACATCCCCCATCTGGGTGATCGCCAGTATTTAGTCCGTCCTCCCTGTCGCGTTGGAGATACGCACTACCGCTGGCCCGTCGAGTGTCGTGCAGTGCGTGTTGAGCGGCGGACCGTACACCGTCGCATCGCAGGCGCGGCATGCCACGTTGTGTGGCCGCCGCCGTGACCAAGGCACGCCTGGTTACCGACGAGGGACCTGGCCGGCGCCGAGCTGGTGACCGCTCGGGCATCGAATGGCCCGCAACAGAACGTTCCAACCGCTAGCGTTCCCCGCTACTGCAACTCAGGGTGAACGAATCCGCTAGACCGGATCGCCCAGATGTCTTCGATTACGCCGTCGAAGTTGATCCGGTCAAGGACCTCGCGCAGGTATGTCACGTTGAGGACCACACTGTTCTTCGTCGCCGCGTTCCACACCGCGTTAAAAGACGGTGCCGCGGACGAGATCTTGGACTCATTGCGCTCGAGCTTCGACAAGGCCGCCCAGGCTTTCACGCAAGCGCGCACCCTGATCCCCGCCGATCAGCCCGCCGAAACTTTCCTGCACAACGCGAAACCCGAAGCCGTCACCGCATGGCAGGCGCTCGACGGCCACCTCGCGGGACTCGACCGCATCGGCGCGATCGGCGCGGCGTTCGGCCCGCGAACCGGAAACTTCCCGCTCATCGACGAGTACACGCTCGGCGACGGCTTCCGCCTCGAGGACCGCGCGCTCTTTTGCACTAACGGCCCCAACCTCGAGGCCGACAGCGCCGCGTTCCGCCGCCCCGGCACCCACCGCACATCACCGTGGTTCCGGCTGCCGGTGCGGCTACACACCGTCGACTCGGCGCGGGACCGCTACCGCGAGTGGGCCAGCGGCCAGTGGGAACGCCAGCACGCCGGACCGGTGGCCTCCGTCCTCGACGCAAACGGCCAAATGCACGAACTGCCGCGGCCGAAAAACCCCTATAGGGCAAAGGCTCCCGTGACATGAGCACACTGCGCGGACACCGCCCGCAAACACGGCCCCCGACCGGACCGCCGCTCCACCCGCCGACGAGCCCCGCCGAAGCGGCAGCACAACCGTACGTCGTGCCGCCCGAGGAGTCCGAGGAAGAACCCGAACCGTGAGGTAACCCGTGGCTGCCATCGCCGACGTCTACGTCACCGTCCTTCCCGAGACCGGCCGCATTGCCGACGGCATCAAGAAAGCACTCCGTGACGCCGATGACGACGTCCGGCAAGCCGCCAAGCGGTGGCGCCGCGACATCGACCGCGAACTGGGCAAGCCCGAAGTCGATGTCGACGCGGATACCTCCAAGGCGAAACGTGAAGTTGAGAAACTCGACAGTGATCTGGTCGGTCAGTAGCGGTGATTGGCTAGGCCGAAGTTCCCCCTGGTTGGGTGACGGGTTGGGGTGTTGAGCAGGGATTTCGCGTTCTGGGCGGTGTGGCGTACTGACTACATGTAGCCCAGGCGGTGGGAGACATCGAGGAGTTCGAAGGCCCGGCGTTGCAGCGGGGTGGGGCTGGTGATGATGGTGAAGGCTGGCATGTCGTCGGCGGGTTGGATCTGGTTGGCGCCGACGGTGGCCAGGTCGGCGAGCAGGCTGGTGAAGCTGTGCACCGGGGTGCCCTCGGTGGTGCGTTTGCGCGCGGCCTTGGCCAGTGCTTCATCGGAGCGTTGGGCCGCGGCAACGGGGTTGGCGCGTGTGGCGGCCGCGGCGGGTTTGTCGTTGTCGACAAACAGGATTGGGGCCAGGGCTTGTTTGAGGTGCCAGCTGATGTAGTAGGACAGCATGCGTAAGAACATGTGGGCGCGGACCCGGTCGGCCAGCCGATGGCGGATGGGGCGGACGTCGAGCTCGCTGTTGAGGGTGCGGAAGAACCGTTCGACGTCTTCGAGTCCCTTGTAGCGCAGCACGACATCGTCGCGTTCGAGGGTTTGTTCGGGCAGGCTGGTGCGCAGCACGTAGATGCCGTCGAGGGCGGCCTCGGCGGCGATGGCCTCGGTGTTGCGGGTGAAGGTGAACGAGTCGTCGGTGATCTCGATGGTGAAGTGTTTGGCCATCTTGTAGTGGTTGATGACCTTGCCGACTCGTAGCGCGATCGTGTCCTTGCCCCGCAATGGCCGGGTAGCTCTGCGGGTGGCGGCCGCGATGGGGGTGAGTTCTTTTTCGGTGGCCGCCAACAACTCCTGGCGTTTGCGGGTGCGCTGTTCGGCCAGCACGGGGTTGTGGCAGCACACCAGCCGCTCGCCGGGAAACTGCGGGGAGGTGATTTCGAACAGGTCCTGCTCATCGAACAGCGACAGCTGCAGGGCGCCATCGTCGACAAGGGCTTTGATCTGGGGGGCGCGCAACGCGCTGATCCAGTCCAGCTGCGCGGGGCGCACCTCGTCGCGGATGCGCGCGTTGGTGAGCATGCCCCGATCCCCGACCAAACACACCCGCGACAATCCGAACCGGTCCTTGAGCTTGGTGATCTGGGCGGCCAGGGTTTTCGGGTCGCCGGTATTGCCCTCGAACACCTCGATCGCGGTCGGGATCCCGGCGGTCGTGCACAGCAGCCCGTAGACGATCTGCAGCCGGCCTTTCACCCCGTCTCGGGGATGCCCGATCGCCCCCAGCGGGCAGGTGCGGCCCTCAAACGCCGCCGAGGACACGTCATAGAGCACCAGCGTGCCGTTGACCAAATGCCGTGCGGCAAGTGCGTTTTCGATGGCGCCCTTGCGCTCAAGCGCCCAGTCCATGGCCGCATACAGGTCGTCCTCATCACAACCGCACACGCCGAGCACCTGGCCCAGCGAGCTGGTCGCGGTCTCGGTGCGCAGCCCGCGCGCGGTGGCCAGCTTGGAGCCGGGATCGATCACCTGGGCGATCAGCATCGCGAGCACCAGATCACGCCGCCGTGACGGGGCCGGTTCGATCAGTTCTTCGATACCGAGTCGCCGCGCGGTGCCCAGCACCGCCGCGACATGCCCGTGCGGCAGGCTGCGGGTGATCTCAAACGCCTCGGAAAGGTCCCGCGCCGGCGGCAGCCCCTTGAGCGCCCGGGACAGCGCGTCGACCTTGTGCTCGGGCCAGCGCGACAGGTTGGCCAGGGTGCGGTTTTTCACCTTGCCGCCCTCGCGGTAGCTCTCCCGCAACAGGATCGCCGGCGGTGACCCCCGATTCGGCACCCGCGCCACATACATGTCTACTTCATATCACATCCGGCGATGTGATCGTGGGTAATCAGAACGCGACACGCCGCACAATTCCTTCTGATACATGTCTACAAACTCAGCTCCCAATGAGTGCAGAACACCAGCTCAACGACGGCAAGGACAACTCAGACCCGCCCTACCAGGGGGAACTTCGGTCTAAGGCATGGCTTCGCGGTGGCGACCGTGCTGGGCTGGTACCGCGACGGCGCCGACATCGCGGCGTTGATGCCGCGACTGTCGACCTATCTGGGTCACACCGACCCGCAACACACCTTCTGGTACCTGTCG
>JBEVHL010000607.1:0-11377 GCA_040511255.1 Mycobacterium sp. | reverse complement strand
CAGGTGTCGCCTAATGCGCCATATTCGTAAACCGTGACAGGTGCAGTTGGTGCGCCACAACGATATTCGCGGTCGGGCCGTTGCGGTGCTTGCCCAGGATCAGGTCGGCCTCGCCGCCGCGCGGGTCATCACGGTCGATCGCATCCGGGCGGTGCAAAAGTATGACCATGTCGGCATCTTGTTCGAGGCTGTTATGCGCTGAAATACCCTGTGCTACAAAGTTATTCGTCCCAGGCACAGTTCCATCGTAAACGTCTTGTTGACCGATGCTGACAATCTCGACGATCTTGTCCCAGAAGACGTCATTCGTTGCTAGATCGTGAATTTCGCGGTCTTCGAGCACTGCGGCGACCTGATGAAGGCGTGCTCGGCTAGGTGCGTGCTTCCACATCGTCGACCCGCAGTACTGAGAACCCATTGCCTCCGCGAATGCACGCTGCGAAATATTGTTGCGCTTCAGCGCATCCCGCACCCGAACCCAGACTTCCCGCGGCACTGAGTCGGATCCGCCGCGGCGATCGCGTAGAGCCAATTTTAGGAGGACTGAGTTCCCAATTACACCCCGCGCCCCGTGTACTCCCACGGTACTCAGAAACTTCGTCTGATTCTCGGTGCGACCGATATGCAGGTACCAGCAGTCGCGGTAGCCCGCCTTCGGCGCCCGCGAAGCACGGGAGTCGATCCCGAGGCGAAGCAGCAGTTGCATGACATCATCGATCAGTCTACGACTCGTAGACGCGTAATAGATCTGGGCATTATCCGACGAGTTGTTCCATATGACCGACCCGTCGGTTGCCCACAGGTGCCGCAGAAACAGCGCGACCTGATCGTTGGGCAGCGCGAAAACCTCTGGCGGTACGAACTTCTCGTAGCTTCGCAGGCCGAACAGACCCAGTTTGTCCAACCAGGCCGCAATCGGATTTCGCTTGCCGCGCGCCAACCGGTACGGCGCAGGCATCCGCAGCGTGGTGACACGTGCGGCGGGATATTCGTCGCGGATAGCGGTGATGCCGAAGTGCGCGGCCGCGTTGGTGACCGCAGCCAGGTTCTCCTCGTCGATGCTGGCGTAGCGGATCGGCTGGCGCTTGACGCACGATCCGTCGCCGATCATGTGGGCCAGCATGATGATCTCTTCGTCGGCCATCCGCTGCGTATGCACCGGCTCGGGGACTCGACGCGGTGCCGCGAGTCTGTCGCCAACCTTCAACTGGTCCAACGGGATCCAGCCGTCCACAGTCATGAAGGGATGATTACCTGTGGCCTGGACCTCACGGCCGGATGCCAGGCGAAGCTTGAACACTTCTTTGTGACCACTGGGGAACACGTTGGTCATCGGACGCGCGACCATGCGCATCCGCTCGTCCAACGACCACACCAGCGGCCGCTCGCCGGTCTCCATCAGCTCACCAAAGGTGACCTCTGCACCCGTATCGGCGCGCAGGATTCGTGTCGCGGCCGTCATGCAGCCGGACTCACGAAGGTCAGAAACCATCGGACGCTTGTCGGTGCGCTGCTCAGGCCCACGGTTCAGCTGACTGATTGCGACCACCGGAACCGAAAGTTCCTTAGCGAGAAGCTTGATATTCCGCGAGAAGTCCGACACTTCCTGCTGGCGAGATTCGTACTTCTTGCCGGAGCTCATCAGCTGCATGTAGTCGATGACGATCAGTTTGAGATCGGCCTTCTGGCTCAGCCGGCGCGCCTTCGCGCGGATCTCCATCATCGTCAGGTTCGGCGAATCGTCGATGTACAGCGGGGCTTCGCTGATCTCGCTCATCCGCCGCGCCAGCCGCGTCCAGTCGTCGTCGGTCATTTTGCCTGAACGCATATCGGCGAGCTTGATCTTCGCCTCAGCGGACAGCAGTCGCATGACGATCTCGGACTTGCTCATTTCCAGCGAGAAGATGACGCTGGCCATCCGGTTCTTGATCGAGCAGGACCGCATGAAATCCAGTCCCAGGGTGGAATTGTGCGTCGGGACCATCCCCTCGCCGGCGAGGTAGAGGTGGGACTCGTTGTCCACCTGCACACAACGCACGGGCACGCTCTGGATCGGCCGCACCCACGCCACTCGCACACCCAGCGCCAACAGGGCCGTCGCGCCACCAGCTCGAGACGGCAGTGTCGCCGGAATCAGCCGATCTGCGCCGCAACGTAATTCGGCGGTGGTGCGGATGCCGCTCTCGGTGGGCCACTGGTGGTCGGCGTCGGCGACCATCATCGTGCCGTCGGAGAACTCGATCTCGTAGCAGGGCCGGCCCAGCATCACGTCGGTCGCAGCCACCACCGTCGTCGGCCGCCCGTCAGCGTCGAGCAGCTCATCCCCCACCGCGACGTCGCCCATGGTGGTCCAGCCGGTCGGCGTCGGCAGCGGCGTGTCCAGGGCCAGTGCCTTCCCGACACCGGGCCGAGCCGCCACGATGATCATCTGGCCCGGGTGCAGGCCGTTGGTGACCGCATCGAGGTCGGTGAAGCCCGTCGGGACACCGGCGGAGATACCGCCGTTGGAGGCGATGGCGTCGATCTCGTCCATCGTCGGCTGCAGCAGGTCTTCCAACGCGACGAAATCTTCCGAGGTCCGTCGATCGGAGACCTCGTACATTTCGGCCTGCGCGCGATCGACCACCTCGGCGACGTCGGCACCCTCGGCGCCGGCGTAGCCGTACTGCACCACCCGGGTGCCGGCCTCCACAAGGCGCCGCAGCAGTGCCTTCTCCGAGACGATGCCTGCGTAGTACCCGGCGTTGGCTGCGGTCGGCACGGTGGAGATCAGCGTGTGCAGGTAGGGCGCACCGCCGACCCTGCGCAGCAGATTCCGGCGGTCCAGCTCGGCGGCGACGGTGACGGCGTCAGCGGGCTCGCCGCGGCCGTACAGGTCGAGGATGGCGTCGTAGACGTTCTGATGGGCGGGGCGGTAGAAATCCGAGGGTCGCAGGCGCTCCAGCACGTCGGCGATGGCGTCCTTGCTGAGCAGCATGCCGCCGAGCACCGATTGTTCTGCGGCCATGTCCTGCGGGGGTTGGCGACCGAAGTCCTCGCTGGGCGGCGGGGAGTCAGAACCGGAATGCCCAAGATCGTCTACAACGGCCATAGAGCCTTCGAACTCCTCCCACCGCACCGTCGAACGTACATTCGACAACCTGTGCCTCGACTGTAAGTCAAGCCCCCGACACAGGACCCGAACGTCCCCTCGGTCGACCTCACGCCCCTACGCGCCCGGATGACGCTAGACGTTGCTGGCGGTTCCGCAAACCGACACTGTGCATAGGCCTGTGCATGGAGTGTGCATAGGCCTGTTCGGCCATGTTGAGGGGGTGGGGACAACCTGTGGAGCAATCACGAGTTTTTCGGCATTTGCGCTGATAAGCGCACCACAGACCGCTGGAGTTTCTGTGGAAGGGAAAGTCGTCGGCGTGTCGTGTCGGGTTGCCAACTCGGGCGTGTTGTATTGCCGATTCTTGAGCCTCAGGTTAACGGCGGGTTAGGTTCGCTGGAATATCCTCAGCCGGGCGAGTTCGCCAGTACATACAGCAACGCCCCGGTGGCCGCCGTAAAAGGCTTCCACCGGGGCAATTGACGATGCTGTCTATTTCTCCGCGACTACGTCAACGGGAACGTCGACGTTCACATCGGGGTGCAGCTGCACCGCGACGGTGTGGGCGCCGAGCGCCTTGATGTGCGCCTTGGGCAGGTGCACGGTGCGCTTGTCGAGGTTGGGGCCACCGGCCTTCTTGATGGCGGTGACGATGTCGCCTGCGGTCACAGAGCCGAAAAGCTTGCCCTTGTCGCCGGCGGTGCGGACCGCGAGAGCGATCGTTCCCAGTCCGTCGAGAGCGGCCTTCAGCTCCCGTGCGTGATCGAGGTCGCGGACGACCTTGATGTCACGGGCACGGGCGATCTCGTCGGCCTGGCGCTGCGCGCCCCGGCTGGCCACGATCGCCAATCCACGCGGCAGGAGGTAGTTACGTCCGTAGCCGTCCTTGACTTCCACCGTTTCGCCGGCGGAACCGAGGTGGTCCACCTCAGCGGTCAGTATGAGTTTCATCGGTGAATCTTTCCGTTCCGGTTCTCAGTGGCTATCGCGTCGCCGACCCGAAGGGCAGCAATGCCACCTCACGGGCGTTCTTGACCGCGATCGCGATGTCGCGCTGGTGCTGGACGCAGTTGCCGGTGACCCGACGGGCGCGGATCTTGCCGCGCTCGCTGATGTAGGTACGCAGCAGACCGGTGTCTTTGTAATCGATGTTCTGGTTCTTGCCCTTTTTCGAGCAGAACACGCACTTGCGTGTCTTGATCGGCTTTTCGGGTGCGGGACGCCTCTTTGTGGAGGAGGACTTGGCCATGTGTCTTTCTCTTTCTCAGTACTGGTGCGGCACAACGGCGCCGCCGCGATAGGTAAAAGTCAGAAGGGGGGTTCGTCGTCGCTGCCGGCGAACGACCCCGACGCCGGGGCGCTGCCCCAGGGATCTTCAGCGGGCGCGCTGCCGCCACCGCTGTTCGCAGCCGGGCGAGAACCGCCGCCGCCACCGCCGCCGAAGCCACCGCCGCCACCGCCGCTGCGGTTGGCCTTGTTGACCTTGGCGGTCGCGTACTTCAGCGACGGGCCGATCTCTTCGACCTCGACCTCGAACACCGTGCGCTTCTCACCCTCGCGGGTTTCGAACGAACGCTGCTTGAGCCGCCCGGTCACGATGACTCGCGACCCACGGGTCAGGCTTTCCGCCACATTCTCCGCAGCCTCACGCCAGATGTTGCAGCGGAGGAACAGCGCTTCGCCGTCCTTCCACTCGCTGCTCTGGCGATCGAAGATGCGGGGTGTGGACGCCACCGTGAAGTTGGCCACGGCGGCACCGGACGGCGTGAAACGCAGTTCGGGGTCGGCAGTCAGGTTTCCGACGACAGTGATTGTGGTGTCACCAGCCACGATGCTCCTCCTGGGATCAGTCTGTGTTGCGGGCGAGCCTACGCACGCCCAACGACACTCGACAGACGTTCGGCGACTAGTGCTTGTCGGTCCGCATGACCTTGGTGCGCAAGACCGACTCGTTCAGGCTGAGCTGACGGTCGAGCTCGGACACCGTGGCGGGCTCTGCTTTGACGTCGACGACGGCGTAGATGCCCTCAGAATGCTTGAGGATCTCGTAGGCCAGCCGGCGGCGGCCCCAGATGTCGACTTTTTCGACAGTGCCGCCGTCTTTACGGATGACGTTAAGGAACGTCTCCAGGGACGGAGCTACTGTGCGCTCGTCAAGGGTCGGGTCAAGGATGACCATGATTTCGTATGGACGCATGGGAACACCTCACCTCCTATGGTCGTCTGCGGCCACGGAATGTCCGTGGCAGGAGGGTCGCCTGCGTCGGCAACCGGGTTAGGTTACAGGAGAAACCCCTGGTCACGGAAATCGCTGCTGGTGAACGGGGTCGGGCCGGGCGCGAGCGTCAGCCCAGGTTCACACTCGGCGGCCAACGCCAGCCCTGCCGCACGCTCGTCGGAGTCGACAGCGCCCAGTCAGGCCGGACCGGCGGCGGCGTACTCGGGTTCGTCCTCGTCGGCATCCCGCTGCGGGGCAGCGACGCTGCGCAGCGCGGGCGGCCGCAACGCGTTCGGCAGCCAGCGCGGCGGGTTGTCCGGGGCCCGGTCGTACGGGCCGCCGGCCGGGTCGTCGATCCGCCCGCCCCACCGCACCAGATCGAGTTCGGGCCGGTAGATCTGCCGCACGACCAGTGCGCACAGCGCAGCGACGGCGATATCGCGCAACAACACCGTCGTGGTGAACACCTGCTCGGGTAGTCCACGGTTCTGCTCGCCATACAGGAACAGCATCCGGGGCACCCAGACCAGGGCGTCAATCGTCATCCAGGCCAACAGGATTCGTCGTTGCGGGATGGCCAGCACAGCCAGCGGCACCAGCCACAGCGAGAACTGCGGACTCCACACCTTGTTGGTCAACAGGAACGCGGCGACCACCAGGAACGCCAACTGGGCGACGCGGGGCCGCTGCGGGGCCGTCAGCGCGATGTAGCCGATGGCCGCCAGGCATACGGCGAACAGCACGGCCACCACACCGTTGAGGATCACCGGCGGCTGCCACAACCCGAGGTTCGGATCGAAACCGGACCAATTGGTGAAGCTCTTGATGACGTTGTACAGCGAATCCATATCGTCACCACGCCGGGTGTTGAGCCGGAAGAACTCCGACCACCCGCGCGGGAACAGCACCATCACCGGCAGATTCACCACCAGCCAGGACACGAACGCCGCGAGTGCCACCTTGGCAACCCCGCCGAGGCGACCGGTCCGGATGCCCAGCACCACCAACGGCAGGATCAACAGCACGGGATACAACTTGGCGGCCACCCCGAGCCCGATCAGCACCCCGGCCAGCACCGGCTTCTTGCGCGCCCACGCCAACATGGCACCGATGGCGAAACCTGTTGCCAGAGCGTCGAAATTGGTGAAGATCTGGAAAATCAGGATCGGCGACGCCGCCACCAGGGCGGCATCCCACATGCGGCGGCCGGCCAACGCGGACGTCGCCCACACCGTCGCCAACCAGGCCAGCGCCAACCCGAACGCCGCGATGTTGAAGAACATCACCACCTCGGCCACGGCGGGCATTGCCGTCACCTTGCTGATCGCGGTGTACGTCTTGGCCAACGCCATCGACACGTACTGGTAGATCCCCGTCAGCACCGGATACTCCATGTAGCGCACTGCGGGTGTGCCGTCGTACTGCAGGGCCGGCTTGTTGTCCTTCATCTCCAGCCAGCTGGACTTGTACGGAAACTTGCCCTGGCTCAACAACTCTGCGCCGTACAGCGGCACCGTGTCGGAGTAACAAAGTTCGTAGTACGCGCGCTGGTTGGACCAGTTCGCCACCTTCTGATCGGCGGTGCCGGACCCGACGGTCTGCAGGCACGCCGACTTCGTCGTCCAGCCCAGCGCCATGAACACCAACGCGATGATGAACATGACGCGCAGCGGGGTCATGATCCGCTGCCTGCCGATCAGCGCGTGCCGACCCACCGGGCCGCCGACGACTTCGGACAGCGCCGAGCCGAGCGAATCGGTGCGGCTGGGCAGATCGCGGTCGTCGTCGCTGCGGAGGTCATCGGCAAGCGGTTGCGGCGAAACCGTCGCAGGCGGTCCCGCAGTCGCTGACGTCTCTCCGAGCTCAGCGTCCCCGGCCGTCACGGCGGCGGCGGGGGCGGCGGCAGCACCGCGTTGGGATCACCCGGCGGCGGCGGGGGTGGCGGCTCGGCGGTGACGGTGGTCGGCGGGCCGAGCGGGATCGTGATGCCAGGGGCCACTTCGATACTCGGCTGAATGACCGTGCCGACCGGCGGCGGGGCGTTGGGGTCGGCTGTCGGCGGTGGCGGCGGTGGCGGCGCCGCGGGCACACCGGCGTAACCGCCGATCTCGGTGGGCTTCGGGAACTTCTCGTTGTCGGTGCCGTCCAGGGCGCCGTCCATGGTGTCTTTCCAGATGTCGGACGGCAGGCCGGAACCGTAGACCGACGACCCGGAGCTGTTCACCAGCGGCTTGGTGCCCTCGGTGGTGCCGACCCAGACCGCGGTGGCCAGCGACGGGGTGTAGCCGACCATCCAGGCGTCGCGGTTGGAATCGGTGTCGCCGAGCTGGTTGGTTCCGGTCTTGGCGGCCGACGCCCGTCCCCCGGCCAGGTTGTGGCCCCGGGAGTAACCGGCGATCGGCTGCATGGCGGCGGTGACGTTGTCGGCGACGGCCTTGGGGATGCGCTGTTCGCCGCTGTTGTCCTGGGTGCTTGCGTCGAAGAGCACCTGGCCTTGCGAGTTGACCACCTTCTGCACGAAGTGCGGCGAGTGGTAGATGCCGGAGTCGGCCAGCGTGGCGTACGCCGACGCCATGTCCAGCACCCGGGTCTGGTACTGGCCCAGGACGATGCCGTTGTTCGGCGGTCCGCCCTTGCCGTCCTCGGACAGGGTGTGCTCGACGCCGGGGAAGCTGTCGGCGATGCCCGCTGCGTGCGCGGCGTCGGCCACGTCCTGCGGGCCGTTCTTCAGCTTCAGCATCAGCCGGTAGAAGCTGGTGTTCAGCGACTGCTTGAGCGCTTCGGCGATGTTGCAGGTGCCGCAGCCCTCGCCTTCGACGTTGGTGATTTTGATGCCGTTGACGGTCAGCGGGGAGCTGTCGACCTGGTAGCCCAGCCCCATGCCCTGCTCCAGCGCCGCGACGAGTGCGAATACCTTGAACGACGACCCCGTGGGCAGGCCGGCCTGGGCGAAGTCGAATCCGTTGGCATCCGAGCCGCCGTAGTACGCCCTGACGCCGCCGGTCTTCGGGTCGATTGACACCACCGCGGACCGCATGTCCGGGTCCTCACCTTCGAGGGTCTCGTTGACGGCTTGTTCGGCTGAGGCCTGAGCCTTCGGGTCGATGGTGGTGGTGACCTGCAGGCCTTCGGTGTTGAGCTGCTGCTCGCTGATGTTGAACAGCTCCAGCAGTTCCTTGGTGACCTGGCGCTCGATCAGTCCGTTCGGGCCGGTGGTCTGGTTGGCGTTCTCGGCGGCATCCGGCGACACCGTCGGCGGGAACACCTGCGCGGCGCGATCGGTCTTCGACAGGGCGCCCATGTCGACCATCCCGTCGAGCACCCAGTTCCAGCGTTCCGCGGCCCCTTCGGGGTCGACGGCGGGATCGAGGGTGGACGGCCGCTGGACCAGCGCGGCCAGCAGCGCACCGTCGGCGACGGTCAACTGATCGACCGGTTTGTTGAAGTACGCCTTGGACGCCGCGCCGATGCCGTAGGCGCCGCGGCCGAAATAGATGATGTTCAGATAGGACTGCAGCACCTGGTCTTTGGACCACTCCCGCGACATCTTGGTCGAGATGACCAGTTCCTTGGCCTTGCGGACCACGCCGCCCAACCCGGTGCGTTGATCGCCGACGAGCGCGTTCTTGACGTACTGCTGGGTGATGGTCGAGCCGCCCTGCAGGTCGCCGCCGAAGATGTTGTTCTTGAACGCCCGCAGGAACCCGGTGAAGGAGAAACCGGGGTTGCTGTAGAAATCGCGGTCCTCGGCGGCCATCACCGCGTCGCGCACGTGCACCGGAATCTGGTCGATGGTGACGTCGACCCGGTTGCCCTCGGGCGGAACGATTTTCGCGATCTGCGAGCCGTCGCTGGCCAGGATGTTCGATACCTGGTTGGTGCGGATGTCGCCGGGCTTGGGCACGTCGACGATGGCGTAGGCCATCCCGAAGGTGATCAGCGGCAGGACCACCAGGATGACTGCGCACGCGTAGAGCGCCCGTCGTACCCATTTCCAGTTGATCCGCTCGAACGGGCTGGGGCGCGATCCGTCACCGGAGCCACCGGAGCCGCCGCCGGGAGGTCCGCCCCGCGGCGGTCGCGGCGGGGGCGTGCCGTCCAACGCCGCCTTGACGGCATCGATGGGGTCGCGCAGCCGTGGATCGGGATCCCCGGGACGAATCACCGGGATGACCGCGGTGGGCCTGGCGTCCGGGGGGACGGCCGGCCGCTGCGGTGCCTGGGTGGGAGTGGGCCGATAGCTGGGCGAGTTCGGTGCCTGCGGACGGGTCAGCGGGTTCTCCGCGCGGGGCATCCGGTTGGTCTCCGCGTCGGTCCTGGCGGCATGTTTGGGCGGCCCGGTCTCAGCCGCTGACCCCCCGGGGACATCAGTGGCTGACCGGTCGTGTCGCCCGTCGCTATTCACTGGCCGTGCGCGCGCCATTGCGCGCCGTTCGGGTGCCACGGGCCTTCGGGGGACGAGGCGCGCCGAGCACATACGACTTGACCAGATGGTTCCACTCGCAGGTCCGGCATACCTCCACCACGTGCACGGCAAATTCGTCGAACCGGGTGGCCAGCAGCACGAGTTCCTCGGCGGAGCGCGCCGAGCCGGACACCGCACCCAGGTGCTCACCGAACACCCACGACACCAACGTGAGCTGTTCTTTGCGGCAGATGGGGCACATCACCGAACTGGTCTTGCCGTGAAACTTCGCTGCCCGCAGCAGATAGGGGTTGGCGTCACACACTTCGGTGACACCCGTGCGGCCGGAGTAGACCTCGGCCAGCAGGGAGCGGCGCTTAAGCGCGTAGTCCACCACCTGTCGCTGCAATCGCACGATCACAAGAGTACGTCGGCCCCCTGACCGCGGAGGCGGGACGGGCCAGCGAACGCCCGCGGTTGGTCCGTCTGGCCTGCGCCGTCCGCGGGCAGAAACCGATCATGACGTTGCTCACCACCAGCTCGTATCACCTCATACGATCATCGCGTGGCGACTCGGCAGACAGCGGCTACCCGGGCAAAAGACAGCGACCGCAACGACACGTGCAGCGTGCTCGACAGCGCGTTGGCCGATGGCCAGCTTTCGATGGAAGAACACCGCCAGCGGGTGGCCACCGCGACGAAGGCGGCCACGCTCGGGGATCTGGGGGCGCTGGTCGAAGATCTGCAGAACGACAACGCCCCGGTCCAGCTGCCCAACTTGAAGCCGCCGTCGAGGTTCGCGGTGGCGGCGGGTGCACGTAATGGGCTGGGCATCCGGTTGGCGATGATCGCCGTGCTGGTGCTGCTGGGCATCGGGATCGGCTGGGGCCTCTACGGCAACACCCCGTCGCCGCTGAACTTCACCTCGGACCCCGGTGCCAAATCCGACGGCATCGCCCCGGTGGTGTTGACCCCGCCGCGCCAGCTGCAGTCCCAGGGCGGCCTGACCGGGCTGGTCGAGCAGATGAAGCAGCGGTTCGGCGACACCACGGGTTATCACCTGCTGGTGTACCCCGAGTACGCGTCGCTGGAGCGGCCCGATCCCAACGACAACCGCCGCAAGATGACCTACGACTATCGCGGCGGCTGGGGCGATGGCGACAACCCCTCGGCGATCGACGAGGACGACCGGGTGATCGACTTCAGCACGATGGACGTCAAGGCCCTGGTGGGAAAGTTCCGCGGGGCGCCGACAACCCTGGGCATCAAGCGCGAGGACGTAGAGAGCTCCTACCTGATCATTGATCCATCGAAGGATCCGACCACGGGTGACATCTCCGTCACGATGTACGTCTCCAGCGATTTCGGCAGTGGCTACATCGAGACCTCCGGCGACGGCACGGTCAAACGGATCAACTACCCGACCTGAGCCCACCCGCTCCCGGCGAGCGGCTGCTTTGGCGTCAATTGGTTCGCTGATGTAGCGCCGTATATATCGGCGCGATACACTTTTGCGAGGTGTCGACCTGCCGTAGCGGCCAATAGTTTTCCAGGAGGTGATTTGCATGCTTGAACTCGCCGTTCTGGGACTCCTGCTCGAATCACCCATGCACGGCTATGAGCTGCGCAAACGCCTCACCGGTCTGCTGGGGGCGTTTCG
>JBEVHL010000606.1:0-2833 GCA_040511255.1 Mycobacterium sp. | reverse complement strand
GACCACCACCACGAACCCGACGACCACCACCACGTCGCCTACCACGACGACGACGACAACTCCCACCCCCACGACGACGACCACAACAACGACTCCGACGACCACCACCACACGGACGACGACGACCACCACCCCGCCGCCCACCACGACGACACCGCCGCCCACCACCACGCAGCCGCCGCCCACGACCACCCAGGCGCCGCCGACCACCACAGTCGCGCCGCCCCCGGAACCGGCGACGACGATCATCACCGGTGCCACCCGGCCGCCGGACCCCGATGAGGGCTAAAGCGAGACTGTGACCGAAGTTCCGTCGGCAGCGCAGGAAGCGGTACGCGCGCTGACCGCTGCCCCGGGTGCCCCGGTGAAGATCCTGGTCACCGGCGGTATCGGCACCGGCAAGAGCACGGTGCTGGCGGCTGTTCGCGAGGCGCTGCGCGCCGGCGGCACCGAGGTGCTCACCCGGGCGCCGGTCGACGGAGATTCACCGTCGGCGCTTCTGATCGATGACGCCCACCTGTTGTCCGACGAGGAATTACAGGTCCTGACCGACCGCGCCGGTGACCCCGTGGCGACGCTGGTGGTGGCCACCGAACGCCACGATCATCGGCCGAGTCTGCGCGCGCTGGCCACCGCGATCGAACGCGAACGTCCACGCATCGCACTCGGCCCCTGGTCACGCGCCGAGATGAGCAAACGCGCCAACACCGACGACGCAGAAACCGTCGCCAACCTGATGGCCGCCACAGCCGGGCTGCCGTTCCTGGTGGACGGTGTGCTGTCGGCGGCCGTCGGCAGCACGGCACCGGCGATCGCGCAGACCGCGTTCTTCACCCTCACCGACCGGTTACGCCCGCTCGACGAACCCGTTCTCGACACCCTGCTGATCGCCTCGCTGAGCGCCGATCTCGGTCCGGCCGACGTGGCCGCCGCACTCTCGATCGGTATCGATGACGCCCACGGGCAGGTCGATCTTGCGCACGCCACCGGCCTGTTGGACCCGTCGCACGGCACCCATTTCCTGGCCACCGTCCATCGGGCGGTGGCGCAGGTGGTCGGCACCGTCCGCCACCATGACATCGAGTCCGCTCTGCTTCGTTCTCAGGCCGAAATGTCAACGCTGTCAACAGATCTCGCGTTGCAGCTGGCGGAGCACGGCGTGCGCAACCCGCAACTCGCCGAACTCCTGGTGGCCGAGGCGGGCCAGCTGCGTGGCCAACCCGACGAAGCCGCCCGGCTGTATCAGGCGGCACTGGACGCGGGCGCGCAGACCGCGGCGGCCCCCCTGGCCGACGCGCTGGCCCTGGCCGGGGACTGCAGCGGGGCGGCCGCGCTGGCGGACACGCTGCTCAGTGCGGCGGACCCCGGGGTGCGGGCCGCGGCAGTGCGGATCGCGGCCAGCGTCGCCATGCACGACGGCAAGAGCGGTCAGGCCGCCGAACTGTTCACCTGGCTCGGCCCACAGCCGGAGTCGCAGCCCAACACACTGGTCACCGCGGCCGGCGCGGTGGTGCTGATCGCGGCCGGCGATCTCGAACGCGCCCGCCAGGGTCTGCAGGGTCAGGCGGCCGGCCCACCGACGTCCACGGCCCGCGCTGCCCGCAGCCTCGCCGACGGACTCCTGCTGACGATCGATCAGCCCTATGCGATGGCAGTGGCCCGACTGGGCCAAGCGGTCGGCGCCGAGCTTCCGGTGTCCGAGGCCATGCCGGACACCGCTGCCGCCCTGGTCACGCTGGCGGCGCTGCATTCCGGTGATCCGACGCGGGCCCGCAGCGTGATCGGGCGCGCGGCCCGCAGCGCGACCGCCGAGCCGATGTTCGCCCACCGGCACCGACTGCTGCTGGGGTGGGTGAAGATGCAGGACGGTCAACTACAGGCGGCTGCCGCCGACGCCGCCAGCGTGCCGGACACCGGTCTGCACGGGCGCGACGCGTTGTGGGCGGCCGCGCTGCGTACCGGGATCGCGCGGCGCAGCGGTGACGCCGGTGCGGTGCAGAAGCACTGGCATGCCGCGATGGAAGTGCTGGCCGAATACTCGATCGACCTGTTCTCGCTGCTGCCGCTGGGTGAGGTCTGGGTGTCGGCGGCGCGGATGCGCCAGACCGACCGGCTCTCGCACACCTTGGAGCAGGCGTTCGCCCTGCTGGACACGTTGGGCAACCCGTTGTCGTGGTCGCTGCCGCTGCACTGGTCGGGCGTGCACGCGGCGATTCTGTCCAATTCCCCGGAGTCGATGGCGCCGCACGGCCAGGCGTTGACGGCGGCGGCCGGTCACAGCGGTTTCGCCAAGGCGCTGGCCGGTGGTGGCCGGGCCTGGTTGCGGGTGCTGGCCAACCAGATCGATGTCGACGACGTCTCGGCGGCCGCGCACGGGCTTTCTCAGTTCGGACTGACCTGGGACGCCACCCGGCTGGCCGGACAGGCTGCTCTGCAGACACCCGATCCGCGGGTGTCCGGGGCCATGCTGCAGGTGGCCAGAGATTTGAAACTCACCTCGGGCACCAACGACCTGCCTGACGACGGGCCGGCTCCCGAACGGGCGGCGGCCGCAGCCGGTCCGGCGCGGCCCGGCACCGCACCGAGCGGGTCGGTGCTCTCCGAGCGGGAGCGCGAGGTGGCGGAATTGCTGTTGCTGGGAATGCCCTATCGCGATATCGGCGCCCAACTCTTTATTTCTGCGAAAACCGTCGAACACCATGTCGCAAGGATTCGCCGCCGCCTCGGTGCGGAGTCCCGCTCGGAAATGTTGTCGATGCTGCGGGCCACGCTGACAAGCCACAGCTGAGACCTATAACACAGCTGCCTGCAAGTTAGGGCAGCCTCGCTAGCG
>JBEVHL010000605.1:0-3197 GCA_040511255.1 Mycobacterium sp. | reverse complement strand
TCGACGGCCTTATCCTGGTTGCGCCATTTCTTGAGGCCCAGTGGATCGAAAAGCTGGCCAGCCGGGTTCCCACCGTCACCATTGCCCTGCACGGCTCACCGAAAAACTTCGACACTGTTGTCGACGATGACCGTTTGGGGGCACGCATCATGGTCGACCATCTGGTCGCCGCCGGACATCGCCGGATCGTGCACACCAGCATGCCTGCCGGTGGTCTCCAGCATCCGTTTGTCCTGTCCCACACCGCGCGCCGCGAAGGCTTCGAGGAAGCAATGCGGCGCCACCATCTCGAACCGAAGGTCATAGAAACCTGGTACTCCGAGGAAGGCGGCTATCAGGCCGCGCTGGAAGGATTCGACCTGGCCGAGCGGCCGACCGCGATCTTCGCCGGCGCAGACATCGCCGCCCTCGGTGTGCTGCGCGCAGCAGAAGAGCGAGACATCCGGGTGCCCGAAGATCTCACCGTGGTCGGATACGACAACATCTACCTCTCTACGATCAACCGCGTCTCGTTGACAACCATTGACCAATCGGGCCAGCTCACCGGAGCGGCCAGCGCTCGCTTACTGCTCGAACGGCTCGACGGCCGCACGACTCCTTCGCACTACGTCGTAGCCCCACGCCTGGTTGTTCGCCGCACCAGCGGACCTGTCGCTCAGGTCAAATCGGCATAGCGGTGCAGCTCATCCCCGGACGCTGCGACCCGATCCCATCAAACGTTCGATCGTTGGCGACGTCCAGCTGGTCAATAACGCTCGACTTAATGTCATCGTTTCCCGAAACAGGCGACTTGGAAATGAGATTGCCGGGAGTTGGCACCGTCTTTGACGGTCTTGAATTGCTCGGTCCGAATCAGGTACTGACGCTGAGGTAAATCGCAACACCCGAGCTCTTGGAGGCGTGCCTGGATCCGGACCCAGAATCGAATACCCAGCCCTGGCCAGTTTCTTCATCGGCCCTACGGCCAGTGATCAATTTCGCCGTCTCGATAGATGAAATGTGCCCTGCCCCTTGTACTGCGAGATCCATCTCTGTATTGTTTATTGAATCAACAAATAATCTATTGGACAAGGAAGTCGCCCCATGGTCGCATTACCCACTCCCGAAGATCGGTTCTCGTTTGGTCTCTGGACCGTGTCCTGGCAGGGGCGGGACCCTTTCGGTGACGCCACTCGACCCGCGCTGGATCCGATCGAGGCCATCGAGAAGCTCGCCGAGGCAGGTGCCTGGGGCGTCACCTTCCACGACGACGACCTGATCCCCTTCGGCAGTGACGCAGCGACCCGGGACAAGCTGATTTCCGGCTTCAAGGACGCGTGCGACAAGAACAACATCACCATCGAGATGGTCACCACCAACCTGTTCACCCACCCGGTGTTCAAGGACGGCGGCTTCACCTCCAACGATCGCTCCGTCCGCCGCTTCGCGCTGCGCAAGGTGCTGCGCAACGTGGATCTGACCGCAGACCTCGGCGCGGAAACGTTTGTCATGTGGGGCGGCCGCGAAGGCGCCGAGTACGACGGTTCCAAGGACATCAATGCCGCTCTGGACCGGTACCGGGAGGGCGTCGATACCGTCGCCGGCTACATCAAGAGCAGGGGCTACAACATCAAGATCGCCCTCGAGCCCAAGCCGAACGAGCCGCGCGGCGACATCCTGCTGCCGACGGTCGGGCACGCGCTCGGTTTCATCGCGCAGCTCGAGCACGGCGACATCGTCGGGCTGAACCCGGAGACCGGGCACGAGCAGATGGCCGGCCTCAACTACACGCATGGCCTCGCGCAGGCCTTGTGGGCGAACAAGCTGTTCCACATCGACCTCAACGGCCAGCGGTCGATCAAGTACGACCAGGATCTGGTGTTCGGACACGGCGACCTGCTCTCCGCTTTCTTCACCGTCGACCTGGTCGAAAACGGCTTTCCAAATGGCGGCCCGAAGTACGACGGACCCCGCCACTTCGATTACAAGCCCTCGCGCACAGAGGGTTTCGACGGCGTCTGGTCCTCCGTAAGGGCCAACATGGCGACCTACCTGCTGCTGAAGGAACGTGCCGCCGCATTCCGCGCCGATCCCGAGGTGCAGGAGGCGATGGCGGCATCCGGCATCACCGAGCTCGCCCAGCCGACCCTGGCAACCGGCGAGTCCGTGGCCGATCTGCTGGCTGACGAAGGCGCCTTCGACACCTATGACGCCGACAAGTCGGCCGAGCACTCCTTCGCGTTCGTGCACCTGAACCAGCTGGCCGTCGAGCACGCCCTCGGCGCCAGGTAAGGCCAATTGTTCCCCAGCACCAGCAGCATGGTCACAGTGCGGGCCTGTTTCGCCGCGGCGTCATGCCAGCAGCCGACCCCTTCCAAACCTACCCATGAGGACAGCAATGACCGAGACCCTGGTGGCCGGCATCGACTCGTCAACCCAATCCACCAAGGTGCTCCTGGTTCGTGCCGACGACGGCACCGTTGTCGACCAGGCATCCGCGCCCCATCCCGGAGGAACCGAGGTTGATCCCGAGGCATGGTGGGAGGCCCTCCAGATCGCGGGACGAGGATTGCTCGACCGGGCGGCCGCGATCGGGGTCGCCGGCCAGCAGCACGGCATGATCGCGCTGGACCGCGACGGTGCCGTCGTGCGAGACGCTTTGCTCTGGAACGACCTTCGGTCGGCCGGTCAGATCGACGAAGTGGTGCAACACCTGGGTGGGGCACAGGCCAGCGCCGACACCATCGGGTCCGTCCCGCCGGCCGCGTTTACCGTCACCAAGCTGCGGTGGATGCACCACCACGAACCGGCCAACGCCGACCGAACTGCGGCGGTTCTACTGCCCCATGATTGGTTGACCTGGCGGCTGGGCGGCCGGGGTCACTACACCACCGATCATGGGGACGCGTCAGGTACCGGTTACTACTCCCCCGCCGACAAACACTGGCTCCCCGAGGTAGCGGCCTGGGCTCTGGGTCGCAACCAGCCACCGATTCTTCCCCGCCTTGCGGGGCCGTCGGAAATCGTCGGCCGCACCACCAGCGGGGCACTGCTGTCGGCGGGTACCGGTGACAACGCCGGTGCCGCACTGGGTCTGAGTCTCCAACCCGGTGACATCGTTGTGTCGATCGGCACGTCCGGTACCGCCTTCGGCATCTCCGAAAAACCCATCGGTGACCCCACCGGGACCGTGTCAGGGTTCGCCGATGCGTCCGGTC
>JBEVHL010000604.1:0-14130 GCA_040511255.1 Mycobacterium sp. | reverse complement strand
GGTCGTCGACCGCTCGGTCTTCTCGAGCCACTGATCCTGTTGACGGTGCTGGCGGGTGTCACCCAACGGATCGGGCTGATCGCGACGGCGTCGACGTCGTACAACTCGCCGTACAACCTGGCGCGCCGCTTTGCCACCCTCGACCATGTCAGCAACGGCCGGGCCGGATGGAACATCGTCACCAGCGCCACCGTCGAGGCCGCCCGGAACTTCGGACTCGACGAGCTGCCGGACCACGCAGGTCGGTACGCGCGAGCCGACGAATTCGTCCAGGTCGCCCAAAAACTCTGGGACAGTTGGGAAGACGACACCATCGTGGCCGACAAGGCCACCGGGGTGTGGGGCGACCGCACCAAGATCCATCCACCGGCCCACCGTGGTGAACACTTCTCCGTCCAGGGGGCACTGAACATTCCCCGCTCCCCGCAAGGTTATCCCCTGCTGGTGCAGGCGGGTTCGTCAGAGGACGGCAAGCAGTTGGCCGCCCGGTACGCAGAAGCGGTGTTCACCGCGCAGCAGACACTTGAGGAAGCACGCGCCTTCTACGCCGATCTGAAATCCCGGGCGATCGCCGCCGGTCGTGATGCGGACACCATCAAGATCCTGCCCGGCATCGTCCCGGTTATCGGCAGCACCGAGGCCGAAGCCGCCGCCAAGGACCGCGAACTCGACGAGGCGATCGTGCCGGAGTACGCCCACAGACAACTGGCGGACACTCTGCGGAAATCGGTCGAGGAGTTGGAACTCGACCGGGAACTACCCGACGATCTGTTGGCCGAGGATGACATCGAGGGCGCCAAGAGTAGGTACACGCTGATCGTCGAGCTGGCTAGGCGCGAAGCGCTCACCGTGCGTCAGCTGATCGGTCGGCTGGGCGGCGGCCGCGGACACCGCACCTTCACCGGTACCCCCGAACAGATCGCGGACACCATCGAAGAATGGTTCCGGGGCGGCGCTGCCGACGGATTCAACATCATGCCCCCGGTCCTGCCCTCGGGCCTGGAGCTGTTCGTCGATCACGTCGTGCCCATTCTTCGGAAGCGCGGACTGTTCCGCACCGAATACACCGCCTCGACACTGCGCGGCCACTACGGCCTGGCCCGCCCCACCAACGCCAACCTGCTCGCCGCAGCGGCAGCGCGGTGACGACACACGAAAGTAGGACCGAATTGAGCACCGGTAGTGCCGATGTGGCAGCCCAGGAGTCACTGCGGCTGCTCGGCCTGGACGGCAAGAACTGGATCGCGCCCCGCGAGGGGGTGGACCACGACGTCGCGATCGTCGGCGGCGGTCAGAGCGGAGTGACCATCGCTCACGCGTTGCGGCGCGCGGGGGTGGCCAATGTGACTGTGCTCGACGCCGGGGAGGACGAGGCGGCGTCTGCCTGGCGGTCCCGCGCCCGGATGCGGACCCTGCGCACGGCCAAGACCATCTCCGGCCCTGAGTTGGGCAACCCCGCGCTGTCGTTCCGGGCATGGTTCGAAAACCAGCACGGCGCGGACACATTCGAGCGCATCGACCGGATCAGTACCGCGGACTGGGCGGACTACGTCAGCTGGTTCCGCCGTCAGGTCGGGATCGAGGTCCGCTGGGGCGTGCGCGTGGAGAATATCGAACCCACCGAGGCGGGCCTGCGGCTGGCGCTTGCCCACGGCGACCGCCGGTGGACCGAAGATGCGCGCAAGATCGTGCTCGCCGGCGGTGTCTCCGGAACCGGCGGCCCCTACATCCCCCCCGTGCTGGCGACGTTGTCGAAGCATCTATGGGCACACACGGCGGAGGACATCGATTTCGACGCGCTGAAGGGCAAATCCGTGGCGGTGCTGGGCGCGGCGGCCTCTGCCTACGACGCCGTCGCCACCGCTCTGGAGGCCGGCGCCGCTGACGTGCATGTGTACACCCGCCGCCCGGAAGTGGTCCGGGCCAACTTGGCCAACCGACCGAACCCCTTGCTACAGGACGTGTTCCATTTACTGCCGGACGCCGAGCGCTGGCAGCAGCGGTTCAAGGCCGCCGCGCAAGGCGCCAACGTCCCCGAGGATTCCGTCGCGCGGGCTGCCGCATTCGGCAACTATCATCTCCACGTCCTGGCACCGTGGCTGTCGGCGAACGAGGTGGCCGGCCGGGTTCAAGTCGACGCCGCCGACGGTAGCCGGTCGTTCGATTATGTGATCGCAGGCACCGGATATCAGCAGGATCCCGTTACCCGACCGGAGCTCACCACGATCGCCCCGTTCATCGCCCGGTGGGCCGACGTGTACACCCCGCCGAACGGGTCGGAGAACGAACTGCTCGGCGTGGCACCGTATCTGGGCGGTGGTTACGAGTTCACCGAGAAGCAACCCGGTACTGCACCGTGGCTTTCCGACATCCACGTGTTCAGCATCGGCGCCAACGTCAGTTTCGGCCGCCCTGTGGGAGATATCCCGAGCCTGCGGATCGGCGTGCCGCGGTTGACGCAGGCCATCACGAGGGATCTGGTCCTGGCCGACCTGCGCAGGACAGCACCGGCCACCGCCGGAGCGGGTCGATGACGTCGGCGACGCCGGAATTCCTCTGGTACATCCCGAACACCGTCCAGCCCGGGCACCGCGGTGATGACACCGTGGACGGCTGGGGCAGCTTGGACTTCTCGGTGGACCTCGCGCTGCGGGCCGAACAACACGGCTGGGGTGGTGCGCTGATCGGCACCGGATGGGGCCGACCCGATACGTTCACGGTGGCGACCGCCATCGCCGCGCGGACCACCACGTTTACTCCGCTGGTCGCGATCCGCCCCGGATACTGGCATCCTGCGCATTTCGCCAGTGCCGCAGCCACGCTGGATCAGCTCACCGGTGGCCGCTTGTTCGTCAACATCGTCAGCGGCACCGATGACCTGGCTGCCTACGGTGACGGTGAGTTCGACAAATCCCGCCGCTATGACCGCACCAGAGAGTTCCTGCAGGTGATCCGTCGGCTGTGGCGCGACGAGGATGTGACCTTTCGCGGTGAATTCTTTCGGGTCGACCATTCGACGGTGCAACCGCGGCCGTTCCGCGCCGAACAGGGCCGGCACCCGAGATTGTATTTCGGTGGCGCGTCCGCCGCGGCCGAGGAGGTGGCCGCGGTGGAGGCCGACGTGCAGCTGTTCTGGGGTGAACCCCTCGACGGGATCGAAGAACGCGTCACCCGACTGAAGGCGTTGTCCGACAAGCTCGGTCGCGAACATGCCCCGCTCGAATTCGGGCTGCGGGTCACCACCTTGGTACGGGAGACCTCCGAAGAAGCGTGGGCGGCGGCCGAAGCCAAAATCGCCACGCTGGCCGGTGGCCCGGAGGACCTGCACACACGCAATCCGAAGGCCGCAGTGGGCCAGCAGCGCCTACTGGATCTGGCCGCACGCGGCGAGGTGCTCGACACGTGCCTCTACACCACTCCTGGTCGCTACGGTGGCGGCGGTGCCGGGACGACATGGCTGGTCGGCTCAGCCGCCGAAGTCGCTGCGGCACTGCAACGTTACGCCGAACTCGGGATCACCCACTTCGTGCTGTCGGACACCCCGTATCGCACAGAGGTCGCCCGCATCGGTGACCACCTGCTACCGCTGCTGCGGGTGCCCGCCGCAGCGACTCGATGAAAGAGGAGACCTCCGTGCCACACACCTGGCAGCGACCCGTGGTCGTGTACGGCGCAGGCGCTATCGGCGGGTTGATCGCCGGCCGCCTGCGGCTGGCCGGATTCGACGTGACGGCGGTGGCCCGCGGCGAGCACCTGCGCGCACTCCGGGCGGACGGCCTGACCTTGCAGACCCAGGCCGGCGCCGAGACCGTTGCGCTGCCGTCGGCCGCCGACGCCGGCGAGGTGGACTGGTCTGCCGAACCGGTCGTCATCTTGGCCGTCAAGAGCCACCAGACGCACGCGGCACTCGATGATCTCGCCGCCCACGCACCCGCTGCCACCCCCGTCTTCGTCGCGCAGAACGGCGTCGCCAACGAGGCGGCGGTGCTCCGCCGCTTCGCCGACGTCTACGCTGTCGCCGTGCTGGTGTCCGCCGCCCATCTGGAGCCCGGAGTGGTTGTCCAGCAGAGTTATCCGGTGACCGGCATCCTGGATCTGGGTCGGTATCCTGCCGGTCGTGACGACGTGGCAGAGCAGCTGTCGGAGGCGTTCCGCTCGGCACAGTTCCTCTCAGAGGTACGCGATGACATCGTCGCCTGGAAGTACCGCAAACTGATCGCAAACCTGGGCAATGGGGTGACCGCGGCTTACCGGCCCGGCCCCGACGCCGACGAACTGGTCGCCCAGGCTCGCGCAGAGGCTGAGCGAGTGCTGTCGGCCGCAGGCATCCCGGTCGTGTCTGCCGAGCGAGATGCCCAGCGCCGCGGCGACCTGCTCCGCGGCCGGGTCCGCGAGGATTACTTCGGCAGTACCTGGCAGAGCGTCGCGCGCGGTCACACCGACGTCGAGACCGACTGGTTCAACGGGGAAATCGTGCTGCAGGCCAGGTTGTCGGGACTGGTCGCACCCGTCAACGAACTCCTGCAGCGGAGCACCGCCGAGCATGCCCGTCGCGGCCGGTCGCCCCGCACCCTCGACGCCGCGGCGGCACTGGCCGAGTTGGCGGCGTGCGCATCGCCGGTGGGCTTATTCTCGCGCGAAGTGCGTTGCAGTAGTTCAGCTTAAGTAATCCGGTAGCCATTCTTCATTGCTGACGTTCACAGCAACCCCCAACATAACTGATAGGGAATTGGTCAACGGGGAAGGTGCCCATGTTCAACAGCACGAAAGACATTCGCCGCAGGTTACGCACGGGCGCCGCACTGATCTTCGCCACGACCGTCGCGGCCACCGCACTGGCAGGCTGCTCGGCAGACAGCAAGTCGAACGAGGCCAGCGGCGCCGACGGCAACGTCTCGGACCCCAACCATCCCGTGTACTTCAAATGGTCCGAGGATTCCAAAGCACCCTCACTGGTCAAGATCGCCGACGAATTCCACTTGTGGGACAAGGCAGGCATTCGCCCGCAGTACGTGGGAAATATCGACTCCGGCCAACTGCCGGCGTTGCTCGGCACCGGCGACATCACCTTTGCATCGTTCATGTTCAACCGCTCATTGTCGGCCGTCGCCGCCGGCGTGGACCTCAAGGTCATCGCGTCGCGGACGTACACCACCCAGGACGAGCCGCATATGGAGTACTTCAAACGCGCCGACTCGAACCTGAACGAGACCAACCTCAAACAGCTTGAAGGCAAGACCATCGGCCTGGCCTCGCTGAAGGGTTGCGCCGAGTTCATCCTGAAGGACTACCTGGTCAAGAACCACGTGGACATCACCAAGGTGAAGTTCCTGACTCAGTCGGAGAGCCTACTGCCGCAGTCGCTGGAACACGGCGACATCGACCTGGCGGTGATCCATCCGCCGCAGAACGGGATCCTGCGCACCGATCCCGCCGTGAAGGTCGCCTTCTCCGACTTCAACAACTCGGGCAACGACGGCGGTCTGGCTCCAATCAGCGCCAGCGGCAAATTCATTCGGCAGTACCCCGCGCAGACCAAGGAGTTCATCGGCATCCTCGCCAAGGTGGCCAACTGGGGCAACGCCCACCCCGAGGAGTACCGCAAGGTGGTCGCGAAGCTGACCGGCCTGCCCGAGGCACAGATCACCAAGTACTACTACGCCAACAACCTGATCCTGGACAAGGAACAGACGGGTTTCTGGTGGGGTCTGGCTGATCGCGTCGGGACGCTGACTCCGGCTGAAGCGGCGCTCAAGCCGGAAGATATTGCCACCAATGAGTACAACCCTTACGCGAAGTCCCCTGCGCTGATTGACTCTCAGGCGGATAACACCGAAGTCCTCACCGACGGCGAGATCTGATCGGTCTCGCGAGTCCTGCGAGATGGGTGGCGCGGCGCCGACTGGCCCGCGCCATCCGTCTATCACCCATCAACGTTATGAGGAACAACTATGGCGCAGCCGCTCATCGAGATCCCCAAGGCCGACGTCGGTCGATCGGTGAAGATCTCCTCCCGCAACCTGCACAAAGAATTCATCCAGGTGGGCCGGGGCGCCAAAGGGACCAAAAACTCTGTTACCGAGGTGCTTCGGGATTTCGATCTGGACATCCATGACGGTGAGTTCGTCTCCCTTCTCGGTCCCAGCGGCTGTGGAAAGTCGACATTCCTCAACACCCTGGCCGGCCTGGAGGACTACGACGGGGGCCAGCTGCTGCTCAACGGCAACCCCGTGCGAGGCGTCAGCAAGCACGTCGGGGTGGTGTTCCAGAGCTACGCACTCTTCCCGTGGCAGTCGGTGCAGAAGAACGTCGAAGTGGGGTTGCGGATTCGAGGGGTATCCGCAGCGGAGCGACGTGCGACGTCGGACCGGATCCTCAGGACCGTGGGGCTGGAGGACTTCGCCGACCATCTGCCGCACCAGCTTTCGGGCGGTATGCGCCAGCGGGTGGCCATCGCCCGGTCGCTGGCGTATGACCCCGACGTCCTGGTGCTGGACGAACCGTTCGCCGCCCTGGATGCTCAGACCCGCGAGTTCCTACAGGTCGAATTGCTCCGCATCTGGGAATCCGGCGAGCGGAAGAAAACCATTCTGTTCGTAACACATTCGATCGACGAGGCGGTGTTCCTCTCCGACCGGATCGCCGTGATGACCAACCGACCCGGCACCGTCAAATCCCTGATCGACGTGACGTTGCCGCGGCCCCGCGACGACGATTCGCGCGCCAGCGCAGAATTCGGCCGGATCCGCGCAGAGGTGGCGCGGGTCCTCAAAAAGGAGGTCGAAGTTGGTAACAACTGATGTGCCGACGGTGACGCCCCAGGACAGGCCGGATTCGCGGCATACCCCGCCCCGGGCGGGCGTGGCGTGGCTTATCAAATACGACAAGTACCTGTACGGCACGGCGGGTGTCGCGATCTTCCTGTTCCTGTGGTGGTTCGCGAACAAGACCGAGGTATTGGACCCCAAATTTCTGACCCCGCCGCAGACCGTCTTCCTGGAGCTCATCCATGGCTTCCAGCCCGGCGGCGCGTTGCGTGAACAGGTCTGGCCGAGCCTGCACCGCGGACTTCTCGGGTTCGTCATCGCTCTGGGCGCCGGGGTGTTCCTCGGCATCCTGGTGGGCTCGAACCGGGTGCTGGGCAAGCTGCTGGAGCCGGTGCTGCTGTTCTTTCGCAGCCTGTCGATTCTTGCGCTCTTCCCAGTCTTTCTGCTGTTCTTCGGAATCGGTGAGGAGTCGAAGGTGGCGATCGTCGCCTGGGCGGCGTTCTGGCCCATCTTCATCAACACCACCAACGCGGTGAAAGGGGTGGAGAAGATCCTCATCAACGCCGCCCGCACGCTGGGTGCCGGCCGAGTGTACATCTTCACCAGAATCGTGCTGCCCGCCGCCATTCCGAACATCTTCCCCGGCGTGCGACTCGGTGCGTCGTACGCGTTCACCGCGCTGGTCGCCGCGGAGTACCTCGGCGCCACCGAAGGCATCGGTATCTACATCCGGTCCAGCCAGGAGGGTTACCAGATCCCGGCGATGTACTCCGGCATCGTGGTCCTCGGCATCATCGGCGTCACCATCAACGTGATCCTTGCTGCCGTCGAAAAGCGAGTCACCGCTTGGCAACTCGGCATCACCAGTAAATAGGACTGCTCATGACACGACTATCAGTGCTGGATCAGGTGCCTATCCCCCGTGGCACCAGCGCCGGTGCGGCGATCCGCAGCAGCATCGACCTGGCCCGCGAAGTCGAGGCTCTCGGATTCAGTGGCTACTGGTTCGCCGAGCACCACCTCGACCCGGGCCGGGCCTCCTCGGCCCCGGCCATCCTGATCGCATTGGCGCTGGAGGCCACCACGCGGATCACGGTCGGCTCGGCTGCGACCGTGCTGCCGTTCCACACCAGCCTGGAGGTGGCCGAGGAGTTCGGCACCCTGGCAGCAGTCGCCCCCGGACGTGTCGTCCTGGGCCTGGGCAGGTCCAAGCAGGGGTATGGGCGCTCGGCGCCGTACCGCGAGATCAGCGAGATCCTCACCGCAGTCACCGCACAGCCCGGTAGTCAGGACCGGGACATCGAGGTGGCGGCCAACGGCTCGGACTTTCTGTTCGAGTTGCTCGGCTACCTGTCCAACGCCCCATTGACCGTTCCCGACGACGAGTCCCGTATCCGGGAAATCCTCAACCACCTGGAGCGGCCGGTGGCGGTCGTCGGCGGCGAGGAGTACCGAGTCTCCCCGGGGTACCAGGAGGATCTCGGACTGGCCGTGTTCGGCGGCGAATCAGGTTGGAGCGCAACCATTGCGGCAAAGTTCGGCCTGCCGTTGTACGTCAACGCGCACAGCGTGAAGAACGATATCGTCGGCACGGTTCGGCGGTACCGAGACCAGTTCCAACCGTCTAAGCGACTGAACTCGCCCTATGTCGGGGTCTCGGCACACGCTATCGCCGCTGACACCGCGCAGCGTGGCCGCCAACTCGAAGAGACCTTCCTGCGCACCCTGGCCAGCCTGCGGTCCAGGGGCACCTACCTTCCCTCGGAGCCGGTCACCGAGGAGGGGTTCATCGCACCGGACAGCCAGCGCTTCGCCGAATCCCGTGCCCTGAGTTACGCCGGGGACGCCGGCTCTGTCGTCGAGCGGTTACGCGCATTGACCGACAGTGTCTCCGCTGACGAGCTACTGATCAGCACCATCGTGTACACCCCTGAGGACCGTCAGGCGTCCTACCGCTTGATCGCCGAGAACTGGAACTGATTATGAGATCACTGCGCGCGTTGGCAATTGCCACTTCCGTGGGTGCCGGTCTGCTCCTCACCGCGGGTTCTGCCTCGGCACACGTCGAGGTCGACGACGGCGCCCAGCCACCGCAGGGCGGGTACGGAGTTGTCCGACTGATAGTGCCGACCGAGTCGGCCACCGCCTCCACCACGGGTGTGACCATCACGCTCCCCAAAGGCGTCGACCTGTCGGACGCCCGCACCCTGCCCCTGCCCGGCTGGGCCGCCACCGTCGAGACCGAACCGGCCGGCAATGGCCAGCGGGTGTCGCGGATCTCGTGGAAGGCGGTTGACCCCGCCAGCGGGGTCAAGCCCGCGGAGTTCGGCGAATTCACCTTCTCGGCGGGTCCGTGGCCCGCGAATGTCAATTCCGTTGCGCTGCCGTCGGATCAGACCTACAGCGACGGTTCGGTGGTGTCGTGGAACGAGATCGCCGTGGACAAAGACACCGAGCCCGAGCACCCGGCGCCCGCGGTGACGCTCGGCGCGGCTGAGGCGGGCCACCGCCATGCTGACGGCGCTGACGGCGCTGCGCCGGCCGCTGCCACTGTCACGACGCAGGCAGCGGCCGAGGTCGGCGGCACTGACTCCTGGCCCTGGCGCATCACCTCCGTGGTCAGCCTGGTGATTGCGCTCGGCACCGCCGCCGCCCTTGCCGTAGTGCTCCGCCGAACCCGTGGTACCGGGTCTCAGTGACATCGCCGGCTACTTTGGGCGCTGCGCGCGACGCTCGGCGCCGTGGTGGCTGGTAATGGTCGCGGTGCTGGGCACCATCGGCGCAGGTTCAGTCTGGACCGCCGCGCCTGCGGCCGCACATGCCACGGTGGTGTCCAGCGCGCCCGTCGACGGCTCGCATGTCGACGCATCACCGGCGGTGTTGTCCTTCGACCTCAACGAACCGGTCTCCCTGGTCGACGGGTCCGCCCAGCTGATCGATGCCAGCGGCGCGCGACACCCGTTCGCCGCCGAGCACCTGGAGTCCGGGGCCCGACGCATCGTCCTCGATCTGCCGCAGCAGCTACCCGACGGCGCTTACCTGGCGACGGCACGGGTGATCTCCGCCGACACCCACGTGGTGTCACTGTCGATCAGGTTCACCGTCGGCACCGTCACCGGGCAGGGTCAGTGGGCTGGCATCGGCGCCGGCCAGCCGGTCATCGACCGGACCGTCCTGTTGCCGGTCAAAGCGGCGGTGTATCTGGGTCTCATTGTGTCGGTCGGTCTGTTCCTGGCCAGCCGGTGGGCCCGGCCGGACGCACTCGGGACCCGACGGTTCTTGCTGATCTACCGATGCGGCGCCGGCCTACTGACCGTCGGGTTGCTCGGCCGGCTTGCCGTCCTGGTGACCGAACAGGCCGGCGGGCTGACCGCGGCGTCCTGGTCCACCGCGGCGACGGTCGCAGGCACGCCGTTCGGGACGGCGCTGGTGATCGCCACGGTTCTCGGGGCACTCTCGGTCGGCTATCCCCCGGGCCCTGCGCGCGCGGCTCAGGGACTGGGCTTCCTCTACGCCGCCACTGCCGTTACCGCCGTCACGCTCGGGGGCCACGGCGCCGCCACAGAGTTCTGGCCGCTGCCGTTCGTCGCGACGTTCGTGCATGTGTACGCGGTAGTGGTGTGGCTCGGTGGGGTGGTGGTCATCGGTGCGCTCGGCACCTCGGTGCCGCAGTTGCGCCGATGGCATCGGGTTGCGGTCGGCCACGTCGTGCTGGCGGTGGTTGCCGGTGTCACGTTGGCGCTGCTGCAGGTGCATCCACTCGCGGCGTTGGTCACCACGTCCTACGGGATCACCCTGCTGGTCAAGGTGAGTCTGGTCGCCGCGGCTGTTGGTGTGGGATATCTGATGTACCGCAGGCAGCGCGGCCACGTTCGGACCGTGCTCGTTGAGCTCGGCCTGGCCCTGCTCGTCATCGCGGTGACGTCCTCGCTGTCGTCGCTGACTCCCGCCAAGGACAGCTACACCACCACTGTGGCCACCCGTCTCGACTTCGGTGGTGCGGGAGTTCTGAGCGTGGACATCGACACTGTCCGTCGCGGCGCGCAGGTGGTGACCATCGACGCCGCCCGGGGGGCCGAGGTCGGTGTTGAACTTTCCTCCGCGCAGGCGAATGTCGCACGATTACCGGTGGCGATGACTGCGAACCCGGGCGGTGGCGGCACAGTCGAATGGCGCAGCACCGGGCTGATCGTGCCTGCGTCCGGCCGGTGGAAGGTGACCGTCCGTTTCGATGACGGCCAAGGTCCCAGACTGGCGTCGTTCTATTACCAGGTGCTCTAGTGAGGCAGGTCCAATGAAGTTGTTGCGCAGTCTAGTTGGCGTCGTTATCGCAATCGTGGTGATTGCGACGGCCGGCGGCTGCGCCAAGGACGTCCCGGTGACCTATCAAGGCGATGACGCGGCGGGCGGCGCGCTGCGGATACAGGTCGGCGGTGAGGGCTACCGCGATGTGTTGCAGTACGTCTCAGACCACAAGCTGGCCGGCGACGTCAGGCTGCAACTGATCGATGCCGCGCCCGACGCCAACGCCCAGGTGGCCGACGACCGCGCGGATCTGGCGTTCTACCAGACCCAGCCGGCGTTCCTCGGCAATCAGCAGAGCAACAAGCTGGACACGTTGAGCGTCGCCTCGAAAGTCGACGTCGCCCCCTACGGGCTGTACTCGTCGAAATGGAAAGACCTCAAACCGACTGCAGACTGGGTGAACTCGGGACTGGTCGCCGACCGCATCACCGGAAAGAGTTTGCCGCACGGCGCCACCGTCGCGGTACCGGACAGCGCATCGGGATTCGCCCGCAGCCTCTACCTGCTGCAGAGCGTCGATCTCACCAAGCTCGACCGCCCGTTCGGTGGCGTCACCGTCGCGGACCTGTCGGTCTCGGAAGCCAATGTGCTTGACTCACAACGACACCTGGCCCTGCGCGGCCTGGACTTCACCAGCTACGCCGCCGATATCTATCACAACTACGATGCCGTCGTATTCGACCCGACCACCGCAACCTCCATCGGCCTGGTGCCCGCCAAGGATGCCCTGGCCATCGAACCGGGGCCGGGCAACCCCTACGCCCGCGTCCTGGTCGCACCCTCGCGCCTGGCGGGCGACGCTCGGGTCTCGGCGCTGGCGCACGCCCTGGAAAGCAAGGAGGTGGCGCAGTACCTCGTGACGCAATATCACGGCAAGTTCATCTCGGCGCAGGTGCCGTTCCAGCCTTGAGAATGAAGCAGACCCCAGAGAGAAGACGCAATGACAATCACCACAGCTGCCGCTGATGTCCAGGCGGTGCGGATCGGCTCGCCCGAACTCACCGATTTGATCCGCTATATCGACGCCGGGGTGGTCGAGCGTGATCAGGAGGATCGGCACCCGTTTGAGGAATTCGACGTTCTGCGCGCAGCCAAGCTCGGCGCGCTGCGACTACCCGTGGCTGCCGGCGGTGGCGGCGCCACCCTGACCCAGCTGTTCGACACCGTCATCGCGCTCGGCGCAGCCGATCCGAACGTCGCCCACAGCATCCGCAATCACTTCAACTTCACCGAGAGCCTGCTGCGCAATCCCGGTGGTCCGGATGCCCACTGGCTTGATCTGGTCAAGGAAGGCAAGCTGTTCGGGCTGTCGTCGACCGAGCTGAGCCGCAAGCAGGCGGGTCGACGCGACCAGGCGTTCGAGACGGCTGTGACCGACGGAGCGGACGGTCTGCGGCTGTCCGGGGAGAAGTTCTACAGCACGGGCAATCTCTACGCCAACTACCTCGTCGTCGGAGCCACCGGACCGGACGGCAAGCCGGCCCGGGTGATAGTACCCACGGACCGCGAAGGTGTTGCGGTGGAACGGGACTGGGACGGCATCGGTCAGCGATTCACCGGCAGCGGCACCACCCGTTTCGACAACGTTGCGGTATCGCGGGACGAATTCCTCAGCAGCGGGGAGTATTACGCTGACCTGCCGTATTCCGCGACCTTCCCGCAGCTGTTTCTGACCGCTGTCATTGCCGGCATCCTGCGGCGGGTCGTGCGCGACGCCGCCCAGCTGGTGCAGACGAAGAAGCGCACGTTCTACCATGCGGCATCGGAGCAACCGGTGGACGATCCGATTCTGCAGCAGTCGGTGGGACTGCTCTCCAGCCAGGCGTTCGCCGCGGAGGCACTGGTCGAGTCCGCCGCTCGTGCATTGTCCGACGCGTACGCTGCCCACGGCACCCCGGATGAGCCCGAGCTGTCGCTACGGGCGGCGCTGCGGGCAGCCAAAGCCAAGGTGGTCATCGATGAACTTGCTCTGCGGGCGGCGGGCGATCTGTTCGACGTCGGCGGCGGCACCGCGGCCCGCCGCAGCTCCCATCTGGATCGGCACTGGCGCAATATCCGCACCCTGGCCGCCCATAACCCGAAAACCTACAAGGCCAAGGCAATCGGCGCGTACGAACTCACCGGCGAGCCGTTGCCCACCGGCGCGTTCTTCTGACAACCACTAGATAAAGGAGACTGACATGGATCTGCAATTGACCGGCAAGCGCGCGATCATCACCGGCGGCAGCAAGGGTATCGGCCTGGCCGTGGCGCACGCTCTGGCCGCTGAGGGGGTCGACGTGGTGTTGGCCGCGCGTAACCAGGAGTCGCTGGAGAAGGCCGCCGCGGAGGTCGCCGAGCGCAGTGGTCGCCGCGCGATTCCCGTCGTGGCCGACACCGGTGACGACGAGTCGGTGAAGGCGCTGGTGGCCCGGGCGGTCGAGGAACTCGGCGGGGTGGACATCCTGGTCAACAACGCGTCCAACCAGACCGTCGGTGCGGGTTTCCCCAGCCTGGCGGAGACCACCGACGAGGCGTTCTGGGCAGACGTCAACATCAAGGTGGTCGGCTACCTGCGCACGGCTCGCGCCGTCGCACCGCATCTGGTCGAGCAGGGTTGGGGTCGGATCATCAACGTCAGTGGGCTGGGTTACCGCCAGACCCATTCGATTGTCCGCAGCATCCGCAACGTCAGCGTGTCCGCGTTGACCAAGAACCTGGCCGACGAACTGGGTCCGCACGGGGTGAACGTGACGGTGGTGCATCCGGGTCAAACCCGAACCGAGACAAAGACACCCGAATATCAGGCCGCCGCCGACAAGGCGGGTATCAGCCTGGCGGAATACGAGAAGCAGATAGCGGGTAACGCCATCGGACGGGTGGTCGACGCCACCGAGGTGGCCGACGTCATCGCTTTCCTGGCGTCACCGCGCAGCGTGAGCATCACCGGAGACGCGGTGGCCGCGGGCGGCGGCCTGCTCGGCACGGTGAACTACTAACTGTCCCCCGGCGAGGGGGGGGCAACAAAGAGAAAAAAGACGGCACGAAAAAGATGTTTTGGGGGGGGGGGGGGGGGGGG
>JBEVHL010000603.1:0-3600 GCA_040511255.1 Mycobacterium sp. | reverse complement strand
GGCTCCCGCGGGGGCACCCGGTTCTGGCGCGGGGCGCGGCGCCGACGGTCGCGGCGCGCGGTCGCGGTCACTGTCCTGGTAGCCTCGCTGGCGGTACTTTCTATCGCTCATTAGGTAGCGGCCGTCGCGCGGATTGTATACCCGGTGCGCGGTGGAAATTCGGTGCGTGGGCGTGAATGTGAATTACATTGGAGCATAGAATTTGCGTCGGACACAGGGGCGCACCGCGGCCCTCGGGTGTTTGATCCTTTTTTCACAATGTGCTACAAATCGGGACTGGTCCCTTAGGAACGCCACCCATCAGTTACCCCGATTAGCCGTCGATGCCCCAGATCTTCCATCGCAGCGCGAATACGATTTCCAAGCTCAGTCTCGCCGGTGCCCTCGTGCTCGTGGCGGGTCTCATCCTGATCGCCATGCTGATCGGGCGCTCCTCCTACGTCACCCGCGCCAACGAGTACGTCGAGCAACCCGTGCAGTTCAGCCATCTCCATCACGTCCTCGATGACGGGATCGATTGCCGCTACTGCCATACCTCGGTTGAAACCTCGTCGTTTGCTGGAATCCCCCCTACGAAGACCTGCATGAACTGCCACTCGCAGATCTGGTCGAACGCGCCAATCCTCGAGCCGGTCCGCACCAGCTTCCGGGAGGACCGTCCCCTGCACTGGGTCCGAGTCCACGACCTGCCGGACTTCGTGTACTTCAACCACAGCATCCACGTGAAGAAGGGGATGGGCTGCGAAACCTGTCACGGGCGTGTCGACCAGATGCCCCTGATGCGGCAGGTGCAGTCGCTCCAAATGGAATGGTGTCTGAACTGTCACCGCAATCCAGAGCAATACGTCCGGCCCCGCAGCGAGGTGTTCACGATGGACTACCGCCCCTCGGTGCCGCAGTCGGTTCTCGGCCCGATGCTCGTGAAGGAATACGGGATCAAAGGGAACACGAGCTGCTCGACGTGCCACCGGTGACCCTCACATGACCGATTCGAACGATATTCAGGCAATTCGCACCAGGCTCCAGGGAACGCGAGGCCGCACTTACTGGCGCAGTCTCGAAGAGGTCGCCGAGACCCCCGAATTCAAGGAATACCTCCATCGCGAGTTTCCGCAGAACGCGTCCGAGTGGCTGGACCCTGTCGGCCGACGCGGATTCCTGAAGTTGATGGGAGCGTCGATGGCCCTGGCCGGGGTGAGCGCTTGCACGCGCCAGCCTGAGGAAGCCATCGTCCCCTATGTCAGGCAGCCGGAGGAGCTGGTTCCGGGAAAGCCGCTCTTCTACGCAACGGCAATGCCGTTTGCCGGGTCTGGCGTCGGTCTCCTGGTCGAGAGCCACGAGGGCCGCCCGACCAAGATCGAAGGGAACCCGGATCATCCGTCCAGCCTTGGTGCGACCGACCTGTTTGCTCAGGCCTCCATCCTGGGTCTTTACGATCCCGATCGCTCTCAGGTGCTCACACACCTTGGCGAAATCCGCCCGTTCGAGGCGTTTGCGCTGACGATTCGGCAGGTGCTCGACGCTCAGCGGGGGACCCAGGGAAGCGGCATACGCGTTCTCAGCGAGACCGTTGCGTCTCCATCGCTCGGATCTCAGATCGACGAGTTCCTGGGCCGTTTTCCACAAGCGAAGTGGGTTCAGTGGGAGCCGTTCGGTCGTCATAACGTGCGCGAAGGCAGCCGCGTCGCTTTTGGTGAGTACGTCGATCCGAAGTATTCGATCGAAAAGGCCGACGTCATCCTGTCGCTCGACGCCGACTTTCTCTGTACCGGCAACGGCGCGCTGACGCACTCCCGTGCGTATGCATCACGTCGCCGGCTCGAAGGCGACCGCGCCCAACGTAATCGCCTCTACTCGGTGGAGAGCTCCCCGAGCAATACCGGCACCAAGGCCGATCATCGACTGCTCCTTCGCGCTTCCGACATCGGCGCGTTTGCACGTGCGGTTGCGGCGCAACTCGGAGTTGCCGGTGCTACCGGCGGTTCTGCGCCCGAGTCAGCTCAGACGTGGCTAGGTCCGCTGGTGAAGGATCTGCAGAATGCGCGCGGACGCAGCCTGGTCATCGCGGGCGAGGGACAGCCGCCAGCAGTCCATGCGCTCGCGCATGCGATGAACGACGCGTTGGGGAACGTCGGCAGCACCGTCGTCTATACCCAGACGGTTGAAACGCACCCAATGGATCAGCGTGCGGGGCTTGCCGAACTCGTCGGCGAAATGAATGCCGGCACGGTCAGCCTCCTCCTCATTCTGGGCGGCAACCCGGTGTACACCGCGCCCTCGGATCTCAAGTTCGCCGAAGCGATGGACAAGGTGCCGTTGCGTGCGAATCTCAGCCAGTTTCATGACGAGACCGCGGCGCTCTGTCATTGGCACGTCCCGGAAACCCATTTCCTCGAGATGTGGAGCGACGTTCGCGGACACGACGGCACTGCGTCCATCGTGCAGCCGCTGATCGCGCCGCTCTACAACGGTCACTCCGTGCACGAAGTCGTGTCCACGCTCAGCGCAGCGGGCGTGAGATCCGGCTACGACATCGTGCGTTCGTACTGGAGCGGCCAGAAGGGTGCGGCACCTGTTGCGGCAGAACCTGTTCCAGCCGCAGCCGGAGCGGCCGCGACGTTGGCGCCACTGCCTGGGAGCACCACGCTCTCGCCGTTTGACCGAGATTGGCGGCAATGGCTCCATGACGGCGTGATTCCGGACAGTGCGTTTGCGCCTAAGAGTGTCACGATGCGGGTTGGCGCCCTTGGCGCGGCGCCAGCAGCGGCTGCCGCGGGATTGGAAGTGGTGTTCCGCCCGGATCCGAGCGTCTACGACGGTCGCTTTGCGAATAACGGTTGGCTGCAGGAGTTGCCGAAGTGCCTCACGAAGCTCACGTGGGATAACGCGGCACTGATCGCGCCAGCGACGGCTGCCCGTCTGGGCTTGATGAGGAACGTAGGTATCGAGGGTGATGCGCCAGGGCGCGCACCCATCGTCGAGATCCGTCATGGCGACCGCGTGGTCCGAGTCCCGGTGTGGCCGGCCCCTGGACACGCCCCCGACACGATCACTCTGCACCTCGGTTATGGCCGTGAGCGCGCGGGTCGGATAGCAGACGGCCGAGGCTTCGGCGTCAACGCGTTGCGCGCCAGTGCGTCACAGGACATCGCCGCAGGCGTGCAGGTGACCAACACGGGCGATGGCTATGAACTGGTGTCGACCCAGGATCACTGGTCAATCGAGGGGCGCAATCTGGTCCGTGTCGCAACCGTCGCGCAGTTCGAGCAGGATCCCAATTTCGCCGCGAAGCAGGAGCTTCAGCCGCTCGTCGGTCTCTCGATGTTCGAGCCTCGCAAGTACGAAGGGTATGCCTGGGGCATGGCCATCGACCAGAACGTCTGCACCGGTTGCAATGCGTGCGTCGTTGCCTGCCAGGCGGAAAACAACGTGCCCGTCGTCGGCAAGTCGCAGGTCGCCAATGGCCGTGAGATGCACTGGCTGCGAGTCGATCGTTACTACAGCGGCGACCTCGAAAACCCGGATACCTATCATCAACCGATGCCGTGTCAGCAGTGCGAGTCGGCCCCGTGTGAAGTGGTCTGCCCGGTGGCGGCCACG
>JBEVHL010000602.1:0-3855 GCA_040511255.1 Mycobacterium sp. | reverse complement strand
CCTCGCTGCCGATAAACATGCTGATCCGCAACGAGATCGCTGTGCACGGGGTGTTTGCCTACACCCAAGCGGAATTCAGGACGGCGGTCGCCTGGCTGGCCGACGGCCGGATCGGTCTGCGCGACGGGGTGGTGGACACGGACCTGGCCGAGGGCCCGGTGTGGTACCAGCGGCTCGTCGACGGCGATGCCACCGCCAAAGTGCTGTTGCGACCCAACGCCCTGCTGGGTGACCGGGCGGCGGGGCACTCCGGGTGACCGTCCGCGTCGACACCGACTGGACCTACCGCGGGCTGCAGGCCGTCATTCTGACCAACCGGCAGCTGCGGGTAGTGGTGCTGCCCGAACTTGGCGGCAAGGTCTGGCAGGTCACGGATTTGCGCAACGGCCGGGAGCTGCTGTGGCACAACCCTCGAGCGGCCGCGCGCCGCGTCGAGATCGGATCGACGTACGACGACGTGTTCTTCGGCGGGTGGGACGAGCTGTTCCCCAACGACGAGCCCGAACAACTGGCCGGAGAGCCCTACCCAGACCACGGCGAGCTGTGGACCGCGGCGTGGGACTGGCACGCCGACGACCAGGGCCGGATCGTCCTGTCCACGCGGACGCCGATCAGCGCCTGTCACTTCACCAAGACGATCGCACTGGCCGAGGACGAGCCTCGGCTCCAGATCTCGTGGCGGATCCACAACCAGGGGCTCGTGGAGCTGCCGTATCTGTGGAAGCAGCACGTGGCGGTGCCCACCGACGAGCCGGCCACAGTCAGCATGGGCGCCCGCACGGTCTACCTCGAAGACTTCGGGCATCCACGTGCCGGCAGCCCGGGCACCGAGTACACCTGGCCGTACCTGGTGGAAGATGGTGTGCGCCATGACATGCGGCCGACGCTTCCGCGCGAGGCGCGGGCCGCCGAATTCCAGTACGCCACCGAGCTCGACGCCGGTTGGTGCGCGGTGACCTATGCCGACGGCTCCGGAATTGGGCTCGCTTTCGATCCCAACGTCTTCCCGTCCTGCTGGACCTTCGCGTCCTACGGCGGTTGGCGTGCGCACGAGGTGCTGATCCTCGAACCCTGCACCGGATATCCGATCAGCGTGAATCAGGGTGTCGCGGCCGGCACGCATCGCACCCTGCCCGCTGACGGGGTGGTCGAGACCACCCTGACGATGGTCGCCTACCAAGGCATGGCCGAGGTCACCGGAGTCGCGCTGGACGGCACCGTTTCGGGTGGACGGACCGAGGTGGCCTCCGATGCGAATTGACACCGTCGATCTGTTCTATCTGCGCATGCCAGAAGTCCTCGATATCGGCGACGGCAGCCAGGACATGCTGCTGGTTCGGGTCGAAGCCGGTGGCCAGGTCGGGTGGGGCGAATGCGAGGCATCGCCGCTGCCCTCGATCGCCAGCTTCGTCGCACCGATGTCACACAGTGCCTGCCACCCGGTCGCCGATTCGGTGCTCGGCGAACGTCTCGACGACGTCAGCGACATCGCCCGGATCAGCACCCGGGTGCGGGCCCGCAGCCTTGACCTGCTGCAGGCCGACCACACCCTTTCGGGCATCGAGATCGCGCTGTGGGACCTCCTCGGCCGCCTCCAGCAGCGACCGGTCTGGGACCTGCTCGGCCACCCCGAGTCCTGTCCAAAAACGCCGTACGCCTCCGTGCTGTTCGGTGACGACCCACAGTCAACACTCGAAAAGGCCGCTGCGGCAAGCGCACTCGGATACCGCGCAGCCAAGTTCGGCTGGGGACCCTACGGAACCGCAGGCGTCGCCGCCGACGCCGACCAGGTGCACGCCGCCCGCGAGGGTCTCGGTGCCGAAGGTGTGGTGCTGGTCGACGCCGGAACAGTGTTCGGCGAGGACGTCGAGGCCGCCGCGTTGCGCCTGCCTGCGCTGGAGCAGGCCCGTGTGACGTGGCTGGAGGAACCGTTCGTCTCGGGTGCCCTACGTGCCTATCAGGCGCTGGCCGGGCGGACCAGCGTCCGGATCGCCGGTGGCGAAGGTGCGCACAACCCGCACATGGCCGAGCACCTGATCGATTACGGCGGAATCGGTTTCGTCCAGATCGACACCGGACGCATCGGTGGCATCGGCGACGCGGCGCGCGTCGCCCGGTATGCCGCGGCGGCGGGTGTCACCTACGTCAACCACACGTTCACGTCGCACCTGGCGTTGAGTGCCTCGCTGCAGCCGTTTGCCGGCACCCGATCAGATTGGTTGTGCGAGTATCCGATCGAGGCCAAGGCGTTGGCGCGCGAAGCCACCAGGACACACCTGGATCTCGACGCCAACGGGCAGGTCTCCGCACCCGATGCGCCGGGACTGGGAGTGGAAATCGACCACGACGCTCTAGCGCAGTATCTCGTGGACGTCGCGATCACGGTCAACGGCGAGCCGCTCTACACGACACCTGTCCTACGCCCATGACAACCCGGCGGCACCGCACCGTGGCGGATCCGCATCCAATGAATTCGCTTCGAATGAACATGGAGGCACGATGAAACCACGATGGTTAACGGCAGCGGCCCTATCGGCTGTTGTCCTGTTGGCCGCCACGGCATGTGGTGGCGGCAGCGGCGGCGACCAGGCTTCGAGCAGCCCGGCGTCTCCCGCGCCGTTCCCCACCGACGACGTCACGTTGACGATGTGGTGGTGGGGTGAGCAGGAGGCACCTGGTGCCGAGAAGTGGCTCGCAGATACGGTCAGCGCCTATAAAATCAAGCGCCCCAATATCACTCTCAAGACCGTGCTACAGACTACCGACGGCCTGATGCCCGGCTTCGAGGCCGCAGCCGCCGCCAAGCAGGGCCCGGACATCCAGTATTTCTGGGGTGGCATCTACTCGCAGCAGCCCTACTGGGACGGTTCGACAGTGCCGGTGTCGGACTACATCGGCGCCGACGAGCTGAAGCACTACACGAATGCGGCGTTGGAGGATGTCAACGACGGCAAGACGCTGACTGCCCCGTGGTACGTCAATCCGTCGTTCCCGCTCCTGGTGCGCAACGACATTCTCGACGCGCACGGGCTGACCGCACCCAAGTCGTGGGATGACTTGATGCATGCGTGCGACGTCCTCAGCAGTGCCGGTGTGGCCACCTTGGCCGGCGGGGTCAAGGACGGCTGGTTCGGCGGGTGGCTGTACTCGATGCTGGGTATGCAGTCGATCGGTTCGACCGGTGACGTCACCGCGGCGGTGGTGGGGGACAAGTCCTTCACCGATCCCAAGCTCGCGGAATGGTGGACGCGACTGGAGGATTCGACCAAGCACAAGTGCTGGAACAAGGACATCAACTCCCTGGAGCTCTATCAGGCGCAGGAGTTGTGGGTTCAGGGGAACGCGGCGATGACCATCACCGCAGGCACCGACGCGCCGAACTTCGTCAAGAAGGTGGGCGCGGACAAGGTGACCATCATGGGGCTGCCGAGTTGGGGCGATGGCAAGTACGCGGGAAAGATGGGCACGACGTCGCAAACCGTCGGCATCACGTCGTGGTCGAAGTATCCGCAGGTTGCCGCCGACTTCATCCAGTTCATGCATACGCCGGAGCGTCTGCAGGCCTGGTACGACATCACCGGTTCTCTACCTGCCGATGATCGCTTTGACGTTGCCAAGGTCACCGACCCGGTGAAGAAGCAGCTCTTCACCGCCGCGTCCGAGGGCGTGCCGTACCTGGAGAACTTCATTCCGCCTGCGTTGGACAGCAAGTCGGTCTTCACCGGCGTCCAACTGGTGCTGCAAGGTTCCAAGACCGGCGCCGACGCCGCTGCTGACATGCAGGCCGAAGCCGAACGCCTGCGTACCACCGACCGCAAGTTGGTCGAGAACTTCAAGGGCTGGACGGGTTAGTCC
>JBEVHL010000601.1:0-4006 GCA_040511255.1 Mycobacterium sp. | reverse complement strand
CGCGCGAACCACAAAGACTGAATGCACAAGAGTGCTCGGACTTTGACCGTTCCGCATGCACCTGCGCGGGCTGCCGACAAACGATGCCAAATCTCAACTGCCACTAAGAATCTACTTAGCCGTGACGGACAACCTCGAGATTGAGGTCAGCTCCCGAAATTTGATCGGCGTCGCCCGAAGCGATCGCAATAATGTTCCTGTCTCACCCGACTAGATGGCAGGCCCGTCGCGTGTCTCGACATCTACTACTGGGAGTCGTAGTTTGAGGTGATGAGGGTGGGGATCATTGGCGGCGGTTTTGCCGGGTTGGCAGCGGCTATTGCGTTTCGGCGGGGCGGTCACACCGTCACTGTTTTCGAGAAATCAGCCGGACCGTCCACCGTGGGTGGCGCTATATCGCTCGCCACGAACGCACTCATGTGCCTGGCTGTTCTTGGTGTTCGACAACGTGTGGTTACTGAGCCGTGGTCACAGATGCCAGCCACCGTGCGCGCTGCAGATGGCAGTGTTCTTATCCGAAGAACGCTCGCCCAACTCACCGGCGGAGAGCACTATGCGACCGTGCCGCGCAGCCAGCTGCTCACCTGGCTCATCGAAGAGCTACCCACGGACTGCCTGCGCTATTCCACCGCCGTGAGCACAGTCGACGCTGATGGTGTTGTCGGCGCACAGGGCACAGAGCAGCGTTTCGACCTGGTCGTGGGAGCAGACGGATCATCGGGTGTCGTCAGGAAAACGCTGTGGCCCAATGCGGCACCGCGGCACGCGACTGGCATCACGGGGTGGGCCTGGATTGTCGACCGCGAATTGGACTCCGGTTTCGGGCCAATCTGGGGCTGCACAACCGATTTCGGAGTTTTACCGTTAGCCGATGGCCGCACCTACATTTACGGCGGAACCCAGGATCCAGGCAGCCAGCTGGGTGCCTACCGGCACTGGCCGGACCCACTGCCGGCACTGATCGACGCCGCTGATCCTTGCCGGCTAGCCACCCCGGCAATCTTCGAAGCCCGACCACCTCGCCACCTCGTGCGCGGCAAAGTCGCACTCATCGGCGATGCGGCCCACACGATGCGCCCCACCTTTGGGCAAGGTGCAGCGTTGGCCATGGAGGACGCCATCACCCTCGCCAAGTGTGGACCCGGGGGGCTGGCGAAACGCCGAAGGCGCTTGCTCACCTTGTACACCGCCTCGAAGGCGGGATCCTATTTCGCAACGCCATGCCTGTGCCGCGTGGAACAGGCCCGCAATCTTGCTCTGAAGCTCACGCCTGATCCCCTCTTCAGTCTGATGGCGGGGTCGGTCAGCCGATGGCACCCCCCGGCGTAGCGGGTGCCGGTGACGCAACGGTGACATCAGGTCGGCCCGGCGGCGATTCGAAGGTCTGTCGCCAGCTCCCTCGCGTCGCTAACCACGCCGATTTCGCCGAGCTTGGGGGCCGCACTTCGCCACGCCGTTTTCTTCGCGATCGCCACTCGTCAAATGTGCACGGACTCACCGCGGCCGAGTTCGATGATGGTGTGGCCGAGTGCGCGTCGCTTCATCTGCTCGGTGAAATCACTGAGCGGCGAGGCGAACACCCCATAGTCGTCGAAGTGCACCGGAATTACTTTGGGCAAGCCTAGTAGCTCGACGACGTCCGCCCCCTGTGCACCGTCCATGGTGACCGTGAGCCCGAACGGTAGGCGTGCACCAGCGGGTAGGCGGGTGCCGCCGAGGTGCAGAATGCCCGCGTCGATCGCATGAAAGCGTAACGGGATGTCTTTGAGTTCTTCGATCAGCAGGGTGTCGCCGGAGATGTACAAGCGGCGCTGGTGACCTGGTTCGGCAGTGGTGCCGAACTCAAGCATCGAACCCATGACGGGAGGCAGCAGTCGACGTGTCCATCCTGGCGCGTGCCGCCCGGGCAGTGCGGTGATGGTCAGGGTACTTTGCCCCTTGGTGATCACATGAGTGTTCCACGTAGATAATCCCTGCGCCGCGCCAAACCCGCGCCGCTCCAACCGTTTCGCCGCATGGGTGGTGGTCACCACCGGAAGGGTGTGGTCCAGATGCTGCTGCGCAACTCGATCCCAGTGGTCACCGTGCATGTGCGACAACACAATCGCGTCGATCGGTGGCAGCTCGGCGATGGTGAGCGCTGGTGCCTTCAGCCGTTTCGAAACCAATCCGTACCCCAGGTAGGCACGCTGGCCCTGATGCAGGAAGTTCGGATCGGTCAACACGGTGATATCACCTGCCGAGATCAGTGTTGTCGCATTACCCACGAAAGTGACTGTCAGTTCCACGACGCGTCCCTTCACTGTGCGATCTGGGTGCCGTCTACCCCGTCTGAGGAAACTTAAGCAAAGCAACGCTTCGGTTGCTATGGCCCTACGGCGCTCTCCGTGGATGACCGAGCGACCTCAATTACTCGTCGCGCTACTCAATGAGCGGTACGGGTTTGCCCTGCCTGAATCTGACGCTCGGCCGAAGGTTTCGGATCAAGTTGTATGACGCGCCGACACGGAACGTATAGCTCGCAAGTCGTGTCCTGCCTGCTCACCCGGATACGCCGTGAAGAAATCGTCGACTCCACTACCCTGGCGTCAGGGGATCGATTGCTCCCCTGCGAGAGGGTGCTTGAAGTCGGATAATCCATTGATTCGGGAATGCGGCGCCCCTGATTCGCCGGACGGAGTGCCACCGTCACCGGGTGACATCACGGAATGCATCAACGAGCTGCGCGAGTACCTCGGTGGCGCGGTCGTGCTCGGTGGGCAGCGGCGCCGCGATGCGAAAGTCGGTCACCCCCGCCTCGACGAGGTCGGGCACTGCCGCGACGGTCGCGCGGTAGTCGATGTCACCTCCGTCGCGCACCACCCGCACGGCGCCCTGAACCTGCAACCCGCTGGAGTCGCCGCCCGCGTCCGACAGGGCCTGCTTCATGGCGGGAATCGAACCGCGAAGGTCGGTGAGATCCGGCCCCCACGGGATCCATCCGCTCCCGAAACGTGCCAGTCTTCGGGCAACGTTACGGTTCACGGTGCCGCTGATCCATAGCGGAACACCGCCCTGCTGAACGGGTTTCGGCATCTGGTGGATGTTGTCGAATGACAGCTCCGTCTCGTCGTACGACGCCTGCTGCTGGGTCCACAGCGTCGTGCACACCTCAAGAGTGTGGTCGAGCAGCCGACCGCGGCCCTCGAACGACAAACCACAGGCCTCGTACTCCTCGCGCTGCCAACCGACGCCGACACCGACGTCGAGGCGGCCGGCGCTGATCACGTCGAGTGTGGCGAGTTGCTTAGCGAGTACGGCCGGGCGCCGCAGCGCGGCAAGCAGTATCGACGTGCCGAGTCGGATGCGCGTCGTGGTGGCCGCGATGGCGGTGAGCACTGCGATCGGCTCCAGCCATGCACCGTCGGGACCGGTGGGTTGGCGGCCGCCGGTGGTGCCGCCGAGCGCCGGGTCACCGTAGGCGGCGAAGTGCTCGCCGAACGCGACGTGATCGGAGATGACGACCCGGTCGACGCCCGCCTCGTCCATGAGCTGGGCCATCGCAAGCGTTGCAGGCCAGTCATGGTTTGGTCCGTCTGTGTATGTCGCCAGGTACACCGAAAGCTGCGGATGATTCACACCGCGATTGTGCCCCTTCGGCGCCACCGACCCGAAGCTTTGGCACAGACACGGACGGCGCCGATGACCGACGGGGCGCTCCTCGGCCCAGGTCACGCCGAGTTCGGCAGCGGCATGGCGCAGGTTTCCATTACAGCCCCGAACCCGCTGAGGTTCTACGGTTTCAGGAGGTAACCGCAGCCGCGAACGGTGTGGATCATCGGCGCGCGGCCATGATCGATCTTCTTGCGCAGGTAGGAGATGTAGATTTCCACGTTGTTCAGGCTTCCTCCCGACCTGCGGCTCCAAACCTCCTGCAGTATCTGCACTTTGGGCACAATGCGCCGCGCGTTGATCATGAGCAGCCGCAGGATCTTGTACTCGGTTGCGGTCAGCGGCTCAGCCCGGC
>JBEVHL010000600.1:0-4023 GCA_040511255.1 Mycobacterium sp. | reverse complement strand
GGCGCAGCGATCGATGCGGAAATTGCAGCAGTCGTGATTCTCGGTCTGGCAAGGGGCGTCGGAGTACAACTGATGTCGGACACCCCGCCGCAACCGCCGCTACGCTCGCTGATCGATGCGACGACACGGTCTATAGTTGCGGCCCTTGGTGTTTCAGGATCATGACCCAGCTCCTCGTGCGCTAAGACGCCGGTTTCGGCACTCAGCTCCCTCCGAATCACCAGGTTAGTACGAGACGCCCGCGCAGTCCGCCGGCTTCCACCCGGCGGTGTGCCTCGGCGGCCTGCTCGGCGGAAAGGGTATCGGCGACGCGCAGGGTCAAGGCGCCGTCCTCGGCGAGATTGCGCAGGGTGGTCAGGACGTCGGTGCGGGTGGTGTGCTCCAGGATCGACACCGCGTGCCAGACGACGCGGCGTTCACGGGAGCCGAGGTGTTGACGGCCGGACGTGATCGCCCCGCCGTCGCGGACCGCGGGAAAGATGGCGTCGTTGTACAGCGCAGCGTCGACCACACCGTCCACTCCATGGGGGATCGCGTCGCGAATGCGTTCGGCCAGCCCGTCTCCGCGGGGCAGGACGAGGTCTGCTCCCAGCCCCTCGACGAGTTGTACGTCGGCCTCGCCGGCATCGGCGATGACCTGTAGCCCTTGGTGTTTGGCGAGTTGCACGGCGTAGCCGCCGAGGGCTCCGGCCGCTCCGGTCACCGCCACCGTCGCGCCATCTGGCAGGGCCAGTGTTTCGAGCATGGCGTAGGCAGTGACGGCGTTCATCAGAAGCGTGGACGCCGCCACGGCGGTGGCGTTGCTCGGTGCGCGTACGACTGAGCGGGCGTCGGTCACGACATATTGTGCGTAGGCGCCGACGCCGCCCATCGGGCTGAGCGTGAGCCCGATGACCTGCTGGCCGATCTCGAGCGGAGCACCGTCGGGGCTCTCGTCGAGGACGCCGCAAAAGTCCCAACCCGTAACGTACGGCGGGTCGGGGTACTTGCCGCCGGGCAGCGTCTCCGGGGCGTAGGTGCGATGCATCCACCCCGACCGCGCGCCGGTGTCGGCGGGATTGACCGCGGCGGCGTGCACGCGGACCCGGACCTGCCCTGGCCCGGCGTGGGGTTCCGGTAGCTCCATCAACTGCAAGACCTCCGGGCCGCCGAACTCGGTGTAGCCAATCGCTTTCATGCCTTCACCAACGGGTCATGGGTGTCCGCCATTCCTGGCGATCATGGCTGGACGGCACAGTGCTGACATGAAAACAGATGTAGCACTGCAGTATTGAGCCTTGAATTGGCATCGTCGATGGACGTCGGCAACGTGGTAGCTATGCCACCGGCGAGCATGTGCCCGCCACGCAGTCAGACGTCATACCGCAATCGCGCGCGCGGACCAGCGGCCCCGGTGTCTGTTGATCTCGATGTCGTGCTCGAAGCAGTCGCTGACGTAGCCGGAGGTCAGGACGTCCTGCACCGGACCCTGCGCGATCGACCGGCCTGCCAAGAGGAGCATGGCGTGGCTGGTCGAAGACGGGATCTCTTCCAGGTGGTGGGTTACCAGGACACTCGCCAGCTGCGGATTGGCGACTCGGATGGTGTCCAGGGCAGTCAGCAACCGCTCACGGGCCGCCAGATCCAGCCCGGTCGACGGTTCGTCGAGCAGCAGCAGCCGCGGGGACGGCATCAACGCCCGCGCAATCAGCGCTCGCCCTCGTTCACCCTGGGACAGGTTGGGCCACAACGCGTCCACTCGGGCAGACAGCCCGAAGGAGGCGATGAACGCGTCTGCTCGATCGCGTTCTTCCTCCGTCGGCGACCAACGCTGCACGAGATCAGCGGTATTGGTGAGCCCAGTCAGCACGACCTCGCGGACGGTGAGCGGGTACTGAACGCGGTGGCGAGGGTTGACATGTCCGATGGCGGTTCGCAGGGTCCGCATGTCCACTCGGCCTAGCCGGTGCCCAAGAACGTGTACGGTCCCCATGCTGGGGTGGGTGTGAGCCCCCAGCAAGCTGAGCAGGGTGCTCTTCCCGGCGCCATTGGACCCAAGCAGTACCCAATGCTGGCCCGGCTCAATGGTCGCCGTGATGTCCGACAACAGGGCGCGTCCGTCTCGGACCACGCCCACTCCGTCGACCACTACCGTCGGGCCGAAGAACGGCGAGCCGCCTGCGGTCAATCCTGCAGAGTTCACGCGAGCCTTCTCACTTCAGGTAACGGCCGGGCGGCCGGGAGCGGACGGGGATATGGGATCGGACAAGTCCTTCAGACGCCACTGATGCTCATAGGCATGTCGGCACGCGGTGGTGACGTCGTCCGAAAGCAGTGACTCCAGAAGCGCGTCGTGATCGCTGACCATGTGATTCAGATCCGGCTCTATGGCAAGAATCGTCGCAGCCGTTCGAGCCTCGATCTGAAGACCCTCCCACGCTCGAAGGAGCAACTCGTTGGCTGCGGCCACGATGATGTGGCGGTGAAACGACACACTCGCAGTAGAGACGGCCTGCGCGTCATCGGCTCGCGCTCCGGCACGCATCCGCTCCACGTCGACGCGCAATGCAGCGGTGGGCAGTGATCCGGCAGTAAGCACTAGTCGCGTGGCCGCCTCTTCGAGGGCAGCGCGAACCACGAAACTCTCTCGCAGAGTCTCCTGAACAAACGGACGTACGAAACTGCCTCTGCGGGGCCGGATGTCGACAAGGCAGATCATCTCCAACTCGCGTAGCGCCTCGCGCACCGGGGCCTGGCTCGTCCCGAACATCTCAGCGATCTTCGTCTCGACCAGGCGTTCACCAGGCACCAATTCGCCGGAGACGATCTGCCGAACCAGGGCGTCGCGAATCTGCTTGCTCAGCGTGGCGCCAGGCAGCTGCTGGTTATCCGATTGGGTCACCATGAACCTCTCTCGTGGTGCTGCTCGAGCGACCGCCGAAGAACGTTGTTGACACAGACTCAAACCATACGCTAATTTACCGACTATCAATTATCGATAATCGATCCGAAGTCTAGCGTCGGCAACGGCAACGGCAGGATCCCTCGGGTAAGGACGGTCAGTGCATGCCTCGTCGCTCATGGCATGGCGCACTGCGTGCAGAAGTGGCGGGCTCTGGGCACGTTGAGGTGCCGCAATTTCAGAGCCAGCGCGGTGTCGCCGCGAAGAAGGCATCGACGTCTTTAGGTAACCCTCAGGGCAACTGCGGCATCCGTCACGCCGGCCCTCGTGCCACGGTCGGAGAACGTGATGACTACTGACGTTCCCATTCGCGGAGAACTGTCGGCAACCCGTCCGTTCACCGCACGGATAGGGCACAGGGGCAACCTGATCTACCAGCTGGTCACGACGACCGATCACAAACTGATCGGCATCATGTACGTCGTAACGTGTTTCGCGTTCTTCCTCATCGGCGGGCTGATGGCACTACTGATTCGCACCGAACTCGCGGTGCCGGGGCTGCAGTTCCTGTCCAACGAGCAGTTCAACCAGCTGTTCACCATGCACGGCACGGTGATGTTGCTGTTTTACGCGACACCGGTCGTGTTCGGGTTCGCCAACCTGGTGCTGCCACTGCAGATCGGTGCCCCGGATGTGGCGTTCCCGCGGCTGAATGCGTTGTCCTACTGGCTGTTTCTGTTGGGTGCGATGATCGCGATCGCGGGTTTCATCACTCCCGGCGGTGCCGCCGACTTCGGCTGGACGGCGTACTCCCCGCTCAGCGACGCCCTGCACTCACCCGGCGCGGGTGGCGACTTGTGGATCATGGGCCTCATCGTCACCGGTCTGGGCACAATTCTGGGCGGGGTGAACATGATCACCACTGTGGTCTGCATGCGCGCCCCGGGTATGACGATGTTCCGGATGCCGATCTTCACCTGGAACATCCTGGTGACGTCCATCCTGGTGCTGCTGGCCTTCCCGCTGCTGACCGCCGCGCTGTTCGGCCTGGCGGCCGACCGCCACCTGGGTGCGCACGTCTACGACCCGGCCACGGGCGGAGTCCTGTTGTGGCAGCACCTGTTCTGGTTCTTCGGCCACCC
>JBEVHL010000599.1:0-4077 GCA_040511255.1 Mycobacterium sp. | reverse complement strand
GATCGCCGTCATCGAGGTGCAACCGAATCACCGTGCGCCGCTGTGGATCAAGCACGGTGTTCCAGAAATCGTCGGCATCCATCTCGCCGAGACCCTTGTTGCGCTGGACTTCCACCTTCCGCTTGGACGTGGCCTTCAACTGGGCCACGGCGGCGTCGCGCTCGGACTCGTCCTGGCAGTAGATGCGCTCCTGGCCGTCTTTGACCACGAATAGCGGCGGCAAGGTCACGTAGACCATTCCGGCCTTGACCAGTGGCCGATAGAAGTCCAGGAACATCGAGATGAGGCTGGAGTTGATGTTGCCGCCGTCGGGGTCGGCGTCGGAGGCGAACAAGATCCGGTCGTAGCGGCAGGATTCCGGGTCGCAGTTGTCCCGGACACCGCAGCCGAGTATCCGCTCGATCGAGTCGAACTCGTCTTTGATCCGCGCCTTGTTCACGGTGAACCCATAGACGTTGGGCGGCTTGCCTTTCAGTGGGAAGGCCGCCTGGAAGGTGGCGTCGCGCGCCGCCTTGATGGTGCCGAGCGCTGAGTCGCCCTCGCACAGAAACAATTCGGCACCCGAGCCGCGTCCGGTCTCGCGGCTGGGCAGCAGCTTCGGCGGTAGCGACAGGTTGGTCCCGAGGCCCTTGGCCTTGGATGCCGCCCGGGACCGGGCCTTGGCTCCCTCGGCGCTGCGTCGCGCGCGGGCGGCCTCGAGCGCGAGCTTGGTCCACAGCGACACCGTGTCGCCGTTGCCGGGGTTGGCGGCCCAGACGGTGACGCTGCGTGCCACGTCCGGGGCCATTGCCACGTTCAGTGACCGTGAGGACACCGCGGTCTTGGCCTGGGAGTCCCATGCTGCATCGGGTGCGCGAGTGTCCACGGCGAGCGCGGTGACGGCGGCGAAATCCTGTGCTTCCGGGCCGTCTTCGCCTTTGGCCAGGCCCAGGTCCCGGATGCGGGAGGCGCGATCGGCCAGCGCTTCGGACAATCCCTTCACCGCAGCGCTCAGATGTGATCCGCCGCCGGGGGTGCGCACCGTGTTGCAGAACGCGGCAACGGTGGGCGGTTCGGCGGGGCCGGCGGTCAAGGACCAGCGGAACGGGGTCGGGCCGCGCCCGGTGGTGTACTCGCCGCGGCCCTCCACCACGGCGCGCACCGCCGGCACGGGAGTGTCTGCGGCGGCGCACATCAGGTCCAGGAGGGTATCGGTGCCCCAGGGGCCGTCGAACGGTTCGAGCAGTTCGGGCCGGACGACGTCGCCGGGCCAGCCTTCGTCGACGACGGTCAAATGCACACCGGGGGACATCCGGGCCGCGGCATGCGCTCGCAGCAGCACCTCGTTGATGTCCAAGCTGGCATCCGGCACCACGGTCTTGTCGAAGACGATGCGTACTTCTGTGCCGTGTGCGTCCGGTCGGCGGTTGCCGGCGCCGCGCAGTTTCTGGGTGTCGGAGCGGGTGAATGGGGCGTCCGGGTCGAAGTCCTTGCCGTCGAACGTCCCCGGGTAACCACCGCCGAAACTCTGTAGATAGGTCTTCCCGGCCCGGCGTACCGTGACGTCGGTGCGGGCAGAGATGAAAACCGCTGCGGCCGCGCCTATTCCGTTCAACCCGGCGCCCGTGCTGGCTGCGTCGGTGTGTGCGGAGAACTTGCCGCCCGCCCGGGCGGTACCGAGGGTCTTGACGATGCCGTTCTTGCCGTTGACCGGATCGGAGTCGACTGGCAGGCCGCGGCCGTCGTCGGTGACGCTGACCGATCCGTCGGCGTGCAACGCGATGGTGACGGTGGACCCGCCGTGGCTGGGATCGGCGACCTCTTCGATCGCGTTGTCGACCAGCTCTCGTAGCGCGGTGTTGAGCACGTCGAGACCGAGGTTCACCGCGGGCCGCAGGCGGGTGTGCTGGACGTCGTCGAGCTCAGTGATGTCCGCGGCGGTGTAACTCACTACTCGTCCTTTCCGTCAATGCCGAGTAGGGGAGTCCGAGATACACGGACTCCTGCCGGCGATCCACTCAGCAAGCACTGGGGTGCCGCAGAAATGGTAGACGGATGGTCAGACATCTTCGGGTAGCCGCGGCGACAGGTGATCAGTCTCTCGCAGCGACGGCCACGTCCGCGGGGTTCGTGCGACGGCATGATCGGGTCTGGACCAGTGACAGGTCGCCTAAGCGAACTGCGCCTGCGTCACCACCGATCCATCAATCCCGCCACCTGCAAGCCGTAGAGAACCGAGACCGTCAGGAAGAGCACGAACAACACCGCGACGGCGATCAGTGCTGCGATCATCACCGGCGTGAACCGCCGTTGAGGCGGCGGATCTTGATTCGCCGAGGCCGACAACGATCCGGAATCCGGCGGCGTGTCCCCCGGTTGGACACCTCCGCCTTCAGCAAGACCGGTGGTGACGGAGGGGTCCGGGTCCGGGGGTTGCGCGGTCACGCGCAGAACATCGACTTGGGTAGCGCCTGAGGACTCATCCGCAGGCTATCCCCTTGCCAAGGGTGTTCTAAACACGCGTGATCGCTCAGTTGGTCTCGTTCTCGTGACCGGGATGGGGCACATTGTCTTCGTCGACATACGCCTCGTGATTGGTATCGACACCCTGGTGGTCGCGCGGGCCCTCGTTGGTTCCTTCGGTCTGGACTGCATCTGCAGCGTCACTGGGCATCGTCATGTGCACGTTCCTCCTGGTCGTCCCGCCGGGCTGATCCCGCCGGAAGGTAGTCGGCGGCAGTGTGCCCCGTTTGTACCGGGCTGAAGCGGGAAAGTCCTACGGACGGGTTACGGATGCAGGTTCCACTGACCGACATCTTGAGCCAGAGCATCGCTGACGTCGACTTCGAGTCCGCCGACCACCGGGCCTGGATTCGACGCCGTGCTGACCACCCGCTGGTAGAGCACTGCGGCGGGATAGATCTGACCGCGCGACCAGGACCGGGTCTGCCAGGCCCACACGTGGCCGGGTGATCGCGATCGCCCGATCACACCGTCGGCCGCCGCCCACTGGCACGGATTGATACCCCCGTAGATGCCGGTGCGCTGCACGCCGATCATCGAGTTGATCCCGCGAAACCAGGGCAGGACAACGTTGTTCCAGGCTTCGCGGTCAACGTCGTCATCGACGCTGAAGAAAATCGGTGCGCTCTGGCCACCACCTGCGGCCGTGTGCAACTGCCACGCGGTGCGCGCGTCGGCGACGCCGCCGGCATACCCGCGGGTGAAGTCGGACGGCGCGGTCCCGCCCGGCTTGCCGTACTGGTAGTTGCTGACGATCGCCAGCCCGGCGGCATTCAGTGACTGCGCGTAGGGCAGGGTGATCGGTTTGGCGCCGAAGGACGACCCGGGACGCGACGTCGAGACGTAGTTGATCACCCCGGCGTGGCCTGCGGCGCGGATATCGGCGGCCGGGATCTGGCGCATCGCGAAGTCGATCAGCGTGGGGGCGGCGGCTGACGCTGCGGGCGCTATCGCACCTGCCGCTGCTGCGCCCAGCCCGGCCAACGCGGACATAGCGGCGGCGTAGCGCAGTGCGTCGCGCCGGGACACCAGGTGTGATGGCCGCAGGTTGGTAATCCCCGGCGAGTCCTGCACCGGGCGATGTTAACAATGTGACGGGTGTAAACAGTGGAGCGTTGGCCGTTCGTGTCGGTTTTGATACCGCGTCGTTTCCTCGGGCACCGGATCACGCGCTGAACCAACTCTGTTCTGGCAGCCGCGACCATGGTGATAATGCTTGGCGTCGCCCGCTGGCGGGTGGCATTCCGATCCGTCGGGGCGACATGAACCGCGTTGGTGGGACGGCTCCCGGTGGACCGAAACTGTCAGTGGCCGAGGCCAGGTCAGCGCGGACGCGCTGTAACCGAACTCAGCGGCGTGGAGTGGCGGCAGGTCGTGATGCGCCCCGATGCCGTGTTAACCCAAATGAAACTCGGTGAACAACGCCGTAACGTCATCCGAACTTAGGTTGGTGTGATCACACATCACACCAACCGAGGACGACGACGGCATGGAACGCCAACCGATCAAGGTCGTGACAGTCAGCGACGAGGTCTACTCCCGGCTACGGCTGGCGATCACGTCCGGCAGCCTGGC
>JBEVHL010000598.1:0-4497 GCA_040511255.1 Mycobacterium sp. | reverse complement strand
CCTCTGCAGCCCCGCCGGCGAGTCCGTGCGGCTAGTCGGCCTGTGGCCGACGGAACCGTCGGGTCCTGCGTTTCGTCTTCTCGGCGGCCTTGACCGGTCTGCGCTCTGCGGCGGAGCCGTTGTCGTGGAACGCCATATCCGCAATCAATGCCGCGCACGCTCGACTACTCATTGCTGGTCCCCCTCGTCGTTGAGTTGTCCTTGGCAGGACTGAAATTACGGCGATGTGCAGGCAAATTCAGCGTGCGAGGAGTACTCGCGTAGTGTCTGCCGCCGATTCGAGTAGTCACTACTTACGCCGTAATCGGGAGCTGGGCGAGGTAAGCTGCCGCTGCACGCGCGGCACATGTGGAAGGGACGACCATGGACCCAGATCTGGACCCGAACCTGCAGCACTGGCAGGACCGCCTGGACAATTTCCAGTGGGTGGTGGGCTCCCTTACCGCGCTGCTCGACAGCATGCCGACCTGATCGGCGCTTCACCAACCGCCACCACCGTCGCTGATCATGGCGCAGCCAATTCGGCCATGCGGACAGTGGTTCTCAGTTTGCTTGCCGTTGACGGCATCCTCTGTGCGGTAGCCGCCGCGCTTCTCCTACCGTCCTATATCGGGTCGGTGCCCTTTCCGATCAGCGCCGTGGGCGCCGGGGTGGTCAACATGGCCCTGGTATGGGCTGCCATGCACTGGACTTCATCGAACAGGCTTGCCGCACTGCCACTTTGGACCTGGCTGGGGACCATCGGTGTGTTGACGTTCGGCGGTCCCGGCGGAGATATCGTGTTCAGCGCGTTGGGACCGACCCTGCTCTTGATGGTCGTCGGCGCCGCGCCGGCCGCCTGGTTGTTATGGCGCCGCGGTCAAGGTGATCAGTTGCCACCGCCAGCTCGGAGACCGGTCGACGGCAAGCGGGTTCGGCCGGCTTGAGGGGGCGTCTGCTGGTTTGCTGAGTTGCGACACTCGTGCGCATCATCAAGCGCCTGGAGTCGTCACGTGACGAAATGCCACGGGTACACGGGGAAGGGCAGATTGCATCTGAGGCAAGATCAAGACCGCGTTGGTCAGGTCAGTTTGCGTCGCCGGCCTGACTTGGCGACCCGCCCGACCCGCCGCGAGCCGGATCGCTGTCCGTGGTGTTTGCGCTCTTCGGGGCGTTGCTACCCGCCCGGTGCTGGGCCGCCTGATCGTCGCGAGCGGAGGGCTCCGACTTCTTGGTGGTCTTCGCGCTCTTGCCAGGTGCACCTGTGTTTGGCGCAGCGGTCAGATCGGTTGCCCGTGGCTTCGGAGCGGCGTCGGAGTCGGGGGCGATAATTTTGCTGTCACCTGCTTCTCTGTCAGGTCGTTCGCTTTGCGCGTCTGGATCTGGTGGCAGCGCCGGGGCGGTGTCCGCGGTGGCCGACGACTTCCGCTGCGTCGGCGGATCGGTGTCGTGTTGCAGGTGTTTCGCGATTCCGCTCAACCCGCCGTCGATCGCCTCGATCGATCCACCTGGTTGGCCGAAGGGAAACGGCAGGTTGTTGATCAAGGCGTCGATCAATGGGCGGAGCGAACCCTCGCTGTACCAGGCGTCGATATCGGGATCGCCGGTGAGGTTCGGATACCCGGTGATCGCGGCCGCGAGCGGCACCAGGACGAGGCGGCGCAACGCGTCTTCCGCGCTCAGCGTGCCCGCCATCACCTGCCGAAGCAGTGAGAAGACCACGGCGGGCGCCATGGCGAGTTGCTCGATGATTTTTACGCCGGCTGCGCTGGTCCCGCCGCCGATGGCAGCGATGGCCTTCTCGACGACCTCGTTGGGGACACCAGCGAGAACCGTGGGTTGCGCGTTGTTCTCCGGTTTCGCGGTAATCGCGTTCTGGCCCAAGGTTTGCACCGGCGTATTGACGACGAGCTCTGGCGTGATCGGCGCTGCGGCCTGAATGATTTCCGGCGCGGAGTTGATCAGCCCGTTCAGCAATTCTTCGAGGCCGACGATGGGCGCGGGCAGCACAGAATGACCTGGGCCGATGGACTTCAGGAAGCCGAAACCGAAACTATCTTGGTTGTCGCCGTTGGCCGCCCATTCCGCGGTCGAAATGACCTTGTCGGGCGGCGAGGTAACGAGAGGATTTGCGACGATAGTCGTAGCTGCCACAAGCACCACCCCGGTGGCCAAGAAAGGGCCGATGGTCTTACGCATGGGCACCCCCCTGGGCTCCGCAGCAGTGAATCGGCCGAGCATAGCTGAAAAAACCCTGAGAAACTACAACTTCGGCTAAGTGCACATTCGTGGGGTGGGTCGCCTTCGACGACGTTGCCCGCGGTCATGCGGATCGATGTTTGGGCGTTGCCGCGGGGTTCGCGGCAGTGCCGGACCCGCCGACTTGGATTCAAACGCGGTCCGGTCCGTCCACGGGGCCGAGCGAGTTTCGTCCCCGCAGTGCTCCCTGACTGCTCAGTAGCTTTTTTGGCGGTGGCGTGGCCGTTGAGATGGCGTGCGACGTCACCAATTCGTTGCCCTGGCAAGTTCACAGCGTTAGCGAGTGTTACGCCTGTGTTGCGTCCGAGTGTTTCGGTGCCGTAAACACCAGGTCACAGGTGGTAATTGCTAAAAAAACTACTTTGCCCAAAGCTTCCCAACTGACTGTTCGCTGGCAGCGTCAATTATCTATCCAAAAAATGACCTTGATAACGCAACTACTTTGACCGAGAACGGGCGCCTCGGACCCCCTCAGCCAATTTTGGACCTGAGGACTGCCTGAGAGACGGGTCACAGAACATGCCATCGGGCAGTGTTAAGACCAGGTGACGGTAGATGAAATCACGGTGCATTAATCGGTTCTAGCTGCGGTTATGCACTCGCGACGGGTGTCGCGCCACTGCGTACTGGCTCCTGAGCGAGCTCTCAGTATCGAGGGGTTCTCGAAGACGCCAGCTACTTGAACATGCAAACAGATCGCCGCTGAGGTGAAGAATTTCCGTGCACTTACGATTCTCTCAGTGCTACGTTGCTGATGTTCATTCCAGCACCACACCCGCATTGATTCCAGTTCCATCCTCAAGGGGGATATTCATATGTCCAAGCAAACCACCGGGCGAGGTTCGAAGAAGCGCGTTCGTCCACTCGTCGCCACCGCGGCGGCCATCGGCGCGGCCGGTCTCGTATTGGGGGGTCCGGCCGCCTCTTTGATGACTGCACCCGACGCGCAGGCTGACGTGCTGTCGGATCTGCTCGCAGGCCTGCCCTTCATCGGTGCCGGCGGCGGCGGCCAGGCCGCTGCACCCGGCGGAAGCACGCTGCTCGCAGCTGGCTTCGCTCCGATCAACCAGATCGCCAACGGCTTCCTCGACATCACCGGAGCCATCCCGATCCTGGGCACGTTCTTCGGAAACGGCGCCGACGGAAACGTCCTGCATCCGGACGGCTTCGACGGCGGCATCTTCGCCGGTAGCGGCGGCGACGGCCTGGCCGGCCAGTACAACCCGGTCACCAACACCAGCAGCGCGGGCGGCAACGGCGGCAACGCCGGGCTGTTCTTCGGCAACGGTGGCAACGGCGGAAACGGCGTCAACGGCGGCTACGGCACGTCCCTGCTGTTCCCCAACGGTGGCGACCCGACCATTCCGGTTGAGGCCAGCGCTGGCGGCAACGGTGGCAACGCGTCCTTCTTCATCGGCTCCGGCGGCAACGGCGGACTCGGCGGCAACGGCCGTCCGGGCCTGAACGGGGTCAACCCGGTTGCTCCCCTGGTCGCACTGCCCGGCGCAACCGTGTTCAACGGTGCACCCGGCGTCCCCGGGGTCCCGCCGCTGAATGATGGTGGCGACGGCGGTATCGACGGTGGTAACGGTGGCGCAGGCGCCCCCGGCCTGGTTGGCGCAGCTGGCGGTAACGGTGGCGACGCCCTCGGTGGCGGCGGCAACGGTGGCGCCGGTGGCGCCGGCGGCGTTGGCGCAGCGACCCCGCTGGGTGGCGTTGGCGGCAACGGCGGCAACGGTGCGGACTCCACCGCAGTCGGCGGCGACGGCGGTAAGGGTGCCAACGGCGGCGCCGGTGGCTCGGGCGGCCTGATCTTCGGATTCGGCGGCTCCGGCGGCGGCGGCGGCCAGGGCGGCTCCGGCGGCAGTGGTGCCAACGGTGGCGCCGGCGGTGCCGGTGGCGTTGGCGGCATCGGCCTCACGGGCCAGGCTGCTCAGGGCAACGGCGGCAACGGTGGCGACGGCGCAGCCGGCGGCAACGGTGGCGACGGCGGCAACGGTGGCGCAGCTGGCTCCGGTGGCTTCCTCCCGATCCTGACCGGCCCGGGTGCGCCCGGACTGGGCGGCGGCGGCGGCGGCGGCGGTGCCGGCGGCAACGGTGGCAAGGGCGGCGCGGGCACGGTTGCCGGTACCGACGGTGTCGGTGCCAATGGCGGCGCGGGCGGCAAGGGTGGCCTGAGTGGCTCCGGCGCAGCCGGCACCGCGGGCACCCCGGGCAGTGCGCCCGGAGCGGCCACACCGGGTGTCGGTGGCACGGGCG
>JBEVHL010000597.1:0-8436 GCA_040511255.1 Mycobacterium sp. | reverse complement strand
CTGATCCTGACCAGACACGGCGACCGGGAAGAAGTCGGGCCATCATGATTCCCGAGCCGACCGTGAGCGTCGTCATCCCGACCATCGGCCGCGCCAGTCTGCGCGCGGCCGTGGAGTCGGCGTTGCACCAGACGTCGCCTCCGCTGGAGGTGATCGTCGTGGTGGACGCGGACTGTGAACCGGATCTGCCACCGTCAGAAGCCGTGCAGGTGGTGCGCACGTCAGGGGGCGTCGGCGCCAGTTTGGCCAAGCACATCGGAATCGAGTCGGCCACCGGCAACATCATCGCGCTGCTCGACGACGACGATGTCTGGCGTCGCGACAAACTCGAAGTACAGCTGGCAGCAGCGCCTCCGGGGACTGAGTGGATCGTCTCGTCCCGGTTCGCGGTCCACGCGGACGGGCGCCCGCCCATCATCGGACCACGTACTCCGATAACCCGCGACGAGCGGGTTGCGCCGTATCTGTTCGAACTCCGTGCCCCCCAAGCGTTCAACATGGTGCAGACGTCGACCCTGGTGTTTCCGCGGGCGTTGACCCAGACGGTGCCGATGTCCGTCGCGGCCGGCTCGATCCATGATGATCCGACGTGGCTGATCGAAGTCCGACGGGCTTTCCCGAATCTGCCGATCATCCAGGTGCCTGAGCCCCTCGTCGACATCATCTGGACGGCCGGTTCGCTCTCGCGTTCGGGCGTGGACCGTAGTAAAGAGCTGATCGATTGGGGCAGGCGCGAACTCGCCGATGAGTCGAAGCGGGCGCGGGGCGACTACATGTTGACCTCGCCCGTCGGCTCGGCACTGGCAGCTGGGTCGTTCGGCAGCGTCGCCAAGTCAATCGTGATGGCGATCCGGTTCGGCCGACCCGGCCTGCTGGCGTGGGCGAGTGTCGCCAAATCGATCCTGAAGCTCGGCGTGGGACGGATGAGGACTGTCGCGACTCGCGTAGCCAGCAGGCGCTGATGTCCCCCAGTTTTGCCCGTAACACACTGCTCGGCTTCGGCTCCGGTGCCTCCGTTGCGCTCGCCGGATTCATCGGTAACGCGATCACCGCCCGCCTGCTGGGACCGGACCAACTGGGTGTCTTCGCCTATGTGGTCTGGTGCGTCACACTCGCGTCCATGCTGGCCGGGCTGGGCATCAGCGTGGTCCAGCAGAGGTTCATCCCGAACCTGCGTGCCGAGGGCAGAGACGATGAGGCAGAAGGCCTGATCGGGGCCACCACCCGGTGGTCCATCGTCGCCGCGGTCGTCGGCGGCCTGCTGTTGTTCGCCTACCTGGTCTGGCCGGGCCGAAGCGCCACCGAGGGGGCCTCGCACACCTCACGCGATGTGGTGATCGCGCTTGCCGTCACGTGGTTCCTCTGCTGGAAACTGGCCGATCTCTACCTGTTTTATCTGCGCGGCGAGCAGCGCTTCGGCGAACTCGCCCGCCTGTCCGGCTATTCGGCATTACTCAAGCTGGCGGTGATCGCGGTCGGCGCCTGGTTGTTCGGCATCCCCGGCGCGCTGGCCGGGTACGTTGCCGGAAACATCCTGCCCGCGGCCCGCGCCATCCGGCTGTTGCGGACGAAACCGAATGTCGGCGCGGAACTTCGACGCCAAGTCATCAGGTTCGCCCTGCCGAGCTGGGCTACCGCGGTGATCGGCGGTCTGGTCTTCGGCCGGACCGAGATCGTCTTCTTGCAGCACTACACCGGTCTGGCCGCGGTCGGCTTGTTCGCAGCGGCGGCCACAGTGGCCGAGATGGCTGTGCAGCTGCCGCCTCTGCTGCTCTCGGCGCTGCTGCCGAGGTTCAGCGAGCAGTTCGGCCTCGGCGCGCACGACCATATGCAACGTCTGTACCGGACCATGACCGCGCTGCTGGCGTTGGTGATCATTCCGCTCTGCCTTGGCCTTGCGGCGATCGCGCCTGTGCTGGTGCCGCTGTTCTTCGGTGCCGAGTTCACCGACGCGGCACCTGTGGCGTCGGTGCTGCTCATCGCTGCCGCGGTCAGCAGTCTCGGCGTCACCACGTTCTACCTCCTGCAGAGCATGGGTAAGACCGGTTTCCTGTTGATGTCCAACGGGGTGGGCCTGATCGGCACCATTGCGCTGGGTTTCATCCTGGTGCCCCACTTCGGCCTGATCGGCGCCGCCTGGTCGAGGGGAATAATTCAGGTGATGGTCGTGCTGATCGAAACCTGGTATGTGACAAGACGATTAAGCATCTCCCCGCCCTACCGGGCGCTCGGCGCCATCACGCTGGCGTCGCTGGCACAAGGTGCGGTGGCATTTTTCGTCAGCATCGAACTGGGCGGGGCGATCTCGCTGTTGGTGTCCATCCCCGCCGCAGTGGTGATCTACCTGGTCGCCCTGCGCCTGTTCGGGGTCATGTCACTAGTGGACCCCGAGTTGATGAGTCGACTGGTCGAGAAAGTGCCGCACCGGGTGAGGCCGCTCATACGCCGCGTCCTGAATGTGCCGACGCCGCCCGCCAAGGGCCCCGCCGAGCCGGAGTGATCGCTACTTCTTGTTCTCGTCCATCAGCGCCTGCGCAGCCGGTTTCGGCGAGAGATCTTCGCGAAACACCCCGAAGTTGTCCTCGATTTCGGCGGGATCGGTTCCACCGTCCACCAATTCGTAGTAGATGAGCGGTCCGGCCCAGTCCCAGTTTTGGACCTGCTGACGTGCCTGCAGAAGAGCCTTGGACTGGTTCTCCTCCGATACCGCGTTCGGCCCGGTTCCGGTGGGGGCGCCGAATTCGGTGATCCAGATTTTCTTCTGCCCGTCGCCGTGTTTGTCCGTGACATCGTGCAGCGCGGGCAGATCCTGGAAGCCACCGACGATGTTCTTCGGGCTGGTATCCATGGGCAGCGCCGGAAAACTGTACGGGTGCACGGCGATACCGTCGGCAAGTTGCGCTGCGCCGTTGGCGTAGAGCGCCTCGAGGTAATCCGTTGGCGAGATGCCCGCCTCGGGTCCGTCGTACCTCGGGGCAAGGCCACCGATCAGCAGGGTGGTCTTGGGATCAACGCTGCGGATCTCGGCCGCCGCCACCCGGAACAGTCCGCCGTACTCGTCGGCGTCAGGAATTGGCGGCCAGAATTTGGTGCTGTTGGGCTCATTCCAGATCTCCCAGCTGCTCACGCCGCGCGAGGCGTAACGCTGGGCGGCGATCCGGGCGAAATTGCCGTAGTCCGACAACTGATCGGGCCTGGAGTGACTGATGGTCGCGTCGGCCCCGGTAGCGGACGGGCGTGCCCAGGCCGGGCTGAACGCCAGCACCCCCAGCACCTTCATCTTGCGGGCGGCGGCTTCGTTGAAGATCGTGTCGGGGTAGGTCCAATCGAATTGGCCGCGTTCACTTTCCACCACCGACCAGTCGATGTCCATGCGGACCCAGGTCACGTTCATCTCCGCCATAAGATCGAACTGCCGCTTCAATGTTGCCGCGTCAGCGCCCCGGAAATGGACGGTCATCCCGATGTCGACCTTCGGCGGGGACGACTGGCAGGACAGCACCGTGGCCGCGACCAGGATGAGCAACAGCAGGCGCACCACGATTTTGCGCCCGGCCATCACTGGTAAGCCGTCATCGGACAATCGCCCGGTTGTCCCGGCTGCCGGGAAGCACTCTGCCGCATACGCCTTCGGCCCGGCCGATCATCAGTGCCAGACCGTCGCGCGGCTTGAACTTCGACGGCTTGAGCACCGGCGACAGCGCGGCACCGAACACGTGCCGAAACTTGGCCCACGCCGAATAGTTCCAGCGGCGATAGATATAGCCGCTGCCGCGTCCGTAGTAGCGGATCTTGCGGCGGCGCTCGGTCGGAGTCAGGTGGGCGAACTCGGTATGTGCACGCACCGCGATGTCGTGGACCCACTGGACCGAGAAACCGTCCAGCATCGACAGCCTCAGCAGTAGATCAGTACCCTCGCCGGCCTGCCACGGAGTGGCCGCGCCCGAACCGATCGACGGGTCGAATCTGCCGACCCGCTCGAAATCCTGGCGCCTGAACATGGTGGCCGGCTCTATCGCGCCCCAGACATTGCGCCGGGTCAGCTGTGCGCCGGGTTCGGGGAGTGCGTTGCGGACACCCTCGCGATCGACCAACTGCACCGCACATACCGTCGTATCGGCCAGGTGTGGAGCGATCCGTTCCAGGAAATCGGGCTCGACCCGGCTGGTGTCGTTGGGGAAGTACACCCAATCGACGTCGTCGTCGAAGGTCGCGGCGGCGGCGTTGCGCCCGTTCGAGATCCCGCGGGGGCTCACGACGGTGGTGATCGCCAGGGTGTCCGCGAAGATCTGTACCAGCGCGGCCAGCTCATCTGCGGCACCGGCATCGTGGTGTGCGATGGCGACCGCGTGCGGGGGTTGGGTCTGCCTGGACAATTCCTCAAGCAGGCCGCGCAGTTCATCCCACCGGCCGACCGTAGTGACGGCGACACCGATCTTCGGGTGAGCCGGGTTCGCCAGGCTGTCGCTCACCTGTCCAACCCTAATTCAGCGCAGATGGCTTCGGCAGCCGCGGTGAACGAGATCTGCGATTGCCTGGTGTTGACCTGACTCCAGCCCCGAGCGGCCAGCGCGGCTCTGGCATTGTCGTCGTTGCAGTAGGTGCGCAGCAGAGCGCCCAGCGCATGGTGGTCGTGCGGGTCGAAATACTCCGCACCATCGCCACACGTCTCCTGCAGCGACGGGATGCTGGAGCTCAGCACAGCGGTGTGCGATGCCATCGCCTCGAGCGGCGGTAGTCCCACACCTTCGTACAGCGACGGCATCACCAGCAGGTCGGCGCCCGCAATGACCGCGCGCAGCGCTTCGAAATCGACCCTGCCGACAATCCGCACGCGGTCGGCCTGATCGTCAGCGAGCAGATCGATCCGTCCGTCGGAGTTCTTGACCGACTCGCCACCGCCGGCGACCACCAGATTCTGCGGAATCGATTGCGAGACTTCACCGAATGCCTTGAACAGCACCGTCAGATTCTTATGCCACTTGGTGTTCCCGACGTAGAGGATGTACCTGCCTTCGACTGGCGACAGACTGGCATCGACGGGGTTGAACCACGTCTTCTCCACCGCAAGGGGCGTCACGGTCACCGGTGCAGACGGGGCCACCTCTCTCAGCGCCGCGGCGGTCGAATGTGACGGCGTGAAGATCGTGGTCGCTTTACGCACATCGAGGTTGAGCATGGTGCGGGCGTAGGCCCGGAATCCGGCGTTCTGCCCGGTGATTCGACCGTCCTGGATGTGTAACGCGTCGTGCACCGTGACGAAGAGTTTCGTTCGCCTGTTGCGGGGCCGCAACAGCGCGAACGGGAATGGGTAGTGCGGCATCCAGATCGCCCTGGGCCGGACGTCCTTCAGCGCAGCATTCCAGGCCTGCTGTTCCTGCCTGGAGTACATCGGGGCGTTCGCCGGTTGTGAAAGCACCACCCGGGTGCTCGCCCGCAACGCCGGTATCTTGTCCTGATCTACCAGGACGGCCAGAGACAGGTGTTGTTGAGCGAAAACCTCCTCCAGATAAGGCAATTCGGTACTGATGTACGTACCGATGCCACTCTGGCGGACGTGTCGGGCGTCGAACAACAGATCGACCCCGGCGTGCTCGGTTATGTCAGCCGCCCCTGCAGGTCCGGCAGGAAGTCTGGGGTCGCCCAGGTCCGTTCGAGGGTGGCCTCGAGCTTGTTCGCCGGGCTCCAGCCGAAGATCTCGCGGATCCGGGAGATGTCGGCACCGAGGTAAGGGCGGTCGACTGCCCGCATGCGCCGCGGATCTTGGCGCACCTCGAACTTCAGGCCCAACACCGATCGCATGCGTTCCAGGATGTCGTCGACGGAATACTGTTGCCCGCTGCCGAGATTGACCACCTCGCAGTCGACGTCCGGCGGGTTCGCGCCGAGGGCGACGGCGGCGAAGCCTCCGGCGGCGTCCTGCACGTCGATGTAATCCCGCTTGGGCCAGGTGTTGCCGAGGTCGATCGAGTCTGCGCCGTCGCGAAGCTGGGCGATGATGGCAGGCAGCAGATGGGGATTGGTCTCACCGGGGCCAATCACGTTGAAGAGCCGCACGATTCCGCAGGACAGGCCGTGATCGGCGGCAAATGCGCGCACATAGGCTTCACCCTGCAGTTTGGTGATGCCATAGATATCGGCGGGCTTGAGCGAGGAGACCAGCTCCTGATGGGGCGCCTCATCGGGTTCGTAGACCGCACCGCTGCTGGCGAAGACGAAGCGGGTGCCCGGCGGGCAGGCCGCCAGCACGTTGACGGTGCCGGCGACGTTGGTCGACACGGCCAGCGGCGGATCGGCGTCGCATTCCGGGATGTAGTGGATGGCCGCCAGATGCACCACCGCGTCTGGGCGAAATTCTTCGATCACCTCACGGATGGCCCCCGCATCACGGATGTCGACCTGGCGGAAGCTGACGCCCTCGGGCGGGCTGGCCAGCCAGTCGGGCATGCCGTAGCGCAGTCGGTCGGCCACCAGCACTTCGGCCTTCGTCTGCAGGGTGCGCACCAGCTCCTTGCCGACGAAGCCCGCACCACCCGTCACCACTATGCGCATGCGCACTCCTTCGTTGTTGGCCAACTGTTTGTCATTTCGAGACGACCTGCCGGACGCGGCCTTCGAAGGTGGCCGCAATGCCCGACCAGTCCAGCGACTGCGCGCCCACCAGTCCCGCTTGGGAGAAGCCGTCCCAGCCCACTTCGGCAGCCAACAGGGCCTCGGCGAACTCTGCGGGCTTGGTGCCGCAGACGATGCCCGCGCCGTACTGCGCCACCACGTCCTTGCCACCGTTCTCTTCGAAGCTGGCAGTCACGACGGGCAGGCCGCTGGCCATGGCTTCGGCGATCACCCGCGGGAATCCTTCGCGAATGCTCGACATCCCCAGCACGGATGCCTGCGAGAGGAGGTCGATCTTCTGCTCCTCGTCGATGGAGCCGAGCACCTTGATCCGTGCCGAGTTCGGCGAACGGCTCGCGTACTCCGCGATGTCAGCGCGGGAGGGGCCGTCACCGGCAATCACCAGGTCTCCGGTCAACCCACCGGCCACCGCGAGGTCGAAGGCATCGATGAGCAACGGCATGTTCTTGTGCGGTGCCAATCGCCCGACATAGAGCACACCCGAACGGGTACTGCGGTCAGCCGAGCGGTAGCGCTCGAGTTCGATACCGCTGGGCAGCACGGTGAACTCCCGCCCGGATTCGCGACCGATAAAGGCCGCGACAGCTTCACCGACGGCAAAGTTCGTGGCAACCATTCGCGGAAAGCGAGTCTGGAGTATCCGAACGGGGCCGGTGGTGCGCACTTCGCACCAATGGATTCCGCTGCGCGCCCGCGCCCGCTTGGGCAGCGCCGGGATGTGCAACAACGGCCATTGGTTCAACAGATAGAAGTCATAGTGGCGCTTCGAGTCGAGGCGCCGCACTCCAGCGCTGTAGCGCAAGATGTCCGACCAGTTGCGCCGCAAGACGGGGATGACGGGCTTGGGATAGATGCCACTGCCCTGGCTGCGGTGCACTTGCACGCCGTTCACGATCTCGCTGGCCGGCAGAGCAGCGTCGTGGGTTATGCAGTAGACGTCCACGGAATGGCCGCGCCGCACCATTGCTTCGGCCAGCTCCTGGAAGAAGATTTCCTGGCCACCGAGATGCGGATAGTAGAGCTCGGTGAGAAAAGCCAGACGCAATGGCTTGGACACCTCTTTTTCGGGCTGCGAATGAACCTGACTCATTGCCCAGAGATGTTATCAGCACCAGGACAATTCGCTGGGAATCACGGAAAGTTCCTCACCGCCGACTCGTCGACCACTCAATCTGTTTGTGGCACAACGCATTCCCTGCCGTTTACGATCATCTTGGCGGCAACCGGCGAGGTCTTTGATGTTGCGGGTGGCGGCGCACCCGACGGAAAACGGCCGGCGCGCAAAACCGCGACCGCCGCATTACCGTGTCAGCGAAGAATATCGCGAGTTTTGGCAGCCGAAAATTCCGGCCAACCGGGCCCCATGCGTTTTCCGTCGTTTTACGAAACCCGAAAAGCCGGCGCTGCGTCCGCTGGGACTCGGGCTCACCTACCGCAAGATATGAATTCAAGTTCTTTGGCGGGATGCTTGCCCCCGCAGAGCCCCGCCGCGAAAGCGCTCCCCACTCACCCCACCCCGAGTAGGGTCGTGTCGTTTGCTTGGCCGTCGGCGGAGTCATCCGCACATGAATCTTTGCTGTTCCCTGCGATTATGACCTTTTCCCTAGTTGGCCACTGATTCTTTACGTACGCGGAAATTTGCCAACTTTGCATGTATGTGGTTATTCTCCTCCGGCAGAGCTGCGGACGGGTGATCGCCACGCCGCTGCGGATGTGATGGTCGAGCTGTCTTTCCTTGCGAGGGGTTTGCATGTCAATTGCCGATGTGGGCAGCGGATTAGGCACAGCCGACCTCGAACCGAG
>JBEVHL010000596.1:0-7692 GCA_040511255.1 Mycobacterium sp. | reverse complement strand
CCGGCCGCCACTGATGTGATCGACCGTGCGTGCCATATCCGCCAGCAGGTCCGGATTGCGGTAGCCGACCCCGGTGACCAACAGACCGATCTCGGCGCGGGTGGTGATCTCACCCCAGGAGGCCAATGCGGTCCAGCCTTCGAAGTTGACCACGTCGGGCTGGTGATCGGTCAGCACCGCCTTGGCGTCGACGATCTTGTCGATCGCCGGTTTGTGGAAATGGTCGTAGCCGAAGACCATGTCCACGCCGATCTCTTCGGCCCGCAACACCGCGTCACGCCAGGTCCGATAGTTCGGCGCACCACCGGGCCAGATCTGGACGGCCAGCCGGATGGGTCGGGACATGCGAATTCTCCGCTCCTGTGCGCACTTCGGACACTCTGAGAGATGAAAGGGGCGTGGCGCGACGGGTTATTCCACGTGTCTGCGTCAGTACAGCTGAGCCCGGATCTTCTCGTCGCTGAGTTCCTTCTCCCACTGCGCCAGGCTCAGCTTGCTGTCTATCGAGTGCACCATCTGCGCGACGCTGGGCAGCGCGGTCGGATCCCAGGTCTCCGGCTTCCAGGTGTCGGACCGCAGAAAGGCCTTGGGGCAGTGGAAGAACACCTCTTCGACGGCGATCTCCAGCGCCAGGATGGGCCGCTTGCCCTTGACCTTCATCGCATCGAAGTAGTCGGCGTCCGACAGCACGGTGGCGCGGCCGTTGACCCGCAACGTGTCACCGCGGCCCGGCACCACGAACAGCGTGCCCACGCGCGGACGCTGCAGCACGTTGAGAAACCCGTCGACGCGTTTGTTGCCGGGCCGCTCGGGGATCGCGATGGTGGACGCGTCGATGATGTGCACGAATCCCGGCGGATCACCCTTGGGGGACACATCGATGCGTCCGTCGGCGTCGACGGTGGCCACGAACGCCAGCGGCGAATGCGCCAGCCAGTTCTGATGGATGGGCGCCAGCGTGCTCTCGACTTTGTTGGCGACGCCTTCGGTGGGGTGCCCGACGATGTCGCGGAGCTGCTCGACGGTGGTGACTTCGAAACGCATGGCTCCATCATGCGCCCGCGGCGCGACAAAGTCAGACGCCGCTGAAGCGCTTCACCAGTGAGCGGCGGTCCAGTTTGCCGATGCCGCGACGGGGCAGCTCGTCGACGACGTGCAATTCGCGGGGTGCGGCGGTGCTGTCGAGTGACTGTGCGACGTGTGCGCGCAGTTCGGCCAGGGTGGGTGCCACGGCACCCGGCGCGACGGCGACGGCGGCCACCACCCGCTGGCCCAGCCGGTTGTCGGGCACCCCGAAGATCGCGCAGTCGGCGATCGCCGGATGGGTGAGCAACACCGCCTCCACCGGCTGCGGGAGCACGGTCAGGCCGCCGGTGCTGATGGCTTCGTCGAGCCGGCCCAGCACCCGCAGGACGCCGGAATCCAGCACACCTGCGTCGTCGGTGCGAAACCAACCCGCTTCGGCGAACGGGTCGGGATTGGGCGGGTTGCGGTAGCCCTTGGCCACCGTCGCACCGCCCAGCACGATCCGGCCGTCGTCGATGCGCACTTCTACCCCGTCCAGCGGCCGCCCGTCGTAGACGCAGCCACCCGCGGTCTCACTCATACCGTACGTGCGGACCACCGAAATGCCCACTGCCGCAGCATCTTCGAGCACCGGCAGGGGAGCGGGGCCGCCACCGAGCAGCACCATGTCCAGTTCGGACAGCGCCGCGCTCGCCGCGGGATCGGTCAACGCCTTGGCCAGTTGGGTGGCGACCAGGGACGCATACCGCCGGCCCGAACCCATCGCCTCCACGGCCGCGGGCAACTCGGCGATATCGAACCCCGCGGAGACGTCGAGTTCGACCGGGACGGTACCGGCCAGCACGCTGCGCACCAGCACCTGCACCCCGGCGATGTGATGTGGGGCCAGCGCCAGCAGCCAGGTACCCGGGCCGCCGAGGCGGTCGTGGGTGGCCGTCGCGCTGGCCACCAGGGCGGGCACCGTCAGCAACGCGCCCTTCGGCGTGCCCGTCGTCCCGGACGTCGACACCACGAGTGCGACGTCATCGTCGATGTCCTCGCCCACCCGTAGAGCGGTGGTCAGCAGCTCCATTTGGCGCGGATCATCGCCGGGCACCGGGACGAACGCCGAGGCCCGGCCGTTCAGCACCCCTTCGAGCGCGGCCAGCATCGACAGCGCCGACGGGCCCGGCGGGATGACGAGCGAGCGAAGAGCGGTTATTCGGCACCCTCGGCATCGCGGGCGTCGTCCAACGGCCAGCCGTGCGCAGCCAGATGTTCCCTGACCCGTTCGACATCCTCGGGGGTGGGCAGCTCGTCGGTCATCTGGGTGATCAGCACGCCGATGTCGACGTCGTCGATCTCATGGCGGTCAATCAGCTCCTGCACCACGACCGCGATCTCGTCATTGCTCAGTCGCCGTGACAGCAGTGCGAACAGCGGCACCCGGTCGGCACCGGGCACCCCATCGGGATAACCGGCCGTCACCCACGACACGATCTTGTTGATGAATCCGTTCACGCGAACCATTTCCCCACTGGGGTTCCCCGGTAAACCTGCACGTGCTGGGTAGCGATATTACTTGTGCTTCGCACCGAGGATGTACATCCCGGTGTGGTGGCCGATGAAGTCTCGGGCGACGAACAGCACCCCGATGATCACGGCGGCCAGCACGAGAGCGAAGATCACCCAGCTGATGGCATTGAGGGCGGGGTTCTTCTTGGTGGCGCCGTCATGGGAGACGACGCCGACGCCCTCGGCGTTGAGCCGCACACCCAGGGAGAACAGGGCGGGCAACCCGGCGCCGACGATCACGCCGACGATAAGGATCTGCAGTACTGCGGTGTAGTTGAACCAGCCATTCACGGCGGTGGGCCTTTCGGTCTGTGAGGAATGGGTGGGTTAGACCGCGGGGGTGGACTCGGCCTTGACGGGGGCCGTCTCGGCGACGCCTGCAGTGAGGCTGCCTTCCCACTCGTCGTTGACGTTGTTGTGGTTGATCGGGGCCTTGCGGGACTGGAACCAGATGGCGCCGGCAACCGCGACCAGCAGCAGGAAGCCAACCGCCGCACCGGCGAAGCCGCCGATGAAGTGGGTGATCCAGAAGGTGATGGCGCCGACGATGGCGGCCGACGGCAGGGTGATCAGCCACGCGGCGGCCATCCGGCCCGCCACGCTCCAGCGGACCTCGGCGCCGGGCTTGCCGACCCCGCTGCCCAGGATCGAGCCGGTGGCGACGTGGGTGGTGGACAGCGAGTAGCCGAAGTGGCTGGACAGCAGAATGATTGCGGCTGAAGAGGTTTCAGCGGCCATGCCCTGCGGGGACTTGATCTCGACCAGGCCCTTGCCCAGGGTGCGGATGACGCGCCAGCCGCCGAGGTAGGTACCGGCGGCGATGGCGGCGGCGCAGGACAGGATGACCCAGAACGGCGGCAGGGCGTCGTTCTTGTCAGCGGCGCCGTAGGAGATCAGGGCCAGGAAGATCACGCCCATGGTCTTCTGCGCGTCGTTGGTGCCGTGCGCCAGGGAAACCAGGGAGGCCGAGCCGATCTGGCCGTAACGGAAGCCCTTGTCGGTGCGAGCCTCGGGCACGCCGCGGACCACCCGGTAGACCAGCCAGGTGCCGACGGTGGCGACGAAGCCGGCGATGAACGGGGCCAGGGCGGCCGGGATCAGGACCGTGGACACCAGGCCCTTCCAGATCACGCCGTGGCCGCCGACGGCCGCCAGCATGGCGCCGACGATGCCGCCGATGAGGGCGTGCGAGGAGCTGGACGGGATGCCCAGCAGCCAGGTCAGCAAGTTCCAGACGATGCCGCCGACCAGACCGGCGAACACGATCTCGAGGGTGACCAGTCCGGCGTCGACCAAGCCCTTGGCGATGGTCGCGGCGACGGCGGTCGAAAGGAAGGCCCCGACGAGGTTCAGCGACGCCGAGAGCGTCACCGCAGTCTTGGGCCCGAGGGCACCACTGGCGATCGAGGTCGCCATGGCGTTACCCGTGTCATGGAAGCCGTTGGTGAAGTCGAAGGCGAGCGCCGTAGCGACGACAATGATCAGGAGAAAAAGCTGAAGGTCCACGCCGAGAATTGTGGCGGTTACTTAGCTCTTATGTAAAACCCGTGAGCAAAGAATTCGCAGGTCAACGTGTAATGGACGGGAACTGTTTGCCTGCCGTTAACCCCGGGTGTCGCGGCGCAGCGGGTGGGTGTCTGGTACCTGCACGAAAATCAGCGTCACGCCGTCCGGATCGGTGACGTGCATCTCATGCAAACCCCACGGTTCGCGCCGCGCATCACGAGCGATCTGGACGTCGCGGCCCTCGAGTTCGGCCTGGGTTTCGTAGACGTCGCGGACCTGCAGCCAGAGCGCGCCGGGGAACGGCGGGGCCCCCTCGGCGGGGGCGCCGTGGCCGGCGAGTTCGATCAGAGACTGGCCGGCGTAGAACACCGTGCCCGCGCCGTAATCGCGGGCGATCGCCAGCCCGATCTCGTCGCGGTAGAAGGTCATCGAGCGCTGGTAGTCCGCCGGTCGGAAGAGCACACGACTGGCGAGGATCTCCATCACCTGTGTCTATCACCTCACCAGGGCCGAACCGACACCTGGGTGCAGAAGTCAGGACCCGGCTTCGGCCGCCGCGCGGTAGCCCCGGACCGCCAGTGGTCCGAACACCGCCAGCAGTCCCACCAGCCAGCCCACCGTCTGCAACACCGGCACCAATAGCGGGCCGCCGTCGGCCAACGCCCGCATCGTCTCGATCGCCGGGGACATCAGCTGCGCCCGCACCACCGGCTGCACCCAGCCCGGGAACACCTCCAGCGGCACCATGCCGGTATTGAAAAACAGCAGCAGGAAACACACCGACGACAGCGCGGTGACGATGTTCTTGCCGTTGGCCCGCACCGCGAACGCGATCACCACCGTCGCGAAACCCGTCACCGTCAGCACCGGAACCAGCAGGAACAGCACGGCTTTCGCCCACGAATCGAACCGCAACCCCAGCGCCATCCCGACTGCGGTGATCGCCACGGTGCCCACGAACGTGCGGATCGCCTCGGCGAGCAGTCGGCCGGCCAGTGCACTGGCGCGGTGCACCGGCAGCACCCACAGCCGCGTCAGCAGCCCGGAGGCGCGCTCGTCGGGAATGGCCACGCCCGTGCCGATGGCGCCGAACAGGGCGCCGGCCACCGCGCACATCGGCACCAGGCCGTAAAGGCTGTTGTCGCCGGTGAGATGCAGGACCGACTTGCCGATCACCAGTGAGTAGATGACCAACAGGAACGTCGGGAAGATCAGCGCCTGCACCAGCACGACGGGTTCGCGGGTCCAGCCGACGAGCAGCCGCTGTGCTTGCAACCAAGTCTGAGTGCCCAGGGTTGCGCTGGGAATAGTCGCGGTCATGCGGGCCGCCGCTGCATCCGCAGTGCGATCGCCCCGAACACGACCAGCAGCCCGACGCACCAGGCCAGGCTGATGCCCATGTTGACCAGCCTGCCGTCGGCCAGGCCGCGCAACGTCGCCGACAGTTGCGACACCGGCTGGTTGCGCACAAACGGTCCCAGCCAGCCGGGAAAGGCATCGGCCGGGGCGATACCCGTCGACAGCATCACCAGCAGCAGCTGGGGAATCAGCAGGATCTGGCTGGCCGCCTCGGTGCTCGTGGACACCGAGCCCATCGCGTCCGCGCCCAGCGACAACGCGAGCGACAACAGCAGCGCGATCGCGACGAACGCCGCCGTGTGCCAGGGCGCCCCGGTGAAGCGGAAGCCGAACACATAGCCGACGGCAACCGCGGCGGCCAGCGCGAACAGGGCCCGGATCAACGACGACAACATCCGGGCGGACACCGGCACCAGCGCCGTCATCGGCAGCGTGCGCAGCCGAATACCCAAGCCGCTCAACGAGTCTCGCGCGGCGCGGTCGGCGGTGGTCATCGCGGTGAAGATCATCGCCTGCACCACGATCACCGGCAGAATGTACTGCGGGTACGCCACGCCGCCGGTGTCGATCACCTTGCGCAGCGTGATGTTGAAGCACAGGAAGAACCCGATGGGGCCGAGCACCGCCAGCAGCAGGTCACCGTTGCGCAGGGTGCCCAGCACCGACCGTTCGGTCAGTGCGCCGAGTGCTGTCATGCGGGTACGGCCTGGCCGGTCAGTTTGAGGAACACCTCATCGAGCGACGGCTTGCGCAGCGAGATATCGGAGAGCTCGACGCCCAGCTCCGCTACCCGGCGGAACACCTCGCCGAGCGTGGCCACCCCGTCGGGCGCCGGTACCGACACCGAAGTGCCCTCGGCGTCGGTCTCCACGCCGTCGAGCCCCGCCAGGGCCGCGGCGATCCGGGGGACGTCGTCGGCGTCGACGGGGGTCACCTGGCAGAAGCTGGCACCCACCTTGCGTTTGAGTTCGTCGGGGGTGCCGTCGGCAATGACGGTGCCGCTGTCGATCACGACGATGTTGTCGGCCAGCGCGTCGGCCTCTTCGAGGTACTGGGTGGTGAGCAGGACGGTGATGCCCTGTTTGGTCAGTGAACCGACCAGTGCCCACACCTCACGCCGGCTGCGCGGGTCCAGGCCGGTGGTCGGCTCGTCGAGGAACACCACCCGCGGCGGCACCACCAGCCCGCAGGCGATGTCGACGCGGCGGCGCATGCCGCCGGAATAGGTGGCCAGTCGCCGTCCCGCCGCCTCGGTCAGGCTGAACGCGTCGAGCAGTTCGTCGGCGCGTTTCTTGGCGGCGTCGCGGCGCAGCCCCCGCAGCCTGCCGAAGAGCACCAGGTTCTCGCGGCCGGTGAGCAGTTCGTCCACGGCCGCGTATTGCCCCGTAAGTCCGATCGCCGCACGCACTTTCGGCGCGTCGCGGACCACGTCGAGCCCGGCCACCGTCGCGGTTCCCGTGGAGGGGCGGATCAGCGTGGACAGGATATTGATCGTCGTGGTCTTCCCGGCGCCGTTGGGGCCGAGCAGTCCGACCACCGAACCGGCAGGCACGGAAAAGGTGACGCCTTGCAGGGCCGGAACCTGAGCTGCGGTGAACGTCTTGGTGACGTCGGCCAGCTCGATCGCGTTGTCCGCCATGCCAGAAAGTATGGCATGGCTACCCTAACCTGAGACGGGCTCGGGGCCGTCGCTCAGCTGTTCGGCTGGACGCTCTGGCGCTTCATGATGTTGTTCAACCAACCCGGTGCGACGACATCGAGGGCACGGGCGGTGACCGCCATCCTCGGGGCGATCCGCACCGGCCGGGTGCGGGCCGCCGTCACCATCCACTCGCCAGCCTCCGCTGCGCTCAACGCGGCCAACCCGTCGTAGGCCTTGGTCGGGGCGATCATCGGCGTGGCCACCAGCGGGTAGTACAGCGTCGTGGAGTGCACGCCGTAGCGGGACCACTCGGTCTCGATGACGCGGCTGACCGCCGACAGCGCCGCCTTGGATGCGTTGTACACGGCGAACAGCGGCGAGGACTCACTCAAGACTCCCCACGTCGCGACGTTGATGATGTGCCCGTCGCCGCGTTCGATCATCCCGGGCGCAAAGCCACGGATCAGCCGCAGCGGGGAGTAGTAGTTCAGCGTCATGGTGCGTTCGACGTCGTGCCAGCGTTCCAGCGACTCCGCGAGCGGCCTGCGGATCGAGCGGCCGGCGTTGTTGATCAGAATGTCCACGGCACCAACGGTTTCCACCAG
>JBEVHL010000595.1:0-6075 GCA_040511255.1 Mycobacterium sp. | reverse complement strand
CCGAGATCGCCGTCGGCATCGTCGTCGCGGTCTTGGCTGCGACCGTGGATCTGCGTGGTGCGATCGGCTTTTCGTCGTTCGGGGTGTTGTGCTACTACGCGATCGCGAACTGCGCGGCGTGGTCGCTGCGCCGGGGGCTGATCCCCGTGCTCGGACTGCTAGGCTGCGCGGTCCTGGCACTCTCGTTGCCGGTGGAGGCGGTGGTGGCGGGCGCGGCGGTGCTCGCCGTCGGCGCGCTCGCCTACGTCGTCCGATCGAAATTAGACAGGTGAAACTGGACAGTTTGAACTGTCTAATATACGCTGGCGGAGGTGCAGAAGGTCAGCGATTCCTCGGTGCGAGCCGCCCGCGATCTGCGGGTGATGTTCTCCCGGCTGCGCAGAAGACTGAAGGAACTCGCCACCGACGAGGACCTGACGCCATCACAGACGGCGGTGTTGATCCGACTGGTCAAGGACGGACCGGCATCGACAAGTCAGTTGGCCGGCGCCGAACGGGTGCGGCCGCAGTCCATGGCGGCCACCCTGGTCGGGCTCGACCGGCAGTCGCTGATCCATCGCACCCCTGACCCCGACGACGGGCGTCGCCAACTGATCGCGCTGACCACCGAAGGCCGGCGGCGCGCACAAAGCGATCGCCAGGTTCGGGAGGAATGGCTGGTTCGCGCCATGCAGGATCAGTTCACCGAAGCTGAACGCGGGGTCATCTTGAAAGCGCTCACCCTGCTGGAGCGCATCACCGAATAGCAAGGAGCACAACCATTATGGAAATAGGCGTGCACTACATCGATTTCCTGCCCGGCGATCCGGCGAAGCTGGCTCCCACTCTGTCTGCGACAGCGCAGGCCGCGGAACAGGCCGGCGCCACCATGTTCACCCTGGCCGACCACTTCTTCCAGATGGAAGCCATGGGCCGTGCCGAGGATCCGTTCCTCGAGGGCTACACCTCGATGGGTTTCCTAGCCGGGCGCACCGAGACCATCGCCCTGACCTTGCTCGTCACCGGTGTGACCTATCGCCACCCCGGGCTGCTGGCGAAAACCGTTACCACCCTTGATGTCCTGTCCGGCGGGCGATCGATGTTCGGTATCGGCGCCGCCTGGTACGAGCGCGAGCATCTGGCCCTCGGGGTGCCCTATCCGCCGGTGTCCGACCGGTTCGAGATGCTGGAGGAGACCCTGCAGATCTGCGCTCAGATGTGGAGTGACAACGACGGGCCCTACGACGGCAGGCACTTCCAGCTCGCCGAGACCATCTGCGTGCCACAACCGATCCGGCGACCACCGCTGCTGATCGGCGGTGACGGCGAGAAAAAGACCTTACGGATGGTGGCCCAGTACGCCGACGTCTGGAACACCACGTCCATGGACGCCGAGGTGGCCGCGCACAAAGTCGAAGTGCTGCACCGGCATTGCGACGCCGTCGGTCGCGACCCCGCCGAGATCCGGTTGACCGCCGGCCTGTTCCTCGACCCGTTCGACGGCGATGCGTTTTTACGCAGAGCCGAGCAGTTCGCCGCACTGGGGTTCGATCTGGTCAACGTCGGGCCGTTCCCGGGCAATCCGGATCCGGTCGGTTTCGCCAAGCGGCTGGGCGACGAGGTGGTGCCGCGGCTGACTGAACTGGGTTAGGCCACCAAAACCCCTGCGGCACCGGCCATGTGGTCGAGCACCGTCGCCGCCGCCTTGTCCGCATCACCCGATTCGATGGCGTCGACGATCTGGTAATGCCGTTTGGCGTCCATGTTCTTGATCGCCCGGTCGACACCGGCGAACATGATCGACATCCGGATGCTGCCTTCCAACGACGACCACGAATGCAGCAAGGTCTCGTTACCGGTCAGCTGACACATCGTCCGGTGGAACTTCAGGTCCGCCTCGATGCGATCCTCCAGATTGGACGCCGCCCACTTCTCCATGTCGGCAACGGACTGCCGCAGGGCGGCCACCGCGTCGGCGCGGTCCGGCGTGGCCGCGAGTTCCCGCGCGGCCAGCGACTCCAGGGCAGCCCGGACGTTGAAGATGTCGCGGATTTCCTTGGTGTCCAGGTGCCGAACCGACAGCCGGCCCCTGGCGCCCGCCGAGATCAGGCCTTCCTGCTGCAGTTCACGCATCGCCTCGCGCAGGGTGCCGCGGCTGATCTGCAGCGCCTCGGACAGTTCGGTCTCCACCAGGTGGGTGCCCGGCGGCAGCTGCCCGGTGGTGATGGCCCGTCGCAGCGCGGTCAGCGCTTGCTGTCGCAGGCTGGTTTTCTCCAGTCGCAGCAGTGGCGTCGCTTCGGCGGACATTCGGCGCTCCTCGACTGTCAACATTCCTTTGTCAACATCGGATGCTACAGCCGTTCCAGGACTGTTGCGACGATCCGCGCCGTCGACAGGCCGTAGCGCTCGTGCAGGGTGGGCAGCGCACCCGCCGCCAGGAATTCGTCAGGCAGGCCGATCGGCGTGATCTGCTTGCCGAGACCTGCCCGCACCGTTGCCGATGCCACCGTCTCGAACAATCCCCCGACCACGGTGTGATTTTCCAGTGTGACCACCAGCCGGTCCGAATCCACCTCGGCCAATACGGTTTTGGTATCGAAGGGTTTGATGGTCGGCGTGTGCACCACCGCGACGTCCACACGGTGTTTCGCCAGTTCAGTCGCGGCCTGCAGTGCCCGCATGGTCATCAGTCCACTCGAGATCAGCACCACATCGGCCCCGCCGCGCAACACCTTGGCCTTGCCGAGTTCGAAGGTGTAGTCGTATTCGTCCAGCACGGTCGGGACCTGACCGCGCAGCAGCCGCAGATAGGTCGGTCCCGGGCTGGCCGCCAGTTGGGGTACGGCTTGCGAGATGTCCACCGAATCGCACGGGTCGACGATGGTCAGGCCAGGCATGCCCCGGAAGATGGCGATGTCCTCGGTGGCCTGATGCGACGGGCCGTATCCCGTGGTGAGCCCAGGCAGCCCGCCGACGATGTTGACGTTCAGGCCGGGTTCGGCGATGTCGAGGCAGATGAAATCGTAGGCGCGCCGGGCGGCGAATACCGAGTAGGTCGAGGCGAATGGCACCAGGCCGACCTCGGCCATGCCTGCGGCCGCCCCGAAGAGCAGCTGCTCGGCCATCCCCATCTGGAAGAACCGGTCCGGCTGCGCCTGGGCGAAGATGTGCATATCGGTGTACTTGCCCAGATCGGCGGTCAAGCCGACGATGCGTTCGTCAGCCTGGGCCGCTTCGACCAGCGCATGCCCGAACGGCGCGGGCGTGGTGCGCTGCCCGGGGTCGGCGAAGGACGCGATCATCGCCGAAGTGCGCAGTGGCGCAACGGTACTCATACGGAAACCCTCTCGTGTCCTGCGGTCAGTTGGTCACGGCAGACCTGCCATTCGTCGGCGTCGATGCGCATGAAATGCGCCTTCTCCCGGTTCTCCAGCAGCGGCACCCCGCGGCCGACTTTGGTGTCGCACAGGATGATCGACGGCGCGCCGGTGGGCTCGGTGGTGATGTCGCCGAACGCGTCCAGCAGCGCGTCGACGTCGTTACCGTCCACCCGTTGGACATGCCACCCGCAGGCCGCCCACTTGTCGGTGACCGGTTCGGTGCGCAGTACGCCTTCGGTGGGCCCGTCGGCCTGCAGTGCGTTGATGTCCACCATGGCGATCAGGTTGCCGAGTCGGTGATGGCTGGCGCCCATGGCCGCTTCCCAGGTGGAGCCTTCGTCGAGCTCACCGTCGGACAGGAAGTTGATCACCCGGGCATCGGAGCCCTGGTGGCGCAGGCCGATCGCCATCCCGACGGCGACAGTCAATCCGTGCCCGAGTGATCCACCGGAAATCTCCATTCCCGGTGTGTAGCTGGCCATTCCGGACATCGGCAACCGCGAGCCATCGGAGCCGTAGCTATCCAACTCGTCGACGCCGATGATGCCTGCTTCGGCGAGCGCGGCGTACAGCCCGATCGCGTAATGCCCAGTCGACAGCAGGAACCGGTCCCGACCCGCCCAGTGCGGGTCGTCGGCGCGGTAGCGCAGTTGGTGCGCGTAGACGCTGGCCAGCATGTCGGCGGCGCCGAGGGCCTGCCCGACGTAGCCCTGACCCTGCGCTTCACCCATGTCGAGGACGTGGTGCCGTATCCGGTAGGCCGCCTCCCGCACTGCGCGGGAGGCATTCTCGGCCGGCATCAGTGGGCGACCGACTGCGACAGCGGCGGGGTGCTGGCCGCTGCCTCGGCGGCCAACTGACGCTCGCGTGGTCCCCACGTTTCGCGGGTGGCCAGTGCGGCGCACAGCCCGATCGCACCGTAGACACTGAACAGCAGGGCCGGGCCGACCCAGCCGAACTGGACGAACAGCAGGGTGGTGATGAACGGGGTGAACCCGGAGACCATCGCCGAGATCTGGTAGGCCAGTGAGGCTCCCGAGGCGCGGGTGTTGGCGTTGAACAGCTCGGGGAACCAGCCGCCCTGGGCGCCGGCCATCGCGTTCTGGCAGACGCCGTAGGCCACCGCGAACGTCGCGATGATCAGAATGAACAGCCCGGTGTTCACCAGCAGGAACATCAGCACACCGAACGGGATCGCGAAAGCCGTGACCCAGATGTAGACGGGCCTGCGGCCGATCTTGTCGGTGAGTCTGGCCCAGCCCATGGTGGCGAAGATGCCGATCGCCGACGCGATGCACAGTGCGGTCAGCGTCTCGGTCTTGGTCGCCAGCTCGGCGCCCTTGAGGTAGGAGATCATGTAGGTGATCGACACGGCGTAGCCTGCGGTCTCGGCAATGCGAAGGCCGATGCCCCGCACGATGTTTCGCCAGTCTTTCTTGACCACCTCGACGATCGGGGCGCGGACGATGTTGCCCTCTTCTTTGACGTCTTCGAACACCGGCGATTCCGGCACCCGGGCCCGGATGATCAGGCCCACCGCCACCAGCACGATGCTAGCCAGGAACGGCACCCGCCAGGCCCAGTCACCGCCGAGATGCACGCTGACCAGGAAGACCAGGTTGGCCAGCAGCAGACCGACCGGGAAGCCGGCCTGGACGATGCCGGTGTACTTGCCCTTCTCCTTCCACGGCGCGTGTTCGTACGCCATCAGGATCGCGCCACCCCATTCGGCCCCGAACGCCAGACCTTGGATGACGCGGACGGTGACCAGCAGGATCGGTGCGACGATGCCGACCATGGCGTAGGTGGGCAACAGGCCGATCGCGAAGGTCGCCAGACCCATCAGGATCAGCGAGGCCACCAGTACCGGCTTGCGCCCGACCTTGTCACCGAGGTGGCCGCCGATGACGCCGCCCAGCGGGCGGGCCAGGAAGCCGACGCCCAGGGTGGCGAACGCGGCGAGCGTGCCGGCTACCGGACTCTGGCCCGGAAAGAACGCCGTACCGAAGTACAGGGCGGCTGCGGTGCCGAACCCGATGAAGTCATAGGTCTCGATGACGGCGCCGACGCCGGAGCCGATGGCTACGCGCCGGGCGTCCTTGGTGCCGTGCACCGGACCTCGCATTTTCAGAGCGTCATCGCCCATGAGCCGATCCTTTCAACTGCCGAGGGATAAGTCACTGTCGACCGTCAACAGTGAGTTGCATCTTCGAGTGTGACCGTGCACACACGTCATTGTCAACAGTCAACATCGATCTTTGGCGGCAGTTGACTGTTAACAGTCAACTCGCTACTGTGGCTGCCGTCACACCCCGTCGCTCAACCGAGGAGCTGCCTCGATGTCTGCTACCGCGTTCCACACCCGCCTGGGCTGTTCGACGATCAGCTTTCGGCACCAGGAGCTGCCGCAGGCGCTCGCGACGATCGCCGGGCTGGGGTTCACCGAGATCGACCTCGGCGCACTGCCCGGGGTCTGCGACCACGTGCCCTATGTGCTCGACGCGGCGGCTGTGGCCGATGTCGCGGGCACGGTGTCCGCCTCCGGGCTGCGGGTCCGGTCCATCAACGGGGACATCGGCGATCTGAACGCAGCCCTGGACCCAGACCGCCGCGCCGAACGTCAGGCGCACCTGGACATGCTCGTTGCGTTGGCCGCGAGCACCGGCGCGCGCGCACTCGTCCTGCCCTGCGGGGCGCTGGACCATGAGCCCGTCGA
>JBEVHL010000594.1:0-3249 GCA_040511255.1 Mycobacterium sp. | reverse complement strand
ACTACCCGTAGGTAGGGCGGGCGCCGCCTCAGCGAGCCGATAGGTCAGGCGATGGTGCGGATGATGTCGGGCTTCATCTGGTCGAGCTGCGCACTCCAATAGGGCCAGCTGTGGGTGCCGTTCGCGGGGAAGTTGAACGTGGCGTTTCTGCCGCCGGCGCCGGTGTAGGCGTTCTGGAAGGCGATATTGCTGTCTTTGGTGAGGCCTTCCAGGAAGGTCGCGGGCAGATCGCCGCCGCCCAGGTCGCTGGGCGTGCCGTTGCCGGTGTACACATAGATTCGCGTGCCGTTGGCGGCGATGGTGCCTGCTTGCAGCGTCGGATCGTTGCGTTGCCAATCCGGTCCGCCGCCGGGGCCCCACATGGCGTTGGCGTCGAAGCCTCCGGCATCGCGCATGGAGACGCCGACCAGCGTCGGCCAGATGCCGTCGGACAGGTGCTCGAATCCCGAGAGCGACCCGGCGTACTTGAAATTGCCGGGGTGGTAGGCGGCCAGGATCAGCGATGCGCTGCCGGACATCGACAGGCCGACGACGGCGTTTCCGGACGGGGAGATCCCCTTGTTAGCTGAGAGGTAGGCGGGCAGCTCGGACGTCAGGAACGTCTCCCACTGGTAGTTCTGGGTCTGACCGTTGCCGACGGCGGGCTGCTCCCAGTTGGTATAGAAGCTGGACATGCCGCCGACGGGCATGACCACCGAGATGCCCGAGCCGTTGAACTTCTCGAACGCGTTGGTCTCGATATCCCAGCCACTGTTGTCGTCGCGGGCCCGCAGGCCGTCGAGCAGGTACACCGCGTGCGTGCCGCCGGGCTGGAAGCGCACCAACACGTTGCGACCCATCGCCGCGGACGGAACCTGCAGGTCCTCGACCGGCAATCCCGGCGGGGAGTACGCCCCGGCGGTGGCTGTATTGCCGGTGACTCCGATCAGGCCGGGCAAAGCGGCGGCCGTGACCGCAACAGCCGCGAGGCGGCGCCACCAACCCTTCGAGAATCCACTACCAATCGTCATGCGGTGCCTATCTACTTTGGGGGGACGTGCGATTTTGTGAGGCACATGGTCGGCCGGGGCCACGTTCGCCGGGGCCGCCGACTGGTTGCGGTTGCTTCACAACTTTTGGACAACACCTCACCACCCACCGGGCTTCCCGCCTTTGTACCCAAGTTGCCTGAGAGCCACACCATTTGCATACAACAGCCCGGCAGGTCCTGTCTCTTAGAATTTACTTAATGAATCCTTAAGTTTCTTATTTCAGTGCTAGCGTCGGCGTGGTGAATGACACCGAGGCCGCTGCGCCACCTCGCCTGCTGGCCCACGTTCTGGCCGAGCGTCGAATCACGCAGTTCGCGGATGCCACGCACTATGCGCGGACCACCGACGCGATCGACCGACTCCTGTCAGCCGTCGCCCCGCACCAGTGGTCGGCCCCCACCCCGTGCGCGCAGTGGGACCTCGCGCGCCTCACCGAGCACCTGATCGACGCCAATTACACGTTCGCGCAAAAACTCGAGGCCACCCCCGGCACGACGTATGTCAAGGAGGGACCTGCGCATGCCGCGGTCGACCGGTTTCGGATATCGGCCAGGCACCTTCAGCGCGCCCTGACCGCCGAGGGCGACGGGGAGGCGCTGCCGGCGCACCTGCGTGAGCGACTCGCACTGCGGGTGGCCGATCTGCTGATCCATGGCTGGGACATCGCCACTGCCACCGGACAACTCGCGCAGTTGCCCGACGATGTCACCGAGGAGGCGCTGGCCTTCGCACGCCGCCGCGCGGGCGCGCTACGACGCAGTGGACAATTCGCGCCGGCACAACCCGTCGACGAGCACGCCCCTGCGCTCCTCCGACTGGTCGCGCTATCAGGTCGCCCCGTGCCGCGCTGGCCCGGATAGCGCATTCGTGTCGGCCAGTTGCCCATTCCGCGCGAATGTCGCCGACCAACGGTGTCTTTCGAGGCTCCGGCGAGGAGAGTGGAGCCGTGACCGTTCCCTACGTTCTCTTCGTTGCCACCAACACCGCGGTGATCGGACCGCACAACCGGCCCACGGGCTTCTTCTTCCCCGAGATCGCCCACCCCTTCGAAGCCCTGGACCGTGCCGGCATCGCGGTCGACTTCAGCTCACCCTTGGGCGGCAAACCGCCAGAAGACGGATTCGACGGCGAGGATTCCACACAGACGGAGTTCCTCGGTAGCAAGGCCTACCGGCGGCTGTCTCGCAGCCGCAAGCTGTCGGAAGTCGACGTGCTCGATTACGACGCGGTGTTCATCCCGGGCGGTCTCGGTCCGATGGTCGACATCACCGGCAACCCGGAAGTGCAGTCCGTGGTCATCCGCGCCTGGGACGCCGGCCTGATCGTCTCCGCCGTCTGTCATGGCCCGTCGGCATTTCTGGGGGTCACCCTCGACGATGGGACGCCATTTGTGCAGGGCCGCAACCTGACCTCGTTCTCCAAGGCCGAAGAAGACGGCTATGCCAAGGACGACGTGCCCTTCGATCTCGAGGGCGCGTTGCGCGCGGAAGGTGCGATCTACACGGCGACGGACCCGTGGCAGCCGAAGCTCGTCGTCGACGGGCGCCTGATCACCGGTCAGAACCCGCAGTCGGGGGCCCTGGTCGGCGAGGCCCTGGTCGATGCCCTCAGGCGGCGTTGATGGGGTCACCGGAACCCGTCGTGGTGGTCGCCCACTGGAAAACCTCCGACGCCTCCCTGGCCGCGGTACTCGCCCACGTGGCGGCCCTGGCGCCGCAATCGCTGGCCGAACCGGGATGTCTGGGCTACGAGGCCTTTCAAGCGCTGGGTGATCCCACCACGCTGCTGCTGGTAGAGCATTACCGCGACAGCGCCGCACTCGACGAACACCTCAACTCGGCCCACTACCAGGAGCTGGTGGTCGGTCAGATCCGACCGCTACTGACCGACCGGCAGGTGGAGTTCCTCCGGCCGCGAGATGAGTCCTGACTGCGCACTCACCACGACAGGTCGGCGTCCGGCTCCACCGCGGTCAGCCCCACCGACTCTGGTTCGACCACGACGACGGCGGCCAGGCGCGCCGCGTCCGATGATCGCGAAAGCGCAACGGGCCCTTGGGTCCAACGTCGCCTGCGGTGCGCCGCCCACGACGCACTGATGACCAAGCCCGCGGCCGAACCGAGTGCGCGGACCTCGCCGACCCCCGGCTGGGCGCATCGCTTCACCAGCTCGGAGAAGGCTGGCCCCGGCAGCGCGGGACGGCCGACGATGCTGACCC
>JBEVHL010000593.1:0-10216 GCA_040511255.1 Mycobacterium sp. | reverse complement strand
AGTTCCTGGCGCAGCTGCGGCACGCGGTCGGCCTCAAATCCCGCGACTGAGGGCTCGGGTGTCGCCCTGACCGCTAGCTGAACCGGTCGCGAATACCCGCCAGCATGGCGCGATGCGCCGTCACGGCCTCCCGTACCGTCATCGCCGCCAACGGGCGCGGCGCGGCGATCCGCATCCGCTCGGTCAGGTGGGTGCCGCCGCCGACTGCCTCGAACGACACCACGGTGTGCAGTCGCACCTGCGGGAACTGCCGGGAATCGGCCAGCACATCGCCGGATGCGGGCACGGTCAGTGTGGCCTGGTAGCTGATCGGCAGCATGAACGGTCCCAGCGGGATGCGATCGGCCACGCGGTAGGTCTGCACGTACCCGTCGGCCGTCTCCCGTCGCGACACCGTGCGCACCGACACCACCAGCGGGTGTAGCTCCTTGATGTTGTCCAGGTCGACGTAGAACGCCCGCACCTCGGCAGGACTCGCAGGCACCTGTTCACTCACGACGGCCTCGGTCATCACGATCAGGGCGGACATCGGCTCAACCTAATGGCCGGGGTGTCGACGACCATTCACTTCCGTCATGCTGTGCGATCGCTTAGCATGGCTGCGGTCGACGGATGGGAGATCGTTTATGACGGAGACTGTGGCGGCCCGCTACGCAGGTACCCGGATGGCTCGCGTCGAGGACACCCGTCTGCTCACCGGCCACGGCACCTTTGTCGACGACATCATGCGGCCCGGCATGCTGCACGCCTGCTTCGTCCGCAGCCAGTACGCCCGCGCCACGCTCATCGGCATCGACGCGTCCGCCGCGCTGGCCATGCCGGGGGTGCACGCCGTCTACACCGCCGCTGATCTCAACCCTGACGCCAAAGAGGCCTGGCACGCGGTTGCAGGCAAGGACATCGCCGACACCCCGCGCCCGCCGCTGGCCGAAGGCGAGGTCAAATTCGTCGGCGATCCGATCGCGCTGGTGATCGCCGAGAGCCGCTACCTGGCCGAGGACGCTGTCGACCGCGTCGAGGTCGACTACCAGCCGCTGCCCGCATTGGCCGATTTCCGGACCGCAGGCACTTCCGAGGTCGCGGTACACGACACCTATCCGGACAATGTCGCAGGCGGCATGGCCGGGATGCCGCCCGACGAAGAAGTCTTCGCCGGGGCTGCACACGTCGCGAAAGCCCATGTCTACCAACAGATGTATGTTCCGGTGCCGATGGAGACCCGCGGGCTGGTGGTCGAATGGGAGCCCTCCTCGGGTGAACTGACCCTGTGGGCATCCACCCAGACGCCGCATGAACTGCGTGCGTTCTGCGCCCGGCTGCTGGGGCTCTCCGCGCAGAAAGTCCGGGTCATCATGCGCGACACCGGCGGCGGGTTCGGTCAGAAGGTCGTCCCGATGCGTGAGGACATGTGCATCATGCTGGCCGCCCGCAAGGTGTCCGGCGCGCTGAAGTGGATCGAAGACCGGCGCGAGAACCTGATGTCGGCCGGGCAGTCCCGCCACGTCGACGGCACGGTTCGGATGGCGTTCGACGAAGAGGGCAAGATCCTGGCCGCCGATATCGACTTCGTGCAGGACATCGGTGCCTATCCGACGCCGTATCCGGTATTGACGACGGCCGCCATCGGCATGTTCTTCCCAGGCCCCTACCGCGTCCCGAAGGCCAGCTTCAACTACCAGACAGTGTTCTCCAACACCGCCGGCCTGCACGCGTACCGCGGCCCGTGGCAGTACGAGACGTTGTCGCGGGAGATCCTGCTGGACATCGCCGCCCGCCAGATGGACATCGATCCGGTCGAACTGCGGCGGCGCAACATCCTGCGCGGTGACGAGATGCCGTACTTCAACCCCAACGGCATGCCGTACAGCCACGTCGCGCCCGCCGACACCTTCGAGCAGGCCGTGAAAATCCTTGACCACGAAGGCTTCCGGAAGGAACAGGCCGAAGCGCTGGCGCAGGGCCGCTACATCGGGCTCGGCTTCTCTGCCTACATCGAGCCAACCGGCGCGGCGACGGGCCACCTCGGCACCGAGGGCTGCACCATGCGCATGGAACCGACCGGCAAGATCAACGTCTACGTCAACGGCGGCTCGTCGGGTAACAGCCTCGAGACCACGGTGGTGCAGCTGACGGCCGACGTGCTCGGCGCCGATATCGACGACGTCTCCACCATCCAGGGTGACACCGCGGTCACCCCGTACGGCGCGGGCACGCAGGGCAGTCGCAGCGCCCCGATGACCGCGGGTGCGGTCAACGAAGCGGGCATGATCCTGCGCACGCAGCTCATCGCGATGGCTGCGGCCCGCCTCGGCGTTGACGACGGCGACATCGAACTGTTCGGGTCGCGGGCAACCGTGCGAACCGATCCCGAGAAATCCGTCAGCTTCGCCGAGCTGGCCTACCGCGCTCACTACGAACCTCAGCAGCTGCCACCCGGCACGTCGGCACTGTTGGAGTCGACCGCCCGGTTCGCCTCCCCGCCCACGTCGATGATCCACTGGGCCAACGCAACCCACGCCTGCACCTGCGAGGTGGATATCGATACCGGGCAGGTCACACTGACCCGCTACATCGTCAGCGAAGACGTCGGGCCGATGATCAACCCGAACGTCGTCGAAGGACAGGTGGCCGGCGGCACCGTCCAGGGCATCGGCGGCGCACTGCTGGAGTCTCTGGCCTACGACGGTGAAGGAAATCCGTTGTCCTCGACGTTCGTCGACTATCTGTTGCCGACGGCCACCGAGGTACCCGCGATCGAGTTCGGCCATGTCGAGATACCAGGACCCGGGGTCGGCGGCTACAAGGGCGCCGGTGAGGGCGGCGCCATCGGCTCCACACCGGCGGTCATCAACGCGGTCAACGATGCGCTGGCCCCGCTGGGGGTCACCGTCACCCAGCTGCCGGCCAGCCCGTCGACGATCATCGACCTCATCGAAAAAGCTAAGGAAGCTCAATAGTGGAGTTGCTCAACGAATTTCGGGTTCCGGTGCCGATCGACAAGGCGTGGGAGGTACTGACCAACGTCGAGCGTATCGCGCCGTGCATCCCGGGTGCCCAGTTGCTCAGCGTCGACGGCGACGAGTTCACCGGCGCGGTCAAGGTCAAGGTCGGACCCATCACGGTGTCCTACCAGGGCGAGGCGTCGTTCAAAGAGAAGGACGCCGGGGCGCACCGGGCGGTGATCAGGGCCAACGGCAAGGAGACCCGCGGTCAGGGCAATGCCGCCGCGGTAGTCACCCTCGAACTCAAAGACGAAGGGGACGCCACCAGCTGCGTGCTGACCACCGACCTGACGATCTCCGGTAAGGCTGCGCAGTTCGGCCGCGGCGTGCTGGCCGACGTGTCGAGCAAGCTGATCGGTCAGTTCGCCAAGCGGCTGGAAGCCGACCTGCAGGCCGGTACCGCAACGGCGACGACGGCCCCGAGCGCAGCGGTGACGTCGACAGCGGCCCCGCAGACCGAAGCTGCCGACGCTGACCTGAACCTGTTGTCGGTGATCGCCGCACCCCTGGCCAAACGCGCCCTGCCGGTGGTCGGCGGGCTGGTGGTCGGCGTGCTGCTGGGCAAGCTGCTCAGCGGGCCGCGCCGGCCTTACGTCGTGGTGCTGCCCGCAGGTAGCTGGACGCCCGCCAACTGATCGGCCGCCAGGTGCACGGCGTTGACGATGCCCTGGTAGCCCGTGCACCGGCAGAAGTTCCCGGACAGGCCCTCGCGGATCTCGGTGTCGGTGGGCTGCGGGTTGTCGCGGAGCAATGCGGTGATCGACATGACGAAACCCGGTGTGCAGAAACCGCATTGCAGCCCGTGGCACTCGCGTAGCGCAGCCTGCACGGTAGACAGCTCACCTGCTTCGGAGGCCTCACCTTCGACGGTGTCGACCTCCATCTCGTGTGCCTGCACCGCGAAGATCAGGCACGAGCGCACCGCGTCGCCGTTGAGCAGCACCGTGCACGCTCCGCAGGCGCCGTGCTCGCAACCCAGGTGGGTGCCGGTCAGGCCGCAGCGTTCCCGCAGGAAGTCGGCCAGCGTCATCCGCGGTTCCACCGCATGCTCGACGGCGCGGCCGTTGACGGTCATCTCGATCGGCAGCTCATGCATCGATGGCCCCTCCTTGCGCCTCTGCGGAGGCTTGGTTCCATGCCCGGGCCACCATGGCCGCCCCGACTCTCTTGCGGTAGTGCGCCGAACCCTGCTGGTCGCTGGGCACGTCGTCGAGGGTGCTCATCGCCAGTGCGCCGATGTCATCCGCGCTCAGCTCGGTGACGGCGCGGCCCAGAACCTCGGCTTCGGCGGCGGCGGCCCGCAACGGGGTGGAGCCCAGGCCGAGCAGGCCGATACCGCACCGGCTGACCTTGTCGTCGCTGTCGAGCTGCACGGCGACCGTGGCGCCGGCGATGGCGAAATCGCCGTGCCGCCTGGCAAATTCGTGGAAGCCGAACCCGCTGCGCGCACCCCAGACCGGAAAACCGACGGCGGTCACGATCTCGCCGGGCTCCAGGGAGGTCTCCCACAGTCCGGTGAAGAATGTCGTGGCCGGGATGTGGCGGGTGCCCGTCATCGAGGTCGCTTCGATGTCGGCGTCCAGCGTCAGCGCGACCGTGGGGAACTCCCCCGCCGGATCGCCGTGCGCGACGGCCCCGCCAAGCGTTCCACGGTTACGGATCTGGAAATGCCCGATGTGCGGGGTCACCCGGGTCAGCAGCGGTACGCCGAGCGCGACGTCGGCGTCGTTACCTACCGCGGCATGCGTGGTGGCGGCCTTGACCCAGACGGTGTTGTCACGCACCTGGACACCCTTGAGTTCCTCGACCATGGAGATGTCGATGAGGTTCTCGAAGTGGGTCAACCGCATCGCCAACAGGGCCGTCAGGCTTTGACCACCGGCCAGGATCTTTCCGTCGTCGCCGTAGTAGGCGAGCGTCTCGGTGGCTTCCTCGATGGTGTCTGGGCGGTGGTAGGCGAAGGGGGCTGCCTTCACGAGATACCTATGCTGTGCACTCGCTCAGTTTAGAGCACGAATCTCCGGCGGGTCTCACTATCGGCAAGCCTGGCTCTCAGCCTCGCGGCCTAACGTGGCATCCCATGACCATCACCTTGGACGATGAGCGGGTCGCGGCGGCTCTCGCTCGGATGTACGCCGAAGCCGACGCGCAGATGCCCGCCCTGCGGAACCGCAGCGGGGACTTCGCCCGACTCGCGACCGCCAGCGCGCAAGACCGCGCCGACGCACTCAGCGATGTCTACATGCCGGTCACGCCCAACGCCGGACGGCTGCTGTATGCCCTGGTGCGGGCAGCCCGGCCGGCGATAGTCGTCGAATTCGGCATGTCGATGGGTATCTCGGCCATCCATCTGGCCTCGGCGGTGCGCGACAACGGCAGCGGCCGGCTGGTCACCACCGAGCTGAGCACCGCCAAAGTCGCCGCGGCACAGGCGAACTTCACCGAGACCGGGCTGGCCGACCTGATCACCATCCTGCCCGGCGACGCCCTGAGCACCCTGGCCGACATCGACGGGCCGGTCGACTTCGTCCTGCTCGACGGCTGGAAGGAGCTCTACCTTCCGGTGCTCAAACTGCTCGAGCCCAAGCTGTCCGTAGGCACCCTGGTGGTCGCCGACAACACCGAGATGGCCGATGCGAAGCCGTACCTGGACCACGTTCGCGACCCCGCCAACGGCTATGTGGGCGTGAGCTTCCCGGTGCGTGGCGACGACAGCATGGAAATCAGCTGCTACGCCTAAGCTGTTCGCGCTGAGAGCGCATCGAGGAGGCCGACTTGGACGTCCGTTTCATTTCCGCTGCCGGCGTCAAGCTGTACGACGTCGCCGAGCTGACCACTCTGCTGGCCCGCACCGACGGGTTGGTCTGGGTCGATGTCCCGGTGTGGAGTGAACAAGCCGAAGAGGTGCTGAGCACTACCTTCGGGTTCCACCCTCTGGCCGTCGCGGACTCGGCGAACCGTAACCAGGTACCCAAACTGCACCGGTACGACGACCACCTGTTCCTGGTGCTGTTCGCGCCACAACCCGGCGCGGGCGGGCACGTGCACTACGTCGAACTCGACCAGTTCATCGGTGAGCGCTATCTGGTCACGCTGCACGGCCCGCTCAACCCGGCCGTCGAACAGGCCTCGGCGATGATCGAGGTGAACAGCGTACTGTCCCGGCTCAACAGCGGAAAGCTACAGCCCGTCAACGCCTTTGAGCTCTCCCACGCTCTGCTCGCCGCGCTGATCCTCCGGATGCGCACCTACACCACCGAACTCACCAAAGAAGTCTGGGATCTCGAGCAGAAAGTCAGTGGCGGCCACCTCGGCAACGCCGAATCGTTTCTGGACGAACTGTTCTGGACGCGACACGGCCTGCTCACCGTCAGCACCATCGCCGCGGTGACCCGCGAGGTGTGCGGCCGGATGGTCACCATCGAGGCGTTCGGGGCGGGACACGGGCAGTCGCTGCTGGAGGACGCCGTCGACCGCTTCCATCGGATGTCGGTGGTCGCCGATACCCAGAAGGAGTATCTGCAAGGCACCATCGAGTTCTACCAGGCCAAGACCACCACCAAGGTGACTGTCGCCGCCGAGCGGTTGGCGATGATCGCGGCCGTCACCGCACCCATCACCGCAGTGTCATCGGTGCTGGGCATGAACCTGATCGTCAATCAGCAGACGCAGTGGACGGCGATTGCGCTCGCCGTGGCACTGATGGTGGTGCTGTCGACCGCGCTGCTGCTGTGGGCCAAACGTCACGGCTGGTTCTGAACACGTTCCCTAGGAGGGTATTTCGACGACCACCTGGCGCGGCCCGCGCCGCAACGCGCCCCACAACCCCACCCCGATCCCGACGATCGCCCCACCGAGGCCGACCACCTGCTGGGAGCGGGTCAGCTGATCGTGCACACTGAGCCCGCCCAGCAGGTCGGACGCATCGGCCCCGCCGGACGCCAGGAACCAGCCGCGGGTGTTTCGGCCACGCAGCGCCGCCGCGGTGAGCAGTCCGCCGATCAGGGCATCCCGGTAACCCATCGAGCGCAGCAGCAATCGGGCCTGGCCGGTCGCCTCCTGCTTGGTGCCCCACAATCGGTCGGCGCGCACCGGGTCGACCAGGAACTGGACACCTGACGCAAGGCGGATGCCGCCGACGAGAACACCGGCACGGTCGATTGACATGGCTCGCAGCGTAGGACTTTCGGCACGCGCCGGTCAGGTCTTTGCAAGTTCTACCAAGTTGCGGAAGAACCACGTCAGTTTGCCGCCGCGGCCGGATTGTGCGGTTATTATTTCGGCAAGGGGTCAGGGGTGGTCATATGGGGTCTCCGCGCACGCTCGACACGCGAGAATCCACGGCCTGGATGCGGCGGTTCGCCCGCACCACCCCCGGTGTTGTCGGCATCGTGGCGGTCACCGTCGCGACGTTGTGCGTGGTCACCGGCGTCGTGGCCGGGGCGGAGCTGGACGGCCGGATCGCCAAGAGTCAGGCGGTGCTCGACCGCTCCGAGCCATTGGCGTACGCCGCCCAGAACCTGTACGCGGCGCTGTCCGCCGCCGACGCCGTCGCCGCTGCAGAGTTCCTCTCCGGCAACGACAGCTCCGCGGTGCGAGTCCGATACCAGCAGGCCCTGGCCGATGCCGCCGCCGCGCTGACCGACGTCACGTCGGGCGCCCCGGACCCGGCCACCCGTCAAGCCGCCGCCGACCTGACCGCACAATTGGCGGCGTACACCGGCCTGGTCGAATCGGCGCGGGCGAACAACCGGCAGGGGTTCGTGGTCGGCGGCGGTTATCTGCGGGAAGCATCGTCGCTGATGCAGACCACGATGCTGCCGGGAGCGGAACGCATCTTCACCCGCGACCTGGCCACCCTCGACGCCGATCAGCGTGCCGTCGGGTCGACACCGGTCGTGAGCGTCGTACTGACGGGGGTGTCGCTGGCGGCCGTCGGCATCGCCTCGGTGGTCGTCTTTCGCCGCAGCAACCGGCAGTTCAACATCGGGCTCGTCATCGCTGCGGCCACGGTGGTGCTGGCCGGGGCGTGGATGCTGGTGGCCACGGGTGCGGCCGCCGGTGCCATCGCCGACAGCCGCAGGCAGGCAACCTCGTTCCAGCAGCTCGCGGAAGCGCGCATCGCCGCCCAGCAGGCCAGGACGGACGAGACGCTCGAGCTGATCGCCCGCGGCGACATCACCGCCGGCGAGCAGGCCTTCACCGACCATCTCGAGGAACTGACCGTGACCGACGCGGTCACCGCCTGGCAGGTCAGTCACCGCAAGCAGGTGCAGTTCTACGAGAACAGCGACTACAACGCTGCCGTGGCTCAGGCCATCGGTCCCGATCCGACGGCCTCCACCGCGCAGTTCGCCGCTGTCGAAACGAGCCTGCGGGATCAGATCGAACAGAGCCGAGCCGCAGTGCGCGAACAGGTTTCGGTGGCAGGTACCTGGCTCGCGTGGAGCCCGACAGGGACGCTCGTGCTGATGACGGCGGCAGCGGCGGCGACGGTGGTCGGGTTGTGGCCAAGGCTCAAGGAATTCCTGTGAGCCCACGAATAGTCTTGGTGCTACTGGTAATAACCCTCATTTCCGGGTGCGGACCGTCGTCGAGTCCCGCGCCTGCGGTGTCGGTCAGCCCGGTCGACGCCCAACCCGCCGGCGCACTGATGGTCACCTCCGTGCCCGCCGCCGCAGCCAACGACTGTGATCGGGAAGCCAGCCTGCGTCCCGGCCCGTTGCCGCAGCCGGGCGTGATGCCTCCGGGTTCGACGATGGCGGCGATCGCCGACCGCGGACGGCTGATCGTCGGTGTCGACCAGGACTCCTATCCGTTCGGCTCACGGAATCCGACGACGGGTGAGCTGGAGGGATTCGACATCGGTTTGGCCCACGAGATCGCGCGCGCCATCTTCGGCGATCCGAACCGGATCGAGCTGAAAGTGATCAACCCCAGCCAACGGGAATCGGAGTTGCAACAGGGCAAGGTCGATTTGGTGGTGCGGACCTATTCGATCACCTGTGCCCGTGCGGAGAAGGTCGCCTTCTCCAGCACCTACTACGTCGCCAACCAGAAGGTCCTGGTCACCAAAGGTTCGGGGATCGATTCTCCCGCAGCACTTTCGGATAGGCGCGTGTGTTCGGTCAACGGCACCACGTCGCTGCCTGCGTTGTTCGAGCTCAATCCGGCGCCGACGGTGATCGGGGTGAGTAGCTGGACCGACTGCCTGGTGATGCTGCAGCAGGGTCAGGTCGACGCGGTCAGCACCGACGACGCGGTTCTCGCCGGGTTGGCGGTGCAGGACCCGAACCTGGCGGTGGTCGGTGCGAGCATGGGCCTGGAGCCCTACGGCGTCGGGGTCAACAAGGCGAACGAGGATCTGGTCCGGTTCGTCAACGGGGTGCTCGCCCAGATCCGCGCGGACGGCACCTGGGAACGCCTGTATGACAACAACCTCCGCAGTCTTGGGCCCTCCCCCGGCCCGCCTGTCGCGCGGTACCGGGACTGACCATGGCCGTGCTGGACACCGATCAGATTGACCGCGAACTCGATTCGCGGGCAACTGAAGTCGCTGCCATCACCGCCACGTTGCTCGAACTGGACAGCCACCCGGGCCGGGAGCACCTACGGAGCTTTCCGCCGACGGGCGTGACCGCGCAACGATGGGCGGTGGTGCAGCAATCTCTCGGGCAGCTGTGGGAGGACCTCGGGCGCATGACGTCTATCCTGGAGTCTGCCCGTGCGGTACGCGCCCGGCGGGGTAAGCCGACCGACGACGACCGCGCCGAGTTGACCCGCTGGCTGCGCGACCGTCCGTTGGAAGTGGCGCGCCGCCGGATCCCGTTGGCGCAACGGGTGATCACCAGTGCGGGGGAAACCGTTGACTATGTCGGCCTCACCGAACTCGCGGAGCGGATGCGCGCCGGCTATCCGGTGGTGGCCGAGTTCCTCGACGCGGTGGATGCGATCGACTCGCTGGTCGCCAACGGGTTGGCCGCTCCCCAGGCCCGGCTTGACGAGGCCGGGGCGACGGGCCCACCCGAAATGGCCGAGCTGCTGGTCGTCTCCGCGTCCGATCCCCTGTCGTTGACCACCGCTGACGTCGAGCGGCGCATCCGGCTCATCGCACACGCCGTCGACCGGCGATCCTCTGAGCTCACCGAACTGGCTGCGCTCCAAGCGAACTGGTCGGAGTCGCTGGCGAGCACAGCCACCCAACTGACCCTGCT